>JBBRFD010000016.1:0-44843 GCA_038224985.1 Reyranellales bacterium
GACCGTCGCCACGGTCGCGGCAAGTACTCCTTTCCCAGCGGCAATCGCTATTACGGCAACTGGGCCAATGGCGAGCGCCTGGGCCAGGGCGCCTTCGTCTGGACCAACGGCACGCATTACGAGGGCGAGTGGAGCGGCATCAAGCGCCACGGCCGCGGTATCACGACCTATCCCAGCCTCGAGGCGCGCTATGACGGCGAGTATCGCGACGACCTGCCCAACGGCTCCGGCACGCTGGTTTCGCGGGGCGTGAGCTATACGGGAAGCTGGAACAACGGCTGTTTCCAGCAAGGTGGCCGCCGCATGGCGCTCGACGTGTCCAATGCCGCCTGCGGCTTCAACTGAGGAGGAAGGCCCGCTGCGTTTTATCCGGCAGCATGGCTGAGCGCGAAGATGCCTGCCGTGGCGATCAGGGTGGCGACCACGGCGAATTCGATCACCGTCGTCGCATTCTCGTTCTCGACCAGCTTGCGGATCCGTCGCAGCATTTTCGCTTCCCGATCTTTTAGACACTCGATCCGCTTTTTATCGCAAAACGCAGATAATTGTGCGCGGGGCGAATTGTAAGCGGTGTTTCCGGAGTAGACTGGTCGTCCATCCGCCACGCGCCTGAAAGAGGAGACGACACATGATCAAATTCTATTTCAATACAGCTCCCAACCCGACCAAGGTGGCACTCTGCCTCGAGGAGATGGGGCTGCCTTACGAGATCGTGCCGATCGACACGCGCAAGGGCGAGCAGCATCTGCCGGCGTTCCTCGCCATCAATCCCAACGCCAAGGTGCCGGCCATCGTCGATGGCGATGCCACGGTCTTCGACTCCAACGCGATCCTGCTCTACCTCGCCGAGAAGACCGGTACCTTCCTGCCGGCCAATGTGCTGTCGGGCCGCGCCGGCCTGCTGTCGTGGATGATGTTCGTCGCCAGCGGCATCGGTCCCTATTCGGGCCAAGCCGTGCACTTCCGGAACTTTGCCCCGGCGCCCAAGGATTATGCGGTCGAGCGGTACACTTTCGAGGCGACGCGGCATTGGAAGATCCTCGACGACCGGCTGGCCAAGAATCGCTACATGCTGGGCGATACCTATACCGTCGTCGACATGGCGGTGTGGGGCTGGTCGCGCCTCGTGCCCTTCGTGCTCGGGCCCGACGCCCTGCCCACGATGCCCAATCTCAAGCGCCATCTCGACGAGATTTCGGCACGTCCCGCCGCCGTGCGCGCGCTGGCGCTGAAGGACAAGTACACCTTCAAGACCGAGATGGATGAGTCGGCGAAGCTCGCCATGTTCCCGCATCTGCGCAAGGCCGGCTGAGCCTTCAGCAGCGGACGAAAATCCAGGCGACAAAAAAGGCGGCCGTGAAGGCCGCCTTTTCCGTATCGGTGGAAGCTCGTCTTACTGGATGACGATCTCGACGCGGCGGTTCTGCGGCTCGCGCACGCCATCGGCGGTCTGCACCAGCGGCATGCTCTCGCCACGGCCGACCACGGCGATCGCGGTGGCCGGGACGCCTTCGCGAACCAGCGCATCCTTGACCGTGTTGGCGCGACGCAGCGACAGCGCCATGTTGTAGGCTTCCGGGCCGGACTTGTCGGCATGGCCGGTCGCGGTGACGCGGGCCGAGCCCTTGGTCTTGTAGGAACCGGCAGCCTGACGGATCGTGTTCAGAGCCTGCTCCGAAAGGTTCGAGCGGTCCCAATCGAAGAACACCATGAACGACGGCGGCGCCGCCGGAGCGGGTGCCGGGGCGGGAGCGGCCGCGACATAGCCCGAACGGCCGAACTTGTAGTGCACGCTCAGCATCGCGGTGATGTTTTCGTTGCGGAAGTTGCCGCTGCCGGCCTGGCCGAAGTTCAGGCTGGTGCCGCCGGTCGTGGCGTAATAGCGGCCATCGAGGTTGACGCGCCACGCCTCGTTGACGTTCAGGCCGATACCGAGGATGCCCTGGTAGGCGAACTGCGTGCTGGTGTTCGTCGAGTTGGCGGAGTAGCCGTTGAGGAAGGCCACACCCGCGCCGGCGCCGATATAGGGCACGAAGAAATTGCCGGCGAAGAAGTCGTAGTAGGCGTTGGCCATCGCGCCATAGGACTCTTGCGTGAAGTTGAAGGTGCCGGCGCCGCCCGACACGCTCGCGGTGCCCTCGTTATGGCGCCAGACGCCTTCCAACTCGAGGCGCGGACCGACGAAGTCCCAGCCGATCACGCCGCCGGCGGCGAAGCCGGTACGCGGGAAGATGGAGGCGTTGTTGCCGCCGACCGTGCTGGTCGACTGCAGCAGGCCGTTGAGGCCGCCTTCGAGGCCGAGGTACAGGCCGGGGCCCTGCAGGCCCTGCGCCTGGCTTGCAACCGGCAATGCTACGAGCGCGACCGCAGTCGCGAAGAACTTCTTCATCTGGTCTCCCCATCATCTGAAATGTGTATTGATAGCTGTAGCGGTCGTGTCGAAGTTTGACTTGCGCAGACATCTGTAAGGACGGCAGTCTCGCTATCATACAGGAAGCTTTGCTACGAGTCGGACCGCAAAATGTACGTTCTGCACATTCGTTGCGCGGCAGCCCGCTGTCGTGACATTTAGGCCACAGGTCGGCTCTGGGGCGAGGCTAGGCAAGGCTTTAAAGCTCCCGGCAACGGTGCGGACATGAAAAAAGGCGGCCCCCCTCGCTCGGGGAAGCCGCCTTTTTCCTATCGATGGAAGGTTTTCCTACTGCATCACGATCTCGACGCGGCGGTTCTGCGCCTCGCGGACGCCGTCGGCGGTCGGCACCAGCGGCTGGCTCTCGCCACGCCCGGTGACGGTGATGACATTGGCCGGCACGCCGTTGCGCACCAGCCCGTCCTTGACCGAATTGGCGCGGCGCAGCGACAGCGCCATGTTGTAGGACTCCGGCCCCGAGCGGTCGGTATGGCCGATGGCGGTGACCCTGGCCTGGCCCTTGGTTTTGTAGGCATTGGCGGCCTGGGTGATCGTCGTCTGGGCCTGGCTCGAGAGATCGGAGCGGTCGAAGTCGAAGAACACCATGAAGGATGAGGGTGCCGGCGGCGGCGCCGCGGCTGGCGGCGGCGGCGAGGGCGGCTCCTTCTCGGCGGCGAACTTGATGTGCGCCGAGAGCATCACCATCCAGTTGCTGTTGCCGTATTGCGCGCTGCCGAGCGTCGGATGCGAGACCGAGGGCGCCAGCGAGGCGTGATATCGCCCGTCGAGATTGATGCGGAACTGTTCGTTGACGTTGTAACCCACGCCGACGATGCCCTGATAGGCGAACTGGATGCTGTCACTGCGCGTGCCGGCGGCATAGGTGCTGATGAAATCCGCGCCGACGCCGACGCCGACATAGGGCACGAAGGTGTGGCCGGCGTTGAAGTCGTAATAGACGTTGGTCATGGCGCTGATCGATTCGGTGGCGGCGCCGAAGTTGAAGCCGCCGGGCGAGAACACGCCGACCGTCGAGGTGTTGCGGCGGAACAGGCCCTCGAGCTCGACGCGCGGACCGACGAAGTCGTAGCCGACGACAGCGCCCACCGCCCAGCCGGGATTGTCGGTCGTGACCGCGCCGACCGCCGTCGAATTGCCGAAGACGAAGGTCGCCGTGCTGTCGCGCATCCAGTTGCCGCCGCCTTCGATGCCGCCGTAGAACGCCGGGAACTGCAGTTCCTGCGCCTGGCTTGCAACCGGCAACACGACGAGCATCGCTGCCGTCGCCAAAATACGCTTCATCGAAAACTCTCCCCTCGAACGTCTCCACGAAAAGGTAACGCAAAGAGGAGATAGAAAGGACTCAAACGTGCATTTTACCGCGCTAACTGCAGCGCCGTGGCAAGAACAGAGCGTGGGATTCCAGATGTAGCGCGAACGACGGTGCGCGCTTACACGCGGTTGTGTAGGCCTTACTGCAGCACGATTTCGACGCGGCGGTTCTGCGCCTCGCGCACGCCGGCGGCGGTCTGCACCAGCGGCATGCTCTCGCCGCGGCCGACGGTGACAATGGCATTGTCGGGCACGCGGTTGCGCACCAGCGCGTCCTTGACCGAATTGGCGCGGCGCAGCGACAGCGCCATGTTGTGGGCCTCGGGGCCGGACCTGTCGGCATGGCCGATGGCGGTGATGCGCGCGCTGCCCTTGGTTTTGTAGGCGCCGGCGGCCTGCTGGATCGTGGCCTGCGCCACGCTCGACAGATCCGAGCGGTCGAAGTCGAAGAACACCATGAAGGAGGCGGGCGCCGCGTCGCGCAGCCCGGTCAGCAACGCGGTCGGCCGATAGCTGCGCCCGCGCTTCTCGCCGACCGGATCGGGCGCGGCTGGCCATTTCCCCAGCCTTTCGCGCCCCTCCTTTATCGCCATCTCTATCCCGTGATGTGGCAGCAGCCGGTTGTTTTCGGCTCCCTTCACCGAAAGCGCGACAACGCGGTCGATACGATTTTTTTTAGCGCCGACAGAAATGGCGCAAAGTCACTCGCGCGGGTGATTTGGGGAGGCTTCATCACGAACACCGCGCTGACGCCTTGCAGGGCCGCTGGGAAACTCGAAGGGTCGAACATGTTGAACCCATTCGAGGTTGGTTTCGGCTGCGCGACGTCCTGGCGAAGCCACATCGCGCGGTCATCCCTCCAGGGGATGCCATGCCGCGCAAACATGCAGAGTGAAGCGTACTCGACCTCTCGTGCAATAACCGCATCACGCTCGAGAAGCCGATGGGTGTGCTGTGTCCAGAATCTAGAGGTGTCCGCCATGGGAATCGCCATCCAGTTTCCCCAGCGATAGATAACGAGAAGAATCGATACCTCGCTAGCCGCGACCGCGGTCGAAGAGCACCTCCGCTACGATGGCCCGTCGAGCGCCCTCGCCCGCGTCGCCGACCTCGCGACGGCGGGCGGGACGATTCGCGAGGGCCAGCGCGTCTTTGCCTTCGTCAACGCAGCCAATCGCGACCCCGAGGCTTTCGAGGAATCAAAGCGCACGGCTGCCCACGATCGCGCTGGCGGGCGGCGAGCCGCAGTGGCACGATTCGCCGATCGTGCGCGGCGTCAAGAGCTTGCCGGTGCGGCTGGACTAGGGAGACGAACGATGGCTTCAGGCATTCGCGACAAGGTCGCCATTCTCGGCATGGGCTGCACGCGCTTCGGCGAGCATTGGGACAAGGGCGCAGAGGAGCTGATGGTCGGGGCTTTCGAGGAGGCGCTGGCCGATGCCGGCATCGAGCGCAAGCAGGTCGGAGCGGCTTGGCTCGCGACCTGTCTCGACGAGGTGAGCGTCGGCAAGTCCGGCCTGCCGCTCTCCGAGACGCTGCGCTTTGACTACATTCCGGTGAGTCGGGTCGAGAACTACTGCGCTTCGGGTTCCGACGCCTTCCGCTCGGCCGTCTATGCCGTGGCCGCCGGCGCCTGCGACATCGCGCTGGCGCTGGGTGTCGAGAAGCTGAAGGATACCGGCTTCGGTGGCTTGCCCGGGCTGAATGCCGGGACCTCGGCGCCGCTCTGGTGGTCGAACCTCACCGCGCCCGGCAGCTTCGCCCAGCTCGCCTCGGCCTATCGCGCCAAGCACGGCGTCAGCCGCGACGATCTCAAGCGCGCCATGGCGCACATCTCGGTCAAGAGCCACGCCAACGGCGTGAAGAATCCCAAGGCGCACCTGCAGCGCGCCATCACCGAAGACGACGTGCTTAATGCGCCGCTGATCGCCGATCCGCTCGGCCTCTACGATTGCTGCGGCGTCAGCGACGGCGCCGCCGCCGCCATTGTCACCACGCCCGATATCGCACGCGCGCTTGGCAAGAAGGACATTGTCACGGTGAAGGCGCTGCAGCTCGCCGGCTCGAACGGCATCGAGGAGCAGCACAACAGCTGGGACGGCAGCTACTTCGCCACCGCCCGCGTCGCCGCCAAACGCGCCTATCGCGAGGCCGGCATCGAGCGGCCGCGCGAGCAGCTCAGCCTGGTCGAATGTCACGACTGCTTTTCCGTAACCGAACTCGTGACGCTGGAGGATCTCTACATCTCGCCCGAAGGCGGCGCAGTGAAGGACGTGCTCGACGGCTTCTACGATTCCGACGGAGGGATCCCCTGCCAGATCGACGGCGGGCTGAAATGCTTCGGCCATCCGATCGGTGCCTCGGGCATCCGCATGATCTACGAGATGTACCTGCAGCTCCAGGGTCGCGCCGGCCCCCGCCAGCGCCCCGACGTTCGCTTGGGCCTCACCCACAATCTCGGCGGCTTCCCAGCTCGCAACGTCTGTTCAGTGGCGATCGTGGGTTCGCTCGGCGCCTGAGGTCCTGGCCGCCGGTGCGCAATTCGAACCAATACCGGGCCTTACTAAATATCAAATCGGGCAATATATATGGTTAAGCTCGCCCAGGATCGGGCACGCGAGGACATGACCGAGCCGTTGGAGGGCCCGATGGCGGGGGGAATTCCTGTCGAGAGACAGCCGGAGCCAAGCCCGGGCCCGGCCGCGCCTCTCCGCACGCACCTCAGCAGCTATGCAAATTGGACGGTCGATGGGGGCGACGGGGAAGGATAGCTTTAGTACTCGGCAAGGAAGGCAAGTGCTCAAACCCATCGACCACATGAAGCCCACAGCTTGATGAGAACTGTTTTACTTGCCATTGCTTTGGCGAGCGTTGTCGGTTGCATCCCGCTTTCCAACGCCCTCGCCCAGTCGCCAGCCTTCACCCTCACCGTCGCCGGCAGGGAGTCGTCCAAAACATACTCCGAGCGCGACCTGCTGGCCCACCCCGCATCGCGCGATATCACAATCGCCCACGATCCGGTCTATCAGCGGTCCATGACCTACAAGGCGATTCCCTTGTCGCTTCTCCTGAAGGACTTCGCGGTTGGATCGGAAGACTACGTGCAAGCCCGCGCCAACGACAACTTCTCGGTGAGCATACTGGGTACGCTCCTCAAACCGTCGGCGAAGACGGAGACGGAAGCCTTCCTGGCGATCGAGAACCCCACGGCGCCCTGGCCCCTCATACCCGGCAAGAAGAGCAGCGCGGGGCCCTTCTACATCGTCTGGCAATCGACGGTCTCGCCCGCCGTCCAAAGGGGGTACTGGGCCTACCGGCTGACCACGCTTACAATCACCGACAGCCCGTACAAGCGCTGGCCGAGCCTCGCTATCGTCGGTGCCGTCGCGGCCGATCCGGTTTGGCGCGGCCTCGACCGGTTCGTCGTCACCTGCATGGCTTGCCACCGCTTCAACGGCGATGGCGAAGGCACGGCGGGGCCAGATTTGGGCAAGCCGATGAATCCCGTCGATTATTTCCAGCCGGCCGCCCTGAAGAAATACATCCGCAATCCAATGTCGGTCCGGGACTGGCCGGAGCAGAAGATGCCCGCCTTCGACAAGGCCACCCTCAGCGACCCCGATATAGATGCGATCATTGCGTGGCTGACCTACAAAGCGCGGCGGTCACCTTAGCGGGTTTCCTGGGCATCTCAAAAGTCGGTTATGCGCCCCGCCCGAGTATCGGCCGCTCGATTCCTGAGCGGACCATCTTTTTAAGTTAACGGCAAGCGAGCGCGTCACGAGACGGCGCACGGCGCTATTCCCGAACGCAGGCAACATGTGGCGGCCGCTGGCGTTGACTTGGTCTACCTGCAACAGGAGGCTGAAATGAGCGGACTATTCGATTTCGTGAAGACGGTGGGAAAGAAACTGTTCGGCACCGGTGACGACCCCGCTGCCAAGATCAAGGCCATGATTGAAGGCGACAATCCGGGCATCAAGGATCTCGCCGTCACCTTCAAGGATGGCGTCGTCTCGCTGGCGGGCAGCGGCGCAGCGGCTGCCCTGCAAAAAGCCATCCTGATGGCCGGCAACGTTATGGGCGTGAGCGAGGTCAAGCTCGACGGGGCGCAGGCCGCGACCGTCGATGACGGGACGCAATACTACATCATCAAGTCAGGCGACACGCTGTCGGCGATCGCCAAGCAGTTCTATGGCGACCCGAACCAGTATCCGAAGATCTTCGACGCCAACCGCGAAGTCATCAAGGACGCCAACCTGATCTTTCCCGGCCAGAAGATCCGCATCCCCAAGGCTTGATGCATGCGCCGCCCGATCGGCGCTCAGGCCGATCGGGCAAGGGCGGACAAGCTCGCGGCGCTGGGGTGCTCGGCAGATATCTCAAGCTCTTCGGTCACCGTGCCGGTATGACGCCGAACGGAGCCGGTAAAGCACATGCGGTCGCAACGGATGGCCTTGCGGCAGCGCGGGCTGGTCGAAATCGTCGGCCGGATCGTAGCCCATGCCGAGCCGTTGCATGACGGCACGCGAGCGCAGGTTGGTCGCCGATGTAAAGGACACGATTTCCGGCAGCGCCAGGGCCGTGAACCCGTGGGCAAGCGCCAGGCGGGCGGCCTCCGTTGCGTAACCCTGCCGCCAATGCGCGACCGCCAGGCGCCAGCCGATCTCGACGCAGGGCGTAAAGGGCGCGCTCAAGCGCGCGACCGCCAGGCCGGCGAAGCCGATGAAGGGCGCAACGCCGGGAACCTCGATCGCCCACAGGCCGAAGTCGAGCTTGCTGAAATGATCGCAGATGCGATCGACCATGGCGTCGCTCTCGGCGCGCGAGAGCGTGCCGCGGAAGAATTCCATGACGCGCGCATCGGCGTTCATAGCGGCAAAGGCTTCGCGATCCTCGTCGCGCCAGCGGCGCAGGCGCAGGCGGCTACTCGACAATGTCGGGGAGGCGCTCATCGTTGCGCCAAGTCTAGTTCCGAAGGATTGCAGTGGCGAGTCGATGGCCTAGGCCGCCAGTTCGAACTCGTCGCGGGCCTGGTCGACGATCCTGACGATGGTGCCGAAGCAGCCCGGCGCCAGCTCGGGCAGGCCGTCGATGGTCCAGTTGGGCGCGCCGTTCACTTTCGGCGTCACCGGACGTGGCGCCGGGACGCCCGACTGACAGCACGCGCCGTCGCATTGCTTGATCCGCCGACGCAACTCGGCCTGGATTTCCTCGGCAGTCGCCCGCTTCTTTTCCATGATGGGGTTACGACGCCCAAGTCCGCGCCATCCCTCGCGCCGACGGGCCGCATTGTCGCAGAAAATCGCAGCCTGCATGATGTTGTGTCAGCGCTGGGGCAGGCGCTCGAAACTCGGCAGGCCGTCTGCAATCTGGTGGAAGGGCTGCTTGTCGATCGTGTAGATCGCCATGCGCGGCGCGCCGAATTGCGCGGGGTCGTCGAGCGTGCCGATCTTCAGCACGACGGCAGGCAGGCCGGGCCGGCGCGTCACCAGATGCGTGCCGCACTCGGCGCAGAATTCGCGCGTCACGGCGGCGTCGAGATCCTTTCGCGTGAAGGTCCTGGGCGTGCCCTTCGTGTACTTGAAGCCGGCGAGGGGCATCAGCATGAACAGGTTGGGCGCGCCGCCCGAGATGTACTGGCACTCGCGGCAATGGCATTGCGCCTTCATCATCGGCTCGCCCGCGGCCCGGTAGCGCAGCTCGCCGCAATAGCATCCGCCTTCGAGGTTCATCGTGCCGCTATTTCGGCGTGCACTTCGCGGAGCATTCGGCGACATAGCCGTCGATCAGCGACTGCAGGCTGGCCGGTAGCACGACGAACTGGTTGCGCTTGCAGTCCTTGACGCGGACGTTGTTCGAGCCGGTCGAGGACTCGACCGGTTGCGGCGCCGGCGCGCAGGCATTGTCCGACGGATTGGTGATTGGCGGCAGCGCCGCGGTGCTGGTGACGGGCGGTCTCGGCGCGGCGGCGACAGCCGCAGCCGGCCGCGGCACGGCGGGCGTTTCCTTGCGCGACGCCGTCCGGCTCGGCGGTGCGGCGGTGATGGCATTGGCTGGGGTCGCGGCCGGTGTGGTAGCCGGGGTCGCGGCCGGCTGGGCCGTGCGCGGTGTCTTGCTGCCCGACGAGCCGCAGGCGCCGAGCATAACAGTGCAGCCGGCCAAGACGGCGGCGGTCAGGAGGCGGCGGGCCGTAAGGCGAATCATTATCTTAGAAATAGCATATATCCTTGTGTTTTGAACCCCGCATCCGGACAAGGTTTGTATGCGAAGTTTTTGCATAGGCATTGTCACTTTTTAAGGTGGCGGGTCGACATGGCAAAATAGGGCCGATTTGCCCGGCATCTCGATCGGCGGAAAGCCGTGCTATGGTGGGCTCATGGCCGATTCCCCCAAGCTGATTGCCCTGCGCAAAGCCCTCGCGACCCCCAACGAGGGGCTCGATTCCGATGCCAAGAAGAAGATGACGGAGGACGCGGTCGCCCTCGTGCTCGACGCCATGGACAAGGGCGTCTGCGCGCTCGGCGACTGGGAGAAGCGCTGCCTGGCCGGCGCCATCGTCGCCATCCGCAGCTCCAAGTTCGACGTGGCGCGCATGTGCACGCGCCAGGCGCTGTGGCCCGACGAGAACCGGCGCAACGCCTCGGTCGCCAAGCTGCCGCCGCGGCCCGGCATGATGACCGTGCCCGAGCTGCGCCGCGAACTCGAAGCCGCCCGCGCCCTGCCGCGCCGCGGCGAACGCGGCGGTATTCACTAACTCCAGGCCGAGAGAGAATGACGTGATGACGGACAAGAGCCAGCCGGAAAGCCGCGCTTTCGAAGCGGATGTCGCCAAGCTGCTGCACATGATGGTGCACTCGGTCTATTCCGACAAAGACGTCTTCCTGCGCGAGCTCATCTCCAACGCAGCCGATGCCTGCGAGAAGCTGCGCTACGAGGCCATCGCCAACCCGGCGCTGGCGGCCGAGGATGCCGCCCCGCGCATCGCGCTGGTGCTGGATCCCGAAGGCAAGACGCTCACGGTCGAGGACAATGGCATCGGCATGAGCCGCGACGAGATGGTCGAGGCGCTGGGCACCATCGCACGCTCGGGCACCAAAGCCTTCATGGAGAAGCTGCAGGGCGAGCAGGGTGCGCAACTGATCGGCCAGTTCGGTGTCGGCTTCTACTCCGTCTTCATGGTGGCCGGGCGCGTCGAGGTGATCTCGCGCCGCGCCGGCAGCGACGAGGCCTGGCAGTGGTCGTCGGACGGCAAGGGCACCTTCTCGGTCGTCCAGGTGGCGCTCGACGATGCACCCCGGCGCGGTACGCGCGTGGCGCTGCAGCTGATGGACGAGGCCAGGAGCTACGGCGAGCGCGCCACGCTGGAACGCATCGCGAAGGCGCAGTCGGGCCACGTGCCGGTGCCGATCTCCTTCGTCGAGAAGGACAAGGAGACGGCGCAAATCACAGACGGCGCCGCCCTCTGGACCAAGCAGAAGTCCGAGGTGACGAAAGACGAGTACACGGATTTCTATCGCAGCGTCGCCGGCCAGTTCGACGATCCCGCACTGACGATCCATTTCCGCGCCGAGGGCCGTCACGAATATTCGGTCCTGGCCTTCGTGCCGGGCAGCCGGCCTTTCGATCTCTTCGATCCGGAGCGCAAGGGCCGCTTCAAGCTCTACGTGCGCCGCGTCTTCATCACCGACGAGGCCGATATCCTGCCGCGCTACCTGCGCTTCGTGCGCGGCCTCGTCGATTCGGCCGACCTGCCGCTCAATGTCTCGCGCGAGATGATCCAGGAGAGCCCGCTGCTTGGAGCCATCCGCCGCGGTGTCGCCAACCGCGTCATCGACGAGCTGGTGAAGCTCGCCGAGAAAGAGCCCGAGGCCTGGCTCAAGGTCTGGGAGAATTTCGGCGCGCTGCTCAAGGAAGGCCTCTACGAGGATTTCGAACGCCGCGAGCAATTGCTGGGCCTCGCCCGCTTCAAGACGACGACCTCCGACGGCAAGTGGCGCAGCCTCAAGGACATCGGCGCGGCGCTGAAGGAGAACCAGACCTCGGTGTTCTACCTCGCGGGTGACGACATGGCCCGGCTCGAAGCCTCGCCGCATCTCGAAGGCTTCCGCGCGCGCGGCGTCGAGGTGCTGCTGCTGGCCGATCCGGTCGACAGCTTCTGGGTGACCATGGCGCCCGACTTCGAGGGCAAGCCCTTCAAGTCGGTGACGCAGGGCGGCGCCGACCTCGGCAATATCGCCACCACGGAGCCCAAGCCCGAGGCACCGCCGGAGACCGAAGGCGCGATGACGGAATTCCTGGCCTTCATCAAGACGGCGCTGGGCGAGGCGGTGTCCGATGTGCGGCCCTCCGAGCGGCTCACGGACTCGGCGGTCTGCCTCGTGGCGCCCGAGCATGGCCCCGACCGCCAGCTCGAGAAGATGCTGGCCGGCTCCGGCCGCCTGCCGGGAGAGGCCGCCAAGCCGATCCTCGAGATCAACCCGCGCCACGCGATGATTGTGTCGCTCTCGGCCACGGCCGACGGCGCCTTCAAGACCGACGCCGTGCATCTGCTGTTCGACGAGGCCCGCGTTCTCGACGGCGAGCGCCCGGCCGATGCGCGGGCCTTCAGCGACCGTCTGGCGCGCGTGTTGAAGCAGGGATTGGAGAAGAGCGGCGGCTGATGTCCCCGTTCAATGTCCTGTGGCGGCCCTGACCAGGTTGGCCAGCGAGCCGTTCGAGACGAGGCAATAGACGGCGAGGATGAGGACGTAGGGCCAGGCGCCTTTCATCAGCGACACGACATAGACATTCCACAGCTCGTTGCAGAGTTCGCGGAAATGGTCGTTGGTCGCCATGGTCATGAACCATAGGCCATAGAGGCCGAGGGCTACGACGATCGCCAGTCCAAGCCAGACGTATTGCACGTTGACTCTCCCCGTTCGGCGGCGACTAGGCCAAGGAAAGCCGCGAGCGGCAAGCGCTGGTGAGGGAGTAGGTGGCTTCTCTGGAAAGTGGCCGCTGCGGAATGACGCAACTGTGACAAAGGTCCCATTGGCGGCACTGGCCAGCGAGCGCATTATTGGTGTCATGCAGCGGCTGCGTATCCTTGGTGCGATGATGGGCTGTCTGGCCGTTTTGGTGGCTGGACTGTCGGCGTCGGCATTCGCCTGGACGTCGTCGTCTGCTGCCGGGACCACGCAGAAAATCAGCCCCATGGCGGCGGGAGAGCCCTGTAGCCATTGCCCCGATTGCGACGGCTGCCCCGATGCCGGCATGTTTGCCTGCGTCGTCGCTTGCTTCGGCGCCCTTCCCACGCTGACTGTCGCCAGCTTCGATCTACCCGCCGTTCGGCCGGTGGAGGCTTCTTGGCCGTTGCAGGCCACGGTCCTGCGCGGCCAGAGCCGTCCGCCCGATCCCTTTCCGCCGAGACGCTGACCTTGTGAAAGTCAGTCGATAGGCGCGCGTCCGCAAGGGCGTGCGCTCGCGCATCCGTAGGCGCGTTCGGAATCGGAAGGAAATCGCATGAACACGAACAGCCCGCGCCGGGGTGGCATCGCCATCGCCTGCGCCGCCGTTGCCGTCGGTATTGCCATTGGCGCCAGCGCCATGCTGTGGCTGCGCGAAGCGCGCCCAGCCCTGTCGTCCTTCGCGGCCGTCGCCACGCCGCCGCCCCTCACAGGTCCCTGCAACGGCAAGCCGCCCCGGCTCTATCGCAATCCCATGGGTGCGCCCGATGTCTCGACGGTGCCCAAGAAGGATTCGATGGGCATGGACTACATCGCCGTCTGCGATGACGCCGAAGAGGCCGACGGCACGGTCAAGATCAACATCGACCGGGTGCAGCGCCTCGGCGTGCGCAGCGAGGAAGTCGGCCCGCGCGCGTTGATGCGTTCGGTCCGTGCCTTCGCCACCGTGCAGCTCGACGAACGCCGCCAGGCCGTTGTCGCGCCGAAGTTCAGCGGTTGGATCGAGAAGCTGCATGTCAACGCCACCGGCGACGTGGTGACCGCCGGGCAGAAGCTCTACGAGGTCTACAGCCCTGAGCTCAATGTGTTGCAGCAGGAATGGGCGCTGGCCGGACGCAGCGCCTATGCCGCCGACAAGCTGCGCAACTTCGACTATCCCGAGGCCGGGATCGAGAAGCTGCGCCGGGGCGAACGGCCGCGCACCGTGACCATTCCATCGCCCGTCGCCGGCACGGTGATCGAGAAGATGGCGGTCGAGGGAGCGCGCTTCCGCGCCGGCGATGTCCTGTTCCGCATCGTCGATACATCGAGCATGTGGGTGATGGCGGAAGTCTACGAACAGGACCTCGCCTTCGTGAAGGTGGGCGACAGCGCCCGCGTCATCGTCAACAGCTTCCCCGACCGGCCCTTCACCGGCACCGTGACCTTCATCTATCCCGGCCTCGGCAAGGAGAGTAGGACCGCACGGCTGCGCATCGAGGTCGCCAATGCCGAGGGCCTGCTGCGCGCCGACATGGCCGCCACGGTCGAGATCGACACGCCGCTGTCGCCCAGCGTCATCGCCATTCCCGACTCGGCGCTGCTCGACAGCGGCCGGCGCCAGATCGTCCTCGTCGAGCGCGGCGCCGGCCGCTACGAGCCGCGCCCGGTCAAGATCGGCGCGCGCGTGCCGGGCTGGGTGCAGGTCAAGGAAGGCCTCGCGGCGGGCGAGCGCGTCGTCACCGGCGCCACCTTCCTGATCGATGCCGAGAGCAACCTGCGCGCGGCCCTCGCGGCCTTTTCGGCGGGAGAGACCAAATGATCGCCGCCCTCATCCGCTGGTCGGCGCGCAATCTCCTGCTGGTCCTGATCGCCGCCAGCGCGCTGGTCGGCGGCGGCCTCTATTCGGTGGGCCGCCTGTCGCTCGACGCCATCCCCGATCTCTCCGACACCCAGGTCATCGTCTATACCGAGATGTCCGGGCAGGCCCCGCAGGTCGTCGAAGACCAGGTCACCTATCCCCTGACCACGGCGATGCTCGCGGTTCCCAGGAGCCGGGCGGTGCGCGGTTTTTCCTTCTTCGGCGTGTCCTTCGTCTACGTCATCTTCGAGGACGGCACCGACATCTACTGGGCGCGCAGCCGCGTGCTCGAATACCTCAACTCCGGCGCCCAGCGCCTGCCGGCCAATGTGCGCCCGGTGCTCGGGCCGGACGCGACCGGCGTCGGCTGGGTCTATCAATACGTCGTGGTCGGCGCCAACCGCACGCTGGCCGAATTGCGCTCGCTGCAGGACTGGTACGTCCGCTTCGGCCTGGCCAAGGCCGAGGGCGTGGCCGAGGTCGCCAGCGTCGGCGGCTTCGTGCGGCAATACAACGTCGTCGTCGATCCGGTGCGGCTGCGCAGCTACGGCGTGCCGCTGACCCGCGTCATCGAGGCGATTCGCGCCAGCAACCGCGAGGTTGGCGGTCGCGTCGTCGAAATGGCCGAGGCCGAGTTCATGGTACGCGGCCGCGGCTACCTGAAGAGTGCCGCCGACCTCGAACAGATCGTGTTGCGGGCCGATGGTCCCGCCGCCGTGCTGTTGCGCGACGTGGCGCGTATCGAACTCGGCCCCGACGAGCGGCGCGGCGTCACCGAAATGAACGGCGAGGGCGAAGTGGTGGCCGGCATCGCCTTGCAGCGCTTCGGACAGAACGCCCTTTCAGTGATCGACAACGTCAAGGCCAAGCTCGGCGAGATCGCCGGTGGCCTGCCCGAAGGCGTGAAGCTGGAGGCCGTCTACGACCGCTCCGACCTGATCCACCGCGCCATCGCCACGCTATCGCGCACGCTGATCGAGGAAAGCATCGTCGTGGCGCTGGTCTGCTTCGTGTTCCTCCTGCATGTGCGCTCGGCGCTGGTCGCCGTCATCACCCTGCCGGTCGGCGTGCTCGCTGCCTTCATTGCCATGCACCTGCTGGGAATAGGCTCCAACATCATGAGCCTGGGCGGCATCGCCATCGCCATCGGCGCCATGGTCGACGCCGCCATCGTCATGATCGAGAACGCCCACAAGCATCTCGAACGTCTGAAACCCGGCCAGACGCGCGGCGAGGCCATTATTGCAGCGGCTGTCGAGGTCGGCCCGGCGCTGTTCTTCAGCCTGCTGGTCATCACCGTGTCTTTCCTGCCGATCTTCGCCCTCGAGGCGCAGGAAGGCCGGCTGTTCAAGCCGCTGGCCTGGACCAAGAGCCTCGCCATGGCGGCGTCGGCGCTGTTGTCGGTGACGCTGGTGCCGGCGCTGATGATGCTGTTCGTGCGCGGCCGCATCCTGCCCGAGGCACGCAACCCTGTGAACCGCGCGCTGATCTGGCTCTATCGGCCGGCAATCCGGCTGGTGCTGCGGGCGCGCGTGCTGACCATCGTGGTGGCGCTGGTGGCCGTTGGCGCGACGGCGTGGCCGGCGCTGCGCCTTGGCACCGAGTTCATGCCCAATCTCGACGAGGGCACGCTGTTCTATATGCCGACGACGCTGCCCGGCCTGTCCGTCACCAAGTCGGCCGAGCTGCTGCAGACGCAGAACAAAATCCTCAAGTCCTTTCCCGAAGTCGCCTCGGTGTTCGGCAAGGCCGGTCGCGCCGGGACAGCGACCGACCCGGCGCCGCTGGAGATGTTCGAGACGGTGGTGAATCTCAAGCCCAAGGCGGAATGGCGGGCGGGCATGAACGTCGACAAGCTGATCGCCGAGATGGATCGCGCGCTGCAGTTCCCCGGCGTCAGCAATGCCTGGACCATGCCGATCAAGGCGCGCATCGACATGCTCTCTACCGGCATCCGCACGCCGGTCGGCATCAAGCTGCTGGGCCGCGACTATGGCGAGCTGGAGAAACTGGCACGCGAGGTCGAGACTGCCGTGCGCGCCGTGCCCGGCACCACCTCGGCCTATGCCGAGCGCGTGACCGGCGGCTATTTCCTCGACGTGGTGCCGGAGCGCACGAAGCTGGCGCAGTACGGCGTCATGATGGAGGAGGTGCAACAGGCCGTGGCCAGCGCCCTGGGCGGCGAGACCGTTACCACCACGGTCGAGGGCCGCGAGCGCTATTCGGTCAATGTCCGCTACCCGCGCGACCTGCGCTCGGATCCGCAGGCCATTGCCTCGGACATCCTCGTCTCGACCATGCGCGGCGGCGTGGTGCCGCTGGGCCAGGTCGCCGAGGTCAAGCTGAGCCAGGGCCCGACCACCATCCGCACCGAAAACGCCCAGCTCGCGGTTTACGTCTATCTCGACTTCCGCGACCGCGATCTCGGCGGCTATGTCGCCGATGCCCGCCGCGCGGTGCAGGAAAAGGTGAACTTCCCGCCCGGCACTTATGCGCTGTGGAGCGGCCAGTTCGAATATCTTGAACGTGCCGAGGCGCGGCTGCGGTTGGTCGTGCCGGTGACGCTGCTGGCGATCTTCGTGCTGCTCTATCTCAACTTCCGGCGCATCGCCGAGACCCTGATCGTCATGCTTTCGCTGCCCTTCGCGCTGGTTGGCGGGCTGTGGCTGGTCTGGGCGATGGGCTTCAATCTCTCCGTCGCCGTGACGGTCGGCTTCATCGCCCTGGCCGGCGTGGCGGCCGAGACCGGCGTGGTGATGCTGATCTATCTCGACCAGGCGCTGCGGGAGCGGCGCGAGCTCTGCGTGACCGAAGGCCGGCCCTTCGATCGTGCCGATCTCTTCGCCGCCATCATCGAAGGCGCTGTCGAGCGCGTGCGGCCCAAGATGATGACGGTGACGGCTATCGGTGCGGGCCTGCTGCCCATCCTCTGGAACGACGGCACCGGATCGGAGGTCATGCAGCGCATCGCCGTGCCGATGATCGGCGGCATGGCGAGTTCGACCCTGCTGACGCTGCTGGTGATCCCGGCGATCTATGCGCTGGTCAAGGGGTGGCGGCTGCCGCGGCAATCGGCGTCGTCGCCCCGCTGAAGGGGAGGGCAAGGCACGATCCATATGAGCAGCAGACGCAGCAGTCGCCCATCCTGGGCTTGAGCAATGTTTTGCACGAAGTGCACTCGTAGAAATACTGGCAGGCGTCGGTCGGCATGGTCTCGACCTTGGTCGCCGCGCAAACAGGGCATGTCGGCAGGGATTGCAGCAGGACGGTCATGGCGGCGGATCGATCCAGAAGGTCAGCGCCAGCAGGCCGCCCGCGATCAGGAGAGCGATCTTGCTGCCCCAATCGAGTGTCGGGCGTGCACAAGCGGTATCGCCGCAGCACAGCCGTGTTTTCCGCTGCCGCCACATGACGAAGGCCGCCGCGACCAGGCAGAGCACCGCACCCGCCAGCAGGCTACCGGCGGCGAAGACGACTTTCGCCGCATCGCGACCCCGTTCGGGTGAGGGCCTGCGCGCAGGGCGCCATGCCGGTTTGTCCCTTGCTCGAAACATTGGCCCCGTCGCGCTAGCGACTTAAGCATCGAGTTCGGCCAGGAGACGCCGCCATGCCGCGATCTCGCGCGCCGGCCGGAACAGCGGCGCGCGCTTTGCCAAGGCGCGGCGCAGCAAGATCGCGAAACCGGGCTCGCTCTCCAGCCGCCCGAGCAGACGCGCCAGCGCCCTGGTGCCGCCGACGGGAAAGTAGCCGGGATAATCCGCGCCGAGCAGGCCGACATTGCCGTCCATGCGCGAGGCCAGCACCGGCACGCCGGCGGCGGCGGCTTCCGAGATCACATTGGCGCCGCCTTCGCTCAGCGAGGAGATCACCATGGCGTGGCTCTTCGCCAGCAGCCGGCGCACGGCGGCGGCGGCAACGTCGCCGCGCCACAGGTAGCGCGGGTTCGCCGCCATCTCGGCCCGCGCCCGCGCCGCCCAGTCTTCGCTATAGGCGCGGCCGACCTGTTCGATGCGCACCCGGCTGTCGGCCGGCAAGAGGCGCGCCGCCTCGGCCGCGCGCAGCGGGTCCTTGACGTCCCGCAGATGGCCGATCACCGAGACGACGACAGCTCGCTGGCTCGGACGGCGCGGCTGCGACGGTTTGGTCGCCGACTGAAATATGACGCCAAGTCGCGCCCGCAGCCGCTTCGGCACGGCCCGCCAGGCCAGGTCGTTCAACGCCACGAGGCGGTCGGCCAGCTCCATCGAGCGCAGCGTCGGTACCGGATCGCTGTCGAGATACTGATAGATGTCGGTGCCGCTCAATTGCAGGATCACCGGCCGCGCCGGATGCCGGGCCTTGAAGCGGGCGACTGCCGCGGCGCTACGCCAGGCATGGATAGCGATCATCAGGTCGGCTGGCCGGTTGTCGTCGTCGGCGGCGATGCGCACGCGATGGCCAAGGCCGCGCAGAATGCGCGCCCAGCGCGTGGCGGCGACGCGGTTGCCGGTGCGTGAAGTCGGGCCCTCGGGTGTGATAAGGATGATCTTCATGGATAACGGTTTCGTCGAGCGTCCGACCAGCGGCGCCTCCACCGCCCGGCTCGTGGCCGAACTGCGCGAGACGCGCCATCGCCTGCGCTGCCTGACGGAAGATCTGTCATTGGCCGAACTGATGGGCCCACGCCTCGATATCGTCAATCCCATGCTCTGGGAGATCGGCCATATTGCGTGGTTTCACGAATACTGGACGCTGCGCCACGCCAACGGCTGCGCGCCGCTGATCGAGCGTTCCGACCGGCTGTGGGATTCGAGCAAGGTACCGCATGCCACCCGGTGGCACCTCGATTTGCCCGACCGGGCCGCCACCTTCGACTACCTGGCCGGCGTGCTGGCGCGGCAGGAAGACTTGCTGGGCGGCAAGGTCGACGAGGCCTCGCGCTACTTCTACGAACTCGCCATCCGGCATGAGGACATGCATGTCGAGGCGCTGACCTATTCGCGCCAGACCTTGTCCTATGGCCCGCCGACGGCGCTCGGGTCGCGGCGTCCCGTGCCGGCCGGCGATCTGCCGGGCGACGTTTCCGTGCCCGGCGGCGTCTGGCAGTTGGGCGCCCGGCCGGGCGACGGCTTCATCTTCGACAACGAGAAGGGCGTGCAGGAGACGGTGCTGCAGCCGTTCCACATTGCCCGCGCGCCCGTGACCAATGCGCAATTCGCCGCCTTTGTCGAAGCCGGTGGCTATGGCGCGCGGGAATTCTGGAGCGAGGCCGGCTGGGCGTGGAGACAGAAGCGCAACGCCGAGCGGCCGGTCTACTGGCAGACCCGGCAGGACGGCGTCTGGACTGTCCGGCGCTTTCGCGAGGTCGAGCCTTTGGCGCCGCACGCGCCCGTCGTCTTTGTCACCTGGTTCGAGGCCGAGGCGTGGTGCCGCTGGGCTGGCCGGCGCCTGCCCAGCGAGGCCGAATGGGAGGCCGCCGCAATTGGCGAGGCGACAGCCAACGGCGCCCGACTGGCCGATACGCGCCGCCGCTGGCCGTGGGGCGACGCGGCGCCCACGTCCGCGCGGGCCAATCTGGACCATGCTTTGGACGGACCGGTCGATGTCGCGGCCTGCGCCGAGGGCGACAGTGCTTTCGGGTGCCGCCAGATGATTGGCAATGTCTGGCAATGGACGGCATCCGACTTCCAGCCCTTCTCCGGGTTCAGTGTCGATCCCTACGAGGACTATTCGCAGCCGTGGTTCGGCACGCGCAAGGTGCTGCGGGGCGGCTGCTGGGCGACCAGCGCGCGCATCGCCCGCCCGGGCTATCGTAATTTCTTCACGCCCGACCGCGGCGACGTGATTGCGGGTTTCCGCACCTGCGCGATGTAGAGAGCGGCGCGCCGGAAAGAGCGGCGCGCCAGTCACGCGCCGGCGGTTGCCGCATGTCCATCGGGGCAGCGATGCACCTCGACCGTGACATAGTAGAACGGCACCGGCATCGCGCATCAGGCGCCACGCCCAGTGGGCGATAACCAGCGCGCCCGCGATACCCATCGCCGGATCGAGCCAGGTCCAGCCCCAGAGGCTTGCCGCCACCAGACCGGAGATCGCCAGCACCGAGGTAAGGGCGTCGGCCATGACATGCCAATAGGCGGCACGCATGTTGTTGTCGTGATGATGACGGGCATGGCTGTGGTCGTGATCGTGATCGTGACCGTGATCGTGATCGTGCTTGCCGTCATGGTCGTGCGCGCCCGCCGGGCTGCCGGCATGGTGGTCGTCGCCCAGCAGCCAGACGCTCGCCAGATTCACCGCGAGACCGACGACGGCGATGGGGATGGCCTCGGCGAAATGGATGGTGACGGGCGCAAACAGCCGCAGGGCGGACTCATAGCCGATGGCCAACGCGATCACGCCAAGGATGACGGCGCTGGTGAAGCCCGCGAGGTCGCCGAGCTTGCCGGTGCCGAAGGCAAAGCGGGGATCGTCGGAATGCCGCCGGGCAAAGCGATAGGCGAGTGCGGCGATGGCCAGCGCGCCAGCGTGGGTCGACATTTGCCAGCCGTCCGCCAGCAGGGCCATCGAGCCAACACCGTCCCGCCCACGGTCTCGGCCACCATCATCGCCGCCGTCACCAAGACGACCACCCAGGTCCGCCGCTCGTTGCGCTCGTGACGCTGGCCGAGGAAGACGTGGGAATGACCCCAATCGGTCATGGAATGACTGTGCATGGCGCTGATCCCTTTTACGTGCCGCGATATGGCGCTTCTTTAGGACCCCACAAGGGCAGGATGGGCAGGCGGTCGAACCGTTTGCACGTTACCGCCGCTTCAGCACGGCATGGCTGAAGCGCTGCTCGGAATCCCAAGGCGTCGTGTGGCTCTCGTCGGCCTCGCTGTTATGCGACGTCCGGTTGCGCTAGTGCATGAACCACAGGCTCTCCGGCTCCGATTTGGCGGACTTGTGCAGCGCCGTCACCGTGTCGACGATCCAGCCCGCCGCCTCGTCGAGTTCCTCGACCTTGAAGGCGCGGCGGGCGAGGGCTGCGTCCTCCTCGCCGAGCCAGACCTCGAAGACGCCGGGCTGCGGCACATGGCGCATCCCGAAGGGCACGTTGAGCCGGTGCAGTTCGCGCAGGACGGAGATCAGATCGCGTTTCATCTCGTAACAATGCGCGGGGCGGCAAGAGGTTGCCGGGACGCCGGCGAGCCAGATTGGCAGGGAGGGCTGCCGGCGTCGCCAGCGCGTGGCTCCATGCCCTTCGATCCGGCGTTCATCGCCAATGCCGCGGTGGCCGGCGTGCTCTTCGCCGCCTCGGGCGCGATGTATCGCCATAAGGCAGAGTGCCCCCGGCAACGTGTGTCAAAGTCACACTGCTTGACTTCGTGAGTCACAAATACCTCTGACTGTGCGGCATGCCGAAGTTCACGCCGCGCCAGAGGCGCTTCATCGAGGAATACAAGGTCGACCACAACGCGACCAGGGCTGCGATGCGCGCCGGTTACTCAGCCGGCCATGCCGCCGCCAATTCCAACAGGATGCTCAAGAACCCCGATATCGAGCGCGCCGCCACCGCGCCGCTGCGCCGCCTGTGCGATCGCCGCGAGCAGGTGGCGGCGCGGGTGGTCGAGGAAGCGGCCCGCGCGGCTTTCGCCGATCTGCGACGCGTGTTCGACGACGATGGCGAGGTAAAGCCCGTTGCCGAGATCGATGCCGAGACCCTGGCGGGTATCTCCATCGTCCACGCCACGGACCAGTACGGGCGGCCGGTCTGCCGGATCCGCCGGCGCGACAAGGCGGCGGCGCTGAAGCTGCTGGCGCGGCATGCCCGGCTCATCGAGGGCCGCTAGAACGGCCGCGCATCCGATGGCACGAAAAAATCAAAGTCACAGTGCTTGATTTCGTAAGTCACAAATACCCCTTACTGCGGGCATGACCAAATACTCCCCGCGCATGAAGCGCTTCGCCGCCGAATATTCCGTCGACCTCAACGGCGCCAGGGCGGCTCGCCGCGCCGGCTATGGCAAGGGGGCCGAGGTAAAAGGCTCCACTCTGCAAAAGCATCCGCGCGTCAAAGCCGACATCGCCGCGCGCTCGCAACGCCTCTTCGAGCGGCTCGAACTCACACCCGAGAACGTGCTGGCGGAGATCGCGCGCATCGCTTTCGCCAGCCTGCGCCGTCTCTACGACGACGACGGCAAACCGAAGAGCCTCAAGGACATCGACGACGACGCGCTGGCCGGCGTCGCCGCGATCGACATCGTCGAGACCAGGCACGGCCGCGTCGTGAGGTTTCGCCCGATGGACAGGCTCGGCGCCCTGGTGGTGCTCGCCCGGCACTTCGGGCTCCTCGCCGACCGCGTCGAGATCGATGTCGATGTCGGCGGCGATCTGGCCCAGGCCATCGAGCGCAGCCGGTTGCAGGCCATCGAGCGCGCCAAGCTGGAGTATGCCGAATGAGCCTGTCTGCTCCCTTGTCCGCGGAGGCGGAAGCTTTCCTCTCCGCCCATATCGCCGCCTGCGCGCAGGACCCGCTGGAGCACGTCCTGCGCGCCTATCGCTGGGGCGAGGGACCGCTCGCCGGCCTCGGCGGCCCGCGCGACTGGCAGGCCGATATCCTGCGCGAGGTCGGCGACCAACTCAGGACCGGCCATGGCCGAGGTCCGAACGGGCGTCTGATGCCCGTCCGCATCGCCGTGGCCTCCGGCCATGGCATCGGCAAGTCGGCGCTGATTGCCTTCCTCGCGCATTGGGCGTGGTCGACCTGCACCGATGCGCGCGTCGTCGTCACCGCCAACACCGGCGCGCAGTTGCGCACCAAGACCTGGCCGGAGATCGCCAAGTGGTACGACCTGCTGCTCTGCAAGCACTGGTTCACGCTGGCGGCCACGTCGATGCATGCCAACGACCCGCGCCACCGTCAGACCTGGCGCGTCGATCAGGTGACCTGGTCGGAGCACAACGCCCAGGCCTTCGCCGGCCTGCACAACAAGGGACGCCGCATCGTCGTGCTGTTCGACGAGGCCAGCACCATCCCCGACAAGATCTGGGACGTGACCGAGGGCGCGCTAACCGATGCCGATACCGAGATCGTCTGGATCGCCTTCGGCAACCCGACGCGCAATACAGGGCGCTTCCGCGAATGCTGGGGCCGCCATCGCGAGCTGTGGACGCGCCGCCAGATCGACAGCCGCACGGTGCCCGGCACCAACGCAGCACTGTTCGAACAATGGGTGAAGACCTATGGCGAGGATTCCGATTTCGTCCGTATCCGGGTGAAGGGCGCTTTCCCGCGCGCCGGTTCGCTGCAGTTCATCGGTGGCGATCTGGTCGATGCCGCGATGGAGCGCGAGGCGCAGTGCTATCTGGGGCAGGGGCTGGTGCTGGGCGTCGATGTCGCGCGCTTCGGCGACGACCGCACGGTGATCCAGCCGCGGCGCGGGCTCGACGCGCGCACGCTGCCAGCGCGTTCGTTCCATGGCCTCGACACCATGCAGGTCGCGGCGCGCGTCATGGAGGCGGCCGAGTCGCTCGGCGCCAATGCCGTCTTCGTCGACGAGGGCGGCGTCGGCGCCGGCGTGGTCGATCGGTTGCGGCAGTTGCGCTGTCCCGGGTTGATGGCCGTCAACTTCGGCGCGCGGGCCGACCGCTGGCATGACGGTACGGGAGGCGGCACGGGAGGCGGTGGCCCGAAGTTCGCCAACAAGCGCGCCGAGATCTGGGGCTCGATGAAGGAATGGCTGCGTACCGGCGCCATCGCCGACGAAACAGACTTGAAGGCCGACCTCACCGGCGTCGAATACGGCTTCAACGTGCGCGACGAAATCCTGCTCGAAGCCAAGGACGACATGAAGGCGCGCGGTCTTGCGTCACCCGACCTCGGCGACGCGCTGGCCTTGACCTTTGCCTATCCAGTGGCCGACGTGCCGCGCGAGTCGTATGTGCCGCCGTCCCACACCGGGAGCCGTCAGCCGAACATGTTGCCCGACGACTGGCGGCCCTATGACGACACTTACCGGCCGGCCGGCAGGGTCAACATGCTGCCCGACGATTGGGAGCCGTATCGCGATTGAAACCGGCGAGTCGTCGTGCACGAGCTGTGATTACAGTTTAATCCAGATAACCAAATCGCAAATTTGGTTTGATCCTTGTCGCTTCAAAATATTGCCGCGCGAATGCTTGGGGAGCGGCAAGTTTTCGCCTTATCATTCATTGAAAGTGCGCAAGGAAAAAAAGTGCGCACGGAAAACAGGGCCAACCAAAGCGAGGACGTCATGACACGACACGAATTGGCTCTGCAGATCACGCGCGATGTTCATGTGTCTGGTGCCTACCCCGAGCCCGAGATTTTGGCCGACACCATCCGCCGCCGCCTCGGCGTCACGTCGCAGGACATGGACGCCGCACTCCAATACGCCGCGGACCACGACTGGCTGGACTATCGGACCTACAGCAGGCTACTCGATCGCAGCCCATTGCATTGAGGCGTTGCGCCACCGGCGGCGCAGGTCAGCCCGTAGGTGCGCGCCGCGCCTAGTCGGCTGCGACGGCACTCGCGCTGCGGATGAAGTCGTTGAGCAGCCGCATGGTCACCGGCTTGTCGACGATGGTGACGGCGGCATCGGGCCGCGCCGTGCGCTGGCCCTCGCGCACCAATTCCTGGTTGCCCGACATCAGCAGCCACCTGGCCTTGGGATGGCCAGGCGCGTTGGTCATGCAGAAGATGACGCCGTCGCCGTCGGGCAGGCAGATGTCGGAGAGCACGACATCGGGCTGCATCTGCTCGATGACCGCCTCGGCATCGCCGATGGTGCCGCAGGCCTTGCACTTGTAACCACGCCTGGCGAGATATTCTTGAAGTTCGCGGCTGAGATCGACGTCGTCCTCGATGAGCAAAACCTGAGTCGCCAAAATCTCTTCCTCCGCGCACAGCCTTCAGCGCTTTGTCTCCTACTCAATTGCATGCGCGATGGATGCGGTCGGCCGGAAAACATTTCCGTGCTATAGCGATTAGGAGATGGCGCGCGCGTCAAGGTTGCACTGGCAGCATCCGGAATGCTCACCTATCGCGAATACGAGATGTAAGGCAGCTGTCATCCGACCCGAGGTAAGCTCGCCGGAAGTGAAAGACGGGGGGACCTCATGATCCGCAAGCTGCTCGCCTGTGCCTTGATGCTGCTGTCGCTCGACGCCTGTACCGGTCCGCCACCGCCGCAGATGGTCGACGCCTTCAAGGACCTCTACAACGGCAACTCAGCCGCCGTTCCGGTCAATGCGCCGGTGGCCGTACAGGCGCCGGTCGCCCTGATCTTCAGCGAGAACGTCGAGGCCCATATCGGCGCGGTCAAGAACGCCAACGACTACTGGGGCAAGATCGTGCCGGCCTCGCTCACCAATACGGTCGTTCTGGCCGACAACAATCCGCTCTACTTCTCGGGCAAGATTCTCGAGCTGCTCAAGCGCCGCTTCCCGACCGCCGCGCCGGTCAACGACTTCAAGGAGGCCGTCCAGCAGGGCAAGCGCGCGGTCATCCTCGTCGACCTTCGCATGGAATACGGCGCGCGCTCGGGCCAGACGTCGAAGATGGACATCGAGCTCTATTTCTTTGATTCGGCGAACAACCCGGTGTCGAAGATGAACGGACACGCCGAATTCACCATTCCCTTTCCCGCCGCCACGACCGGCATGCAGCAGATGATCAACCAGGCGATCGCCACGCTCGACGGCAAGATGAACGGGCTGGTTCGCTGAACCGTCCGGGAACAGGTTTCGTTCAGAAGATCAGGAGGACCGGTCATGTGGCGGGGAATCGTATTCGGACTGATCTCGATGGCGGCGGCAGCGGCCGTGGTCGCGGCGGCACCGGCGCAAGCCGACGAAAAGAGCTGCAAGGAGTTCCGCGACAGTCTGCTTGCCATGGAGAGCACGTCGGTGCGGCCGCCGGGATGGGACAGCGTCACCGATCGGATGCGCTTCATCTACATGAAGCAATGCATGCTCCATCCGCTGCGCACCGCCGACACCGAATACTGGTATCGCATCGATGGCACGCCGACCGGTGCCTCCGCTGGTGCCTCCGCCGGCGACTCCGCGGGTGATCGGCCGGCCGACGGCGCCTATGCCGCGACGGTCGAGATCGGCGCGTTCTGCGCCCGGGCGGGCAACCCCTCGATGTGCGCCCTGGCCAAGAGCCTCGAAGCCGCCTGCCTGAAGCCGATCGACGATCAGGAGCGGCGCGCCTGCCCCGATATCCTGGCCGGGCGCGTGCCCACCCTCCCGCGCGAGGGCGAGGATTTGCCGCTCCATGTGCTGGCCCAGCGTCCGGCGGCGGCGCAGATCTCCAACGCAGCGATCTGGGCCGATCCCGGCTTCCAGCGCATGTGCGGGCAGGCCAACACGAACATGAATACCTGCGCCCGGCGCCAGCAGAACATGAGCAACGTCGGCACCCTGGGCAATACAGGTCAGGCCGGCGCGTTCAAGGAGTGCAAGGAACTCTACGGCAGGGTCTTGGACATGTGCCAGGGCACGAAGCAGGCGGCGATGGCGCAGCCCCGGCCTGCCACCGCTGTCGCGGTGCCCAAGGCTGCGCCCGCGCCGGCCGCCCCACCAGCCGCCGTGCCAGGGCCGCAGCCCATGTCGGCGGATTGCGCGCAGGCGGTGTCGAACTATGTCGGCGCCGCCCAGGCCAATGACGGCCCACGGGCGATGGCGGGATACAACGCGTTGAAAGCCAAGGGCGGCTGTGGCGTGCTTGGGCTGGTGGATCGCGCGCCGGCGCCCGCTGCGTCGGGCGGCGACGATCGGCTGCTGTCGCGCGGCGCGCGGCCGCATACTGCCGACGCCATCGGCACCTGCGATCAGGCGACGGACGGGTGCGCCGAGGCGATGCGCCAGCTCGAGCGGGCCTCCTCGCCGGCAGCGCAAGCGGCGATGATCGGCAATGCCATCCAGGTCGGGCTCGAACTCGGTGCGGCGATGGCCAACGGGCTTGCGGCCACCCTGCCGCAAGGCGGCGGTCGGGTTGGCAGCGGCGGCAGCGCCGGCAGTGTGGGCGGCGGCACCGACTATCGCAGCATCGGCAATGCCAAGGTCAGGAGCACCTATGGCGAGGGCAGTCCGGGGATCAAATGCGGGCCCCGCGGCTGCTGAGCGGGGCGCGCGCCTTGCGCGCGACTGCCTTTTTGTAGGCGGCCTGTAGCTCGCCGAACACCGAGCGTGCCGGACGCGGCGCGCCGAGATGCAGGTGGCGCAACTCTTTCATGAAGGCGTCCCAGAGCGGCGGACCGCCTTTTTCCAGCAGCTCCGCCCGCACCGACAAGGCGCGGCTCGGGCGCGTATGCCGGCGGCCCCAGGCGCCCATCTGCGCGAGCAGGGGCACGAGCTGGATCGACGCTTCGGTGAGGCGGTAGATGCCTTTCTGCTGGTGATCGGGATCGGCGCGCCGTGTCAGCAGGCCCGCTGCGCCGAGGCGCTTCAGCCGGTCCGCCAGGATGTTCGAGGCGATGCCTTCGTCGCTCCCTGCCAGCAGCTCGCCATAGCTCCGCCGGTCGCCGAACATGACGTCGCGGATGACGATCAGGCTCCAGCGGTCGCCCAGCTGCTCGAGCGTCAGGTTGATCGGGCAGCCCGATCGTCCGGTCTGCGGCACGGCGCTTCTCCCCGGTTGACGACTTGCAAACTGCAAGTGGCGTGAATATGGTCCGGCTGCTTGCGAAGCACAAGCAGTTAGAATCAGGAGAATCCCGATGTCGCTCGCGCTCTACGGCCATCCCTTTTCCTCGTACACGCAGAAGGCGCTGATCGCGCTCTACGAGAACGCCACGCCCTTCGAGTTCCGCACCATCGGGCCGGAGACGCCGCAGCATGCCGCCGAGTGGCTGCGGCGCTGGCCGCTCGCCAAGTTTCCGCTGCTGGTCGATGGCGAGCGCACCCTCGTCGAGACCAGCATCGTCATTGAGTACCTGCAGATTGCCCATCCCGGGCCGGTGCGCCTGCTGCCCGCCGACCCGATGGCGGCACTCGACGTGCGCTTCCTCGACCGTTTCTTCGACCTGTATGTGATGGATCCCCTGCAGCTCGCTGTCGCCAGCGCGCTGAAGATGATCCCGATGACGAAAGAGAAAGGACTCGCTCTTGCCGCGGAACGGCTGGAGCGTTCCTACGCCTGGCTCGAAGGACAGCTGGCCGGCAAGACCTGGGCGGCGGGCGCTGAATTCACGCTGGCCGATTGCGCGGCCGCACCCTCGTTGTTCTATGCCGACTGGGTGCACCGGATTTCAGAAGCCTATCCCGTGCTGCGCGCTTATCGCGCGCGCCTGCTGGCGCGGCCGTCCGTCGCCCGGGCGGTCGAGGAGGCGCGGCCGTTCCGGCCGCTCTTTCCTCTCGGCGCGCCCGACCGGGATTAGTCCGGCTTCCATCAAGGAGGCCCATGTGCCGCGCGCGGCGGGTGTTTTGGCCGGTACCCTGGCCAGTGCGGCATCCTGGCCGGCGAGCGTTCGGACCTCGCGACGCCCGGTCTCGGCGTCGTTCTCGCTCTCTACAGCGCGCAGCTCCGAGTGCAAAAACATGGCTTACACGAAATTGGGAAAACTTATCCTGTTTATGGTATAGTCCAGCCCATCATGAACAAAGCCCTTTCGCGCCTCGCCGCTTTCATCGGCCTCGCTACTGCACTCGCGGGTTGCACCCCGTCGAGCACGCGGGCGCCGCAAACCTCGGTCGCGCCGCCCGCGCCCGTGGTCAATACCTACCCGCCGCGCGATCCCGCGAAGAACCCTCCCGTCGCCGCTCCGTCGCCCGCCCCGGTGAAGGGCGCCAGGAACGCGTCTGCCGGCTATCCGGACGCTGCGTCGGCGCCCGCTTCGGCGCAGGCCCGCGGTTCCGTCACCGCCGCCAATGCCACCACCGCGGCGCGCACCAACAGCGCCGCACCGCCCAGCGCCAGCAATCCCAGCACCGCGATCGTCGATGTGAACCGCTCGAATGTCGCGGTGCTCGGCGCCAACTCGCCGGCGCCGACGACCTTCGAGAATTCCTGCAATCCGGCGCCCTACCTCTTCCAGTCGAAGGGCGGCTACGAGGCGGTGCGCGTCAAGGATTGCCGCAACGACCAGCTCGTCTACCTGCCGACCGCCGCCCAGGCGCAGATCGACACCTACATCGCCCAGTGCGCACAGATGTGCGGCAAGTAATGCCACCGGCACATCCTGCACCCTGCCATGGACAACACGATGGAACTCATCGAGGCCGCGGTGCTCTTCACCGCCGCCATGGGCGCGCATAGCTTCTCGATCGTCGCCACCCGCCGCCTCGCCGATCTGCGCGGCCGCTCGCGCCGCAAATGGACTGCCCGCGCGGCAGTCCTCGGCCCGGTCGCGCTCTCGATGCTGCTGATCCTCCCGGCGCGGCGCTGAGTTATGGCGGAAGAGCCCTTCGGCCCCAGCGAGCCCGTCACTTTCGGCAAGCGCAGTTACAGCCGCGTGCTCGAGATGATCATTCCCGAGGGCGGCCCGCATGTGCGGATTGTCTCGTTCCACCTGCCACGGTTCAGCGACACGCCCAATGTGTCGACCCAGATCATCGCTTCCGCCGGCGCCACGCCGATGACCGTCTATGCGCTGAAGATCGTCGACGACGTCAACGGTGGCACGCAGATCACCGTGCAGACCCAGACCATCAGTCCCGGCCCGGCCGCCGGCCGCTACTGGTGCAACATCGTCGTGACCGCGACGCCGCTTCAGGCGGTCGCAAAATAATTTTGAAAAAATCAAAGTCACACTGCTTGCTTTCGTAAGTCACAAATACCTCTAACTGCGGGCTGTCTTCTCCAAAGGAGAGTTCAGCCCGTGTGTTTCTTCTCATCGCCTTCGATGCCGGCGGCCCCGCCGCCGCCCCCCGCGCCACCCGAACCGCCCACTGAAGTCGATCCCGCCGTCAAGGCGGCGCGCGACGATGCCAAGCGCCGGGCCGCGGCGATGCAGGGCTACGGCTCGACCATCGCCACCTCCGGTCTCGGCGTAACGGGTACGCCCAATACGACCGCCGCTCCCGGCGCCAAGAACCTGTTGGGCCAATAGCCATGGCCCCCAGCACGCCCTCCAAAAAGCCCGCCGATCTCCGGCGCCATTGCGAACGCCGCCTCAAGGCGATGCGCGCCGAGCGGCAGTCGTGGGAGCCGCATTGGCGCGAGCTTTCCGACAACATCCTGCCGCGCCGCGGGCGCTTCCTCTACACGCCCAATGCCGGCGATCGCGGGCGCAAGCTCAACGGCAAGATCGTCAATTCGACGGGCACGCTGGCGGCACGCACGCTGGGCGCCGGCCTCGTGTCGGGCGTGACCTTGCCGGCGCGGCCGTGGTTCCGGCTCACGCTGGCCGACAAGAAGCTGGCGCGGCTGCCGTCGGTGCGCGCCTGGCTCGATTCGGTGCAGGACGTGCTGCTGCGCATCTTCGCCGCCTCGAATTTCTACAACGCCATCGGCGTCGCCTACGAGGAGCTGGGCGTCTTCGGCACCGCCGCCGTGGTCGTGCTCGAGGATTACGAGGACGTCGTGCGTTTCTACACGCTCACGATCGGCGAATACTTCCTGGCGGCCTCCAATCGCGGCGCGGTCGACACGCTGTACCGCGAGTTTCCGCTCACCGTGGCGGCGCTGGTCCAGGAATACGGGCTGGACAACGTCTCGGCCGCCGCGCGGCAGAAGTACGAGAACGGCGACCTCAATATCGAGGTCATGGTCGTCCATGCCATCGAACCCAACGACAGCCGCGTCATCGACGTGCCCGATGCCGACAACATGCCGTGGCGCTCGGTGCATTACGAAATGGGCGGCGCTTCCGAAGCGCGTCCGTTGCTGCGCGTCGGTGGCTACCGCCGTTTCTGCGTGATGGCGCCGCGCTGGCACGTCACCGGCAACGACGTCTATGGCCGTGGCCCCGGCATGGATGCGCTGCCCGACGTCAAGGCGCTGCAGACCATGGAGAAGGACAAGGCACGCGCCATCCAGCTCCTGGTCAAGCCGCCCATGGTGGCGCCCTCGCAACTGCGCAACGAAGCGGCCTCGCTGCTGCCCGGCTCGATCACCTATGTCGCCTCCGGCGCCGGCGGTGCGGTCGAGCAGTTCCGCCCGGCCTTCCAGGTCAATCCGCGCATCGGCGAATTGCAGGCCGATATCGCTGCCAAGGCGCAGCAGGTCGCGCAGGCCTTTTATGCCGACCTGTTTCTCGCCATCTCGCGGCTCGACGAGGTGCGCACGGCCACCGAGATCGTCGAGCGCCGCGAGGAGAAGCTGCTGCAGCTCGGGCCCATGCTCGAACGCCTGCATGACGAACTGCTCGATCCGCTGATCAAGCGCGTGCTCGAGATCGCCGAGCAGGCGGCAGGCGACGACTATGCCGTGCTGCCGCCGCGACCGAAGGAGCTGCGCGGCCGCCACGACATCGAGGTCGATTACGTCTCGACGCTCTCGGTGGCGCAGAAGGCCGTGGGCACCGCCAGCATCGAGCGCTTCGTGGCTTTCGTCGGCAATCTCGCCGGCGCCCGGCCCGAGGTGCTCGACAAGATCGCCGCCGACGACACCGTCGAGGCCTATGGCGATCTGCTGGCGGTGCCCAGCGCGTTGATCGTCGACGGCGAGTCCGTCGCCAGAACGCGCGCCGAGCGGGCGCAGGCGCAGCAGATGCAGCAGGCCATGCAGCAGGGCCTGGCGGCGGTGCAGGGCGCCAAGGTTCTGGCCGACACGCCGGTCGGCGGCGGCAAGAGCGCCCTGCAGATGGTCACGGGTGCGTCATGAGCGACGAGCAGCAGATCGACCTCGGCGACCAGCACCAGAGCGAGACGCGGGCCAAGCGCCACAAGCTGGCGCGCAAACGCACCGACGATGAGTTCGAGGCGATGATGGAGGTGCCGGGCTTCCGCGCCTTCGTCTGGCGCATGCTGAGCGTCGCCCATGTCTTCGAGACCAGCATCGGCGCCGATCCGCACCAGACAGCCTTCCGCGAAGGCGAACGCAACATCGGCCTGATGCTCTGGGCCGATGTGCAGCGCCTCTGCCCGCAGAAATTCCCGCTGATGGCGGCCGAAGCCGCAAAACGTGACGAGGACCTCCATGGTTGATGAAGTGATTGAGAACGAGATCGCGCCCGCGGCGGAAGCCCCGGTTGTCGCGGCCCCCGTGGCCGACGCATCGGCGGCGCCTGAGCCCGTCGACTACGGTGAGTTCGCGCTACCCGAGGGCATGCAGGTCGACAAGACCACGCTGGGGCAGGCGACACAGCTTTTCCAGGACCTGAACCTGCCCAAGGACCAGGCACAGAAGGTGGTGAACCTCTACGCCGAAGTGAAGCAGGCCGATCATCAGGCTTGGCAACAGGCCATCGACGGCTGGCGCAACGAGCTGAAGGCGGATCCCGCTTTCGGTGGCGCCAACCTCGTGCAGACCACGTCGAGCGCCGCCAAGGCGATCGACGCCTACGGCGGCAAGGACGCTCCCGTCATCAGGGAGTTCATGAAGACGTACGGGCTCGGGGATCACCCCGCGTTCGCGCGCTTTCTCGCCCGCGTCGGCCGGAGCGTGAGCGAGGACCGCCTGCCACGCGCCCAGGGCGCGCCGGCACAGAAGGTCTCGGCGCGCGATTTTTACCCCAACTCGAACATGAGCTGAGTCTCAAGGAGCCACACGCATGGCAACGCTTTCCGTCACCAATCCGACGCTCGCCGACTGGTCCAAGGTCGTCGATCCCAGCGGCCAGATCGCCAAGGTGATCGAGCTGCTGTCGCAGATGAACGAAGTCACCGACGACATGGTCTGGACCGAGGGCAACCTGCCCACGGGTCATCGCTCGTCGGTGCGCACCTCTCTGCCGACCGGCACCTGGCGCCGCCTCAACGAGGGCGTCGTGCCGACCAAGTCGACCTCGACCCACATCACCGACTCCTGCGGCATGCTGGAGACCTATTCGGAGATCGACAAGTCGCTGGCCGACCTCAACGGCAACTCCGCCGAGTTCCGTCTCAGCGAAGACCGCGCCTTCCTCGAGGGCCTGACGCAGCAGCTCGTCTCGACGGTGTTCTACGGCAATACCTCGACCAGCCCCGAGCGCTTCATGGGCTTTGCGCCGCGCTACAACACGACCAGTGCGGCGGCCTCGCAGACGGCACAGAACTTCCTGAGCGGCGGCGGCGCCGGTTCGGACAATACCTCGATCTGGCTGGTCGGCTGGGGCGATCTCACCGTGCACGGCATCTTCCCCAAGGGCAGCAAGGCTGGCTTGCAGATGCAGGATCTCGGCGAGCAGACCCTGCTCGATGCCGGCGGCAACAAGTACCAGGGCTATCGCACGCACTACAAGTGGGACTGCGGCCTCACCGTGCGCGACTGGCGCTATGCCGTGCGCATCGGCAACATCGACGTGAGCGATCTCGCGGGCGCCGCACCTGCCGATCTCGTCAAGCTGATGAACCGCGCCATGGCGCGCATTCCCAACCTCAAGCTCTGCCGCCCGGCTTGGTACATGAACCGGACGACCAAGCAGTGGCTCGATATCCAGCGCTCGCTCGGCATCGGTACGTCGAGCCTCGCCAACACCTCCAACGTGCGGCGCACGCTCGACCAGAGCGACGGCCGCCTCTTCGCCGACTTCGGCGGCATCCCCATCCGCATCTGCGACCAGCTCACTCTGGCGGAAGCGACTGTCTCCTAAGGCGCGGCGCGCCTTAGGAGGACACCGTGCAGAACGAACAAGAACCTTTCGAAAGGAATCACCTCTCATGATCTACGACATCTTCGGTTACTTCTCCGCCGCCCAGGCGCCGACCACGGGCACCACGGCCAGCACCAATGTCATCGACACCGGTGTCGCCGGCCGTTCGATCGGCAGCGGCGAGCCGGTCGAGCTGGTGGTGCAGGTGGCCACGACCTGCACCTCGGGCGGCGCCAATACCACGCAGTTCGTCCTGCAGGACTCGGCCGACAACAGCTCCTTCGCCAATGTCGTGCTGAGCGATCCCATCGCCGTCGCCACGTTGGTGGCGGGATACGAGCCGCTGCGCATCAAGCTGCCGGCGGGCCTGCGCCGCTATGTGCGCGTGGCCTATGTCATCGCCACCGCCAACCTGACGGCCGGCGCCTTCAACGCCTTCCTGACGCACGACCGGCAGGAAGCGCCGGCCTATGCCTCGGGCTTCGCGGTTTCCTGAGGAGCATCCCATGACCGACAGAAAGAAGTTCGACGCGGTGCAGTACGTCGTCGTGAACAATCCGTTCTTCGACGGCGTGCAGCTGCACGAACCGGGCGCGCGCATCCTCTGGGCCGGACCGCCCGGTGCCTCGCTGCATCCGGCCGACGCGCCCCGGCGCAAGAGCACGCATGAGGCGCCGTTGTTCCTCGATCCGCTCAAGGGTCGCGGCGACGGCATGAACGTCGAGACGGCCCGTCCCGGGCAGCCGACGATTCTCGTTCAGTAACCCCCTCCGGCCTTCGGCCACCTCCCCCCGTGCGCGCCAGTGAAGGCGCTGAGGCGGGGGGAGGCCTTTTTCCAGGAGCCGCGCATGGCTTTCGAACTTGCCTATCAGGATACCGGACCGCAGCGCCGCGCGATTCCGGTGTCGTCCGACAACCCGCTGCCGGTCGAGGCGACCTTCGCCGCGACGGATGGCAGCGCTGCCATCGCGTTGGGCGGCACGGCGCAGAGCCTGTTCGCCGGCACGGTGCCCGCCAATGGCTACAGCGTCTCGAACCCCGATGCGGCCGAGGAGCTGTGGATCTCCGACACGACCGTGGCGGTGGCCAACAACACCGGCTCGATCCTGGTGCCGCCCGGCTACGAATACACCTCGCCGGCCGGCCGCAAGCCGATCGGCGCCGTCTCCGTCGTCGCCGCGACGACGGGCCACAAGATCACCGCTTCACGCTGGTAGGAGACGAAACATGCTCAATGGAGCTCCGGCCAAATGGCGCTCGACGCTGATCGTGGCGTCGGGAAGCTACAGTCCCAAAACGGCGCGCTGCATCGTCTACCTGTCCGGCGGCGGATCCGGCGGCGGAGGCGGCCATGCGACGGGCGGTGCTGGCGGCGGCGGCGCCGGTGGCACGGCCGTCAACGGCTTCGATCTGCCGACAACGCCAGGGGCGGCCCTGACCGTCACGATCGGCGCGGGCGGTTCCGGCGGCACCGTCGGCAACACGGGCAACTCGGGCGGCAACACGACCGTGACGGGCGGCCTCACGGGCTGTCCCCTCGCGAACGGCGCGGGCGGTGGTGCGGGAGGTGCGGCCACAAATGGCGGCAGCGGCGGCACGTCCGGCAATACCGTTGGCTACTTCGTCGTCTCCGGCGTCGGCGGCACGGGCGGCGCGTCTGCGGGTGCCGCGAACGGCACGCCCGCCAGCATCGGCCCCGTCGTCTCGGGTACCGGCGGCGGCGCCGGTGCCGGCACCGGTTCGGGCGGCGGCGGTCCGGCGCGCGGCTGCACCAATACGGCGCCGGCATCGGGTGGCGCGAACATCGGCGGTGGCGGCGGCGGCGCTTCGCTGACGGCGATGGGCGGCGCGGGTGGTGGCACCGGCGTTGCCGGAACCGCAGCGCCGGCGAACAGCGGCGCGGGCGGCGGCGGCGGTGGCCAGAACGCGGCGGGCGGCACGGGTGCCGGTGGTTGGGCCGTCATTATGGAGCAGTACTGATGGAACCGAACGTTCAGCGTTACGTCGTGGTCGACCTGGCGACGTCGCTCGTCGTCAATGCGGTCGTCTGGGATGGCGCGCCAGGCTGGTCGCCGCCCGATGGCTGCGCCGCGCATGCTTCGGACCTCGTCGAGGTGGGCGAGGAGTGGACCGGCCCTCGCGGGAATGACGGCTGATGCCACCCCGTCGTCCAACCACGGCGTCGTCTGCGGCGAGCGCCTCCACCGAAGCCAAGCTCGCCACCCACGAGGCGGTCTGCGCCGAGCGCTATGCCGGCCTGCTGAGCCGCATGGGCCGCCTCGAAACCGTGCTGCTGGGCGCCAACGGGGTGGTGATCACCATCCTGCTGGCAGCCCTTGCCTTCTTCCTTTCCCACAAACTCGCGTGACCTTGCCATGCTCGCTCTTCTCGGATCGCTCCTCGGCCTGTTCGGCGCCTTCTTCCCGCGCCTCATCGGCCTCTTCGAAAACAAGCAGAACCACGCCCAGGAACTCGAGCTGCTGAGAGTGCAGGGCGAATTCCAGATGCGCGCCATCGAGGCCGGCCATGCCGCCAAGATGGCCGAGACCAATGCCCAGGCCGATATCGCCACCGACATGGCGGCCTTCGCCGCGGCGCTGAAGCCCAGCGGTGTCGCCTGGATCGACGGCTTCAACGGCTTCGTGCGGCCCTTTCTTACGCTCTGCTTCTTCGGCCTCTATGCCGGCGTGAAGGTCGCGCAATTCGCGATCCTGCAGCAGGACCACAGCGGCGCCGCCGCCACGGTCCTGTCGATGTGGGGCGAGGAGGATTGGGCCGTCTGGGCCGCCATCGTCACCTTCTGGTTCGGCAACCGGACCTTCAACAAAGAGCGGGGGCGCTGACATGCCGAACTCTCCGCGCACGAACAGTCCGAGAGCGACGACGGAGCCGGGCCGGGCGCTGATCCGCGCCTTCGAGGGCTTCGCCGCGGTACCTTACATATGCCCCGCCGGCTGGCCGACGGTGGGCTACGGCCATGTCGTGCAGGAGGGCGAGCGCTTCGACGCAGCGCTCGACCGCGCGAGCGCCGATGCGCTGCTGGCGGCCGACCTGCCGCGCTACGAGGTTGCCGTCTGCCGCCTGATCGAGGTGCCACTCAGCGACGCGTGCTTCGACGCCCTGGTGAGCTTCACCTTCAACCTGGGCGAGGGCGCACTTGCCGCCTCGACGCTGCGCCGGCTGATCAGCGCCGGCCGCGGCGCCGAGGCCGGCCCGCAATTCGACCGCTGGGTCTTCGCCGGCGCGCAGAAACTGCCCGGCCTCGTGCGCCGCCGCGCCGCCGAGCGGATGCTGTGGGAGAGCGGGCTATGACGCCTGCTTTCGAACCGGACGACTCCGCCGCCGCCGCCGGGCCCTTCGGCATTCCGGCCGGATACTTCGGCCCGCCCGACGGTGAGGACGCGGTGCGGGCCGATGAACTGGCCATCGGGCCGATCGAGATGCGGGCAATGGGAGCGTTGCGCGGCCTCCTGCACGATCCCGAGACCGGCTTCGCCTCGCTTCCGCCCGAGGAAAGGCTGGCCGCGATGCCGGCGACCCTGGCGGCCATCGAAGGCATCGGCGATAGCCATCGCACCGAGGCCACGACATCGCGCCAACGCGCGATTCTGGATCCCCTGCTCGACAATCACCTCGGTCACGCGACGCTTCAGGTCGGCCGTCTGGCCAACCAGGCGTTGGCCGAGGCCGACGACGGCATCGTCGAGCGCCGCATCGGCAGCTTGCAGCAGGATGCCGCCGTCAATTGGGACGACCCCGCGCGCTTGCGCGTGCTGGGCCGCGCCATTGTCACGGAGCGCCGCGCCCAGGGCGAACGCAACGGCTGGGACAATGACGAAACGGAGGTGAAGGTCCGCCAGAACGCCAGCGACTTCTACGCCATCGCCATCGAGGCCGGGATGGATCGCGATCTCGACCGTGCCGGCAAGCTCCTGGCCGGGGCGCAGAGTATGCTCCTGCCCGAGCGACAGGTCCTGCTCGCGCGCAAGCTGGCCGAGGCGCGAGAGGATCGGCACGTTGCCAGCGTCGCCGGCACACTCGCCGCGATCCCGCTCGATCCGGCGACACAGCCGAACCTCGAGGCCTACCGCGCCCGCGCCGAGGAACTGACACCCGACGACGCCTCGCCCGAGCTGCGCGCCCGCATCGCCCTGCTCGCCGATGCCGCCCAGCGTCACGCGACGAAATACTGGCAGCACGATCGCAACCAGGCCGGTCTCGCTGCCATCGACTGGATCGTCTCGAACCCCGGTACGCCACTGGTCACCATGGACCGCAAGATCGCGGACCAGCTCTCTCCCGAGCAACGCGCGCGCCTCCAGGAGATCGAAACCACCGGCCGCCTCGACACCGATCCCGGCGTCTACGACAAGCTCGACCGCTTGGCCGTCTACGATCCCAAGACCTTCGCCGCCACCGACCTCAGCCAGTACCGTCTCGACCTCGACGGCAAGGACTACGCCCGCTTCACCGGCTTCCAGAAAGGCGACGCTACCTTCGCCCGCTACGACCGTGGCCGTACCGTCCTCGATGCCGGACTGGTCAAGGCCGGGCTCGATCCAGACGATCCTGTGGCCCGCAACGCGCGTGGTGAACTCGACACGACGCTGCGTACCTTCGAGACCGTCGAAGGGCGACCGCCAACGATGGACGACATCGAGCGTGTCGTGGGTGACATCGTCTCAAGAAGCACGCCATCGCCAGAGGTGCTCCGGAGCCAGCCAGACCCTCGATGGCTGCAGAGCGCTAACGGCGTGCCGGCAGCGGACGCACCTAATGTGCATATCGCCGGCGGTCCATACAGCGAGATTGATCGTGACGGCCGGAGTGGTTCGTATCCTGCACCTATCGAGTCATTGCCTGTAAATTCAGAGGTACCAGGCGCCACTAACGGCCTTGTGAGTGGCAGAGGCGCGGCACCAAATGTCGAACCGCCGCCAGGTAGCCCAGAGTACGAAGCGGCTCAGTCCGAAGCCGATGCCCAATCTCATGGGCGAGGAATCGCGCCAAACGTCGAGCCGCCGCCAAATGACCCGCTCTTTGTCGACGCTCTCAAAGCTTGGCAGGGCAAGCCCGTGACGCTTCCCGATGGTTCGCTCATTCGAGATCCGAAATCTCCGACGGGTTACGTGATGGGACCTTTCGACGATCTCGGCAGCGTGGCCGCAGCCGGAAGAGGGATTGCCGCGAAGCTGGGATTAAATCTGGTTATCCGGCCTGTGCTCGATGCGGCAACGTGGAACACGCTCTATCGCGGCTTCAAGGACACTGTCGCGCAAGGTGGCTCCTTCGACTATTAGCGAAAGGCGGACAAGAATTATCGTGATGGATATGTCCAATTGCCTCAGTTCAGGAATGTCTCGAATATCAATGTCGGGTTATTGACTCAGCAGGCAGGCTTGCCCCTGTGGGTGGTCCTCACCATCGCCGGTGAATATGCCAAAAGAAACTCAAGCAATTACAGGCCGAACGAATCGTACGGCCTTGATCCACAAACAAGAGAGTTCATAGAGCAGGGTTATGGAATTGGGCAAAGCGGGGCGTTCGATTCCTCGACGGAGTCTCAATGATCGTCGGCCGGCGTGCCACGACCTGCATTTTTCAAACGCCGTCTCTTGCCGGATCGTCGACGATCGATGATTGCCCATGCAATGGCGATCGCCAGCGCCACAAGCGACATGAAAAGAAAATGGAGAAGTTTCGATTCGCCAAAGTCGATATTGGGCTCGAAGTGCATCCAACCGACCATAAAAAACAGTCCGACCAGGGGACAACCAAGCATCTCCAGCCCGTTATCGGCAAAGTTCATGTGCACGATGCAGAACCAAGTGGCTGTCAGGAAGTCGAAGGCGCAAAGGCAGAGCGGAAAGGCCACCGCGAATCGAGCCATGATGCCCAGGAAGCCGACGGCGAGATTCCACAGTCTGGGAAGAATCTTGCGCTCGGAGACAGCCATTTAAACCCAACCGTTGGAAGTGACGAAGAACCGGACATCTCTCGATCCGACTGTCCTGTTGGTGGAATCACAACGGGAAGCGTCACACGAAGTTGAAGACGGTAGCAAGTTATCGTCGGTTGTATTTCAAGTTGACGCTCCAGAAGTGAATACGAAGAATGATGGCACAAGCATCACCCTTCGGCCCGGACGCTAGAGACAGGGCAATGCCATGCCCGATTGCGATCTGAAGCAATATCGCCTCATGCTCGACAGGCTGGAGGCATTCTCACGCAAAGGCATCGGCATCGATACGCTGATCGCCGATCTGCAGGGGCTGCTGAACGCCCTGAAAGAGCCCGGTGACTCCTGGAAGCAGGATTTCCTGCACTGGTAGGGACAGATCGAGGACGTCCGTGCCTATGCCCTTTATCGCGAGGCCAAGACTCTGGACAAACGGGAGACCGAGTACGTCGTCGAGGCGGCCGTGCGGCTCGAGCAGATGATTCGCGAAAGGATCGCCGGCGCGCCGGATACACCGTAGACACAGCAGCTTTTGTCGGTTGTGGGCTGGGTCGAGCGTTGAAGTGAAAAGCAGAAAGAGCACTCGGGTAGAGGCGACATCAGGCTGCCCGATGTGCTGGTGCGATAGGCAGCCTCGCTTTGGCTCCCGCGTCGACGCGCATTATCGGGACCCAAGAGCAATAACTTCCCGTCATTACGGCGTTCCCGGCGACGACTGGGAAGTCTAGGAGAGGTTTATTCTACGGCCGGGCGCGCGCAGGAAGCCATTGAGCAGCTTGGCGACCAGCCGGGGTTCAGGGATTATCCGGAACGCTGGACAATCCATTGGCGCAAGCTCGACCGCGATAGCTGGGCGGAGGGGTTCGTAGCCGAAACAGATGAACGTATCCGTTCAGGCACTACATCTCGGAAGAGCGACGACGACACTGCTTGAGTCTCTGATCGGCAAGCTGGTGGGAAAACTACGCCGGGGTATCGGAACCTCGCAGATTATGGAGTTCAGGTACTGAAATGAAAGACGAGAAAGAGCACTGGATGATCGCGGAAATAGCCGACAACTTCGTAAGCCGTCCGATCAAGGATTCGTTCGGCCTGTTTGAAATTCCTCTCAATTATTTGAGGCTTCACTATCGCATCGTGGATAGTGAGGAAATTCTACGCCTCGCCCTGGCCGTCGTTTGCGCACTCCTTGCGAAGGGCAAGCGGCCGGGACGGTTCGGCGACCCCGATTTCGTTTTCCGGAACGAAGCGGATGCAGATCAGATCGTTGCGCGCATTCGCCGCGAGTGGAAAGCCGACGGAGAACCGACTCTGGGCCATCCGATATGCTGGTTCGACTAACCCCCTCGACCGCGCCGTCGAGCGGGCGCTGCCGGCGGCGGATGGCGGAACGGGTACTGGCTGAAGGGGGGCTATCCGAAGACAAGGCTTTGCGCTTCGGCACCCGCGTCGCCGCGCAAACATCGTTGCGAAGATTTTGAAAAAATCAAAGTCACACTGCTTGCAATCGTAAGTCACAAATACCTCTAACTGCGGGCTGGCATCTCCACAGAGGGAACCGGCAGCATGGCCACCGACGCCGATATCGCGAACATGGCGCTCTCGCGCCTGGGCACCCGCGCCACCATCTCCGCGCTGAACGAGAACAGCACCGAGGCGCGCGCCATCAACACCTGGTACGCCACCGTGCGCGACAGCCTGATGCGCGCCCGCGACTGGAACTTCTCGCGCGTCACCATGGCGCTGGCCAGTTCCGGCACGCCGCCGGCGCGCTGGGCGTGCAGCTACGCCTATCCCTCCGACTGCCTGCGCCTGCTGCGCCTCGATCTCGGCACGGCCTCGTGGAAGGCCGGCGAGGCAAATGGCTTGTTCGAGATCGGCTCCGACGGCGCCGCGCGTTTTCTCTGGTGCAACGAGGCGCCTGTCTGGGCGGTCTATAGCCAGCGTGTCGGCGATCCCAGCCGCATGGACGCCGAATTCGTCAGCGCCTTCGCCGCCACCCTGGCCGCCGCCGTGGCCTATCCCCTGACCCAGAAGGGCGACGTCGCCGCCCGTTTGCAGGCCCAGGCGCGTGAAGCGCTGGCCGAGGCCGGGGTCGTCGACAGCAATGAGCAATCGCTGCTCGGCCGGGGCGGTGGGTGGGGAGATTACGAGTCTTCCTACATCGAGGCGCGGTCGTGAGCATCCCCGTCATCCAACCAAGCTTTGCCGCCGGCGAACTCAGCCCGGCCCTGCATGGCCGTGTCGATCTCGCCAAGTACCAGGTCGGCCTCGCGACCTGCCTCAACTGGTTCATCCATCCCTTCGGCGGCGCCTCGACGCGGGCGGGTACCGCCTTCGTGGGCGAAGTGGTGGATTCGTCCCTGCGCTCGCGGCTCGCCGGCTTCCAGTTCAACCAGGTGCAGACCTATGTGCTGGAATTCGCCGACCGCAAGATGCGCGTCATCATGAACGGCGGCTATGTACTGGAGACGGTCAAGACTATCACCGCCGTGACGCGCGCCAATCCCGGCGTGGTGACGGCGGCGGCGCATGGTTTCGCCAACGGCGACCACGTCTGGATCGACGGCGTCGGGGGCATGACACAGCTCAACCGCCGCCGCTTCACCGTCGCCAATGCCACGACCAACAGCTTCGAGCTCTCGGGCATCGATACCTCGGCCTATGGCACCTGGACCGCTGGCGGCACCGCGGCGCGCTTCTATACGCTCACCACGCCCTATCTCGCGGTCGATCTGGCGCTGCTGAAATTCGTGCAAAGCGCCGACACCATGACGATCACCCATCCGTCCTACGCGCCGGCCAACCTGACGCGCAGCGGCCATGCCGCCTGGACGCTGGCGGCCATCACCTATGCGCCGGTGCAGGTGGCGCCGACGGCGCTCGCCAGCAGTTCGCCCGGCAGCACCTACAGCTACGTCGTGACGGCGGTCAACGACATCTCGGGTGAGGAGAGCCTGCAGGCCGCGACGCCGGTTGCTTCCAATGTCCAAACCTCGACGGTTACCTGGACCGACGCCGCGGGCGCCACGAACTACAACGTCTACAAGCAGAGGAACGGCATCTACGGCTTCATCGGCCGCGCCGGGGTGGGGGCGACCGGCTTCACCGATGCCACCATCCTGCCCGATACTTCCGACACGCCGCCGCAGCAGAAGAACCCGTTCGACGGCGCCGCCAAATATCCCGGCTGCTCGACCTATCACGACGGCCGGCAATGGTATGGCCGCAGCGACACCAATCCGCAGACGCTCTATGCCAGCCAGTCGGCCAACTTCAAGAACATGGCGACCAGCCAGCCGACCAAGGACAGCGACGCCATTACCCGCACCATCGCCTCGCGCGAGGTCAACGAGATCCGCTTCCTGCTGTCGCTCAATATCCTGCTGGTCTTCACCTCCGGCGGCGAATGGAAGTGCTGGGCCGGCAGCCAGGCCGATGTCATCACGCCGGCCAATTGCGCGGTCAAGCCTCAGGGCTATACCGGCATCGCCCAGATGCCGCCGATCGCCGCCGGCAGCTCGGCGCTCTTCGTCACGCCCTCGGGCCGCCGCGTGCGCGACATCGCCTATGCCTTCTCCAGCGATTCCTACGAAGGCCGCGACGTCTCGATCCTGGCCGGCCATCTCTTCGAAGGCGAGCGGCTCGAGGAATGGGCGCATGCCCGCGATCCCGATGGCATCGTCTGGTGCGTGCGCTCCGATGGGGTGTTGCTGGGTTTCACCTATCTCAAGGAGTACGACGTCTATGCCTGGTCGCGTCACGCGACCGACGGCGCCGTCGAGAGCGTAGCGGCGATCGAGGAGGCGAGCGAGACCGCGCTCTATCTCTCGATCCGCCGCAGCATCGGCGGCGTGACGCGACGCTATGTCGAGCGCATGGCGAGCCGCCGCTTCGCCGATGTCCAGGACGCCTGGTGCGTCGACAGCGGCCACGACTACGACGGCTGGAACGCCGATGCCGCGAAGACGCTGGCGATAAGCGGTGCGGCCTATGCTGCCGGCAGCACCGTCACGCTCACCGCCGCAGGCCATGCGCCCTTCACGGCCGCCAGCGTCGGCCAGAAATACATCCTGCGCGCCGGCGCCAGCCAGGTGACCATCACCGTCACCGGCTACGTCGACACAGCACATGTCGGCGCCACGCTCGATTACGCCGCCGCGGCGACGTTGCAGGGTGTCGCGCTCGCCGACTGGGCGCTGGCCACATCGACGCTCTCCGGCCTCTGGCATCTCGAGGGCCGCAGCCTCGCCATCCTGGCCGACGGCTCAGTGCAGCCCGCCGCCGCCGTCGTCAATGGCAGCGTTACCCTGCCGCGTGCCTCGGGCCGCATTCTCGCCGGCCTGGGTTATGTCTGCGATCTCGAGACGCTCGATATCGAGCAGGGGCCGCCAACGCTGCAGGGCCGCCAGAAGGTCGTGCAGGAAGTGGTGATCCGCGTGAAAGACACGCGCGGCCTTGCCGTCGGCCCGACGCCCGACCGCCTGACCGACATCAAGGAACGCGACCTCGAGAACTACGGCCAGCCAACCGCGCTCGCCACCGGCGACGAGCGCGTGCTGATCGACCCGCTGTGGAACGCCAATGGCCGCGTCTTCATCCGCCAGGCCTATCCGCTGCCGGCCACCGTCGTGGCCATCATCCCCCGACTGGAAGCGGGAGGCTGAGCATGGGGTTTCAGGACATA
>JBBRFD010000017.1:0-44621 GCA_038224985.1 Reyranellales bacterium
CGCTTGCCACCTATGGCCTCAACAGCGGCCCGCAAGGTTATCGCCCGCTGCGCGAGTTCCTGGCGAAGAAGCTCAAGAGCCACGCTTCCATCGACTGCACGGCCGACGAGATCCTGATGATCTCGGGTTCGACGCAGGCGCTCGACCTGGTCAACAACCTGCTGGTCGCCAAGGGCGACACCGTGATGATCGAGCAGGAGACCTATGGCAGCGCCATCAACCGGCTGGTCAAGATGGGCGCCAATGTCATCGGCATCCCGCTCGACGACGAAGGCCTCAGCATCGCTTTCGTGCGCGACAAGCTGGCCGAACTGAAGAAGCAGGGCATCACGCCGAAATACATCTATACCATTCCCACGGTGCAGAATCCGACCGGCGGCATCATGGGCGAGCCGCGCCGCAAGGAGCTGCTGGCGTTAGCGCAGCAATACGGCGTCATGATCTTCGAGGACGAGTGCTATTCCGACCTGATCTGGAGCGGCACGCGCCCGCCCTCGATCTACGCTTTGGCCAAGGGCGAGGGCGTGATCCATATCGGCACTTTCTCCAAGTCGATCGCGCCGGCGTTGCGCGTCGGCTACATCGTTGCCAAGTGGGACGTCATCTCGCGCCTCATCGGCCTCAAGCTCGATGCCGGCTCGGGCGCGCTCGAGCAGATGGTGCTGGCGGAATTCTGCAGCAAGCATTTCGCCACTCATGTGCCCAAGCTCAACAAGGCGCTGCATGCCAAGCTGCAGGTGCTGCGCGAGGCCCTGGCCGAGCAGTTCGGCACGGCGGCCGAGTTCGGCGATCCGGCCGGCGGCATCTATCTCTGGATCAAGCTGCCCGAGGTCGTCGATACGCAGAAGCTGGCGGTCGCCGCGGCGGCGGCCGGCGTCTCGATCAATCCCGGGCCGGAATGGTCGGTCAACAAGCCCTATGCCCGGAACCGCATGCGGCTCTGCTTCGCCAATCCCGACGCCAAGACCATCAAGGAAGGCGTCGCCGTCCTGGCCGAGGTCTGCCGCAAGGAATTCGGCGTGCCGCTGCGCAGCGCCAACATCGACAAGCGCTAGCCGAAGATGGAGTTCCGCACCCGGCCCGCCACCCGCGCCGCCCAGGGCATGGTGGCGAGCCCGCACGCGCTGGCCTCGCAAGCCGGCGTCGATGTCCTGAAGGACGGCGGCAGCGCGGTCGACGCCGCCATCGCCACCAGCGCCGCGCTCTCGGTGCTCTATCCCCACATGACCGGCATTGGCGGCGATGCCTTCTGGCTGATCCACGACGCCACGGCCAAAGAGGTCCGATATCTCGACGGCGGCGGCCGCGCCGTCGCCGCCGGCACGATCGAGGCCTTCACCGGTCGTGGTCTCGCCGAAGTGCCCTACAAGGGCGTGCTGCCGGCAACCCTCACCGTACCCGGCGCCGTCGCCAGCTGGGCCGTGGCGCATGCCGCTTACGGCCGCCTGCCGCTCGGCCGTTGCCTCGACAGCGCCATCGGCCTGGCGCGCGACGGCTGCGAGGTGACCGAGCGACTGGCCCATTGGCGCGACATGGCGCGCGAGGATCTGGCCAGGAGCCCGGAGGCGGCGGCGATCTTCCTGACGGGCGCTCCCGTGCTGAAAAATCCCGACCTCGCGCGCACGCTGGAGGCGATCGCCAGCGACGGCTGGTCCGGATTCTATGACGGCGAGGTCGCCCGCGAGCTGGTGCGCTACTCCAGGGCCAATGGCGGGCTGTTCACCGCAGACGATCTCAAGGCGCAGACCGCGCGCTGGGGCGAGCCGCTCAAGGGCAGCTATCGCGACGTCACGATCTACGAGACGCCGGCGCCGACCCAGGGCTTCACCGTGCTCGAGATGCTGAACCTGCTCGAACCGTTCGAGCTGCACCGTCGGCCGTTCCTCGGGCCCGACTACGTGCATCTGATGGTGCAGGCCAAGCAGCTCGCCTATCACGACCGCGACCGCTGGCTGGGCGACCCGCGCTTCGTCGACGTCCCGATGGCGCAGCTGTTGTCCAAGGATTACGCCAACCAGCGGCGCGGACTGATGGATCCCGCCCGGGCGCTGCCCTGGGACAAGATTCCCTCCTACGGCAGCCTCACCGGCGACACGGTCTACATCGCCGTGGTCGATCGCGAGGGCAATGCGGTGTCGCTGGTCTATTCGCTCTATGGCAGCTTCGGTGCCGCCGTGGTTGCAGGCCGCACCGGCGTGGTGCTGCAGAACCGCGCGTCGTATTTCTCGCTCGACCCCAGGAGCCCCAACCGGCTCGAGCCCGGCAAGACGCCGCTGCACACGCTGATCGCCTCGCTGGGCTACCGCGACGACAAGCTGTGGAGCGTGCTGGGCTGCATGGGCGCCGACGGCCAGCCGCAGATCCACTTGCAGACCTATGTCGCCATGATCGACCATGGCCAGGACATCCAGCAGGCGGTGCAGGGACCGCGCTTCCTGTCGGGCCGCTTCGGCCTCCTCGAGGCGCGCGACACGCTGCATATCGAAAGCCGCTTCGCGCCCGACACGATCGCCGAGCTGGAGCGGCGCGGCCATATTCTCGACCGCTGGGGTCCGTGGAACGAGGCGGCCGGCCACGCCAACGGCATCACCATCGATCCCGCGAGCGGCGAGCGCATCGGCGGCGCCGATCCGCGCAGCGACGGCGCTGCGATTGGTTACTGAGGCCTATCCGGCGAGCTGGTACGCCGTGACACGCGACGCCGCGCCGGAACGGCCGGCGCTCGCGGGCAAGATCGACTGCGATACCGTCGTTGTCGGCGGCGGCTTTGCCGGACTCTACACGGCGCGTCTCTTGGCGAAGCAAGGCCGCGATGTCGTCTTGGTCGAGCGCCGCAGGATCGGCTGGGGCGCCTCGGGTCGCAACGGCGGCTTCGTCGGCGCGGGTTATGCCGAGCGCTCGGGCGTGCTGATCAACAGGCTGGGCCTCGCCCATGGCCGCGCCCTCTACGAACTCTCGCAGCGTGGTGTCGCACATGTGCGTCAGGCTATCGGCGAGTTGGGCGGCGAGTTGGGCAGACCCGAACTCATCATGGGCGAAGGCAAGCTCACGGTCTCGCGTACCGATCAGGGCGCGGGTTTTGCCGAACGCACGCGGGCACTGGCGGAAAAGCTTGGCGCCAGCTTCGAGCCCTGGACGGTCGAACAGGTTCGCGCGCTGATTTCGAGCCGGCGCTATTTCCAGGCGGTGCACGATCCCAAATCGTTCCAGGTCCATCCGCTCAATCTGGCTTTGGCGCTGGCCGGCGACCTGCCGCGCGTCTTTGAAGGGACGGAAGCGACCGCACTCGAACGAACAGGCGACCGTTGGTGTGTCACGACGACCGGGGGCGAGATCGCGGCCAGGCACGTCGTGCTGGCGGGCAATGCCGATCTCGGCGGCATCAACCGCAAGGTGGCGTCCGCCGTGCTGCCGGTCGCCACCTATGTCGCAGTCACGGAAAAGCTCGGGCCAAGGATCGCCGAGGCGGTACGCTGGCGCGGTTCGATATCCGACACACGACGGGCGGGCGACTATTACCGCATCGTCGAGGACGACCGCTTCCTGTGGGGCGGGCGCATCACCACGGATACGCGCGAACCGCCACGGCTGCGCGAGATGATGCGCGGCGACATGCTCTCGGTCTTCCCGCAGCTGGGCGACATCGAGATCGGCTATGCCTGGCCCGGCATCATGGGCTATGCGCTGCACAAGATGCCCCAGGTCGGCGAGATCGAGCCGGGCCTGTGGATCTGCACGGCCTTCGGCGGCCATGGCCTCGCCCAGACGGCGGCAGGCGCCCTGGCGGTGGCTGCGGGAATTGCGGGAAATGACCGGGACTGGCGGTTGTTCCAGCCTTTCGGCATCGTCTGGGCCGGCGGCCCCTTCGGCCGGCTGGGCGTGCAGGCGAGTTACTGGAACATGCAGATCCGCGACTGGTGGGACGAGAGGCGCGCATGACCGACAAGCTCTCCGTCATGGGCGACTCGCCCAGGCGCCGCGAGGATGCGCGCTTCGTCACCGGCGGCGGCGCCTATCTCGACGATCTTCGATTTGCCAACCTTGCCCGCGCCACCGTGCTGCGCTCGCCCCATGCCCATGCGGAAATCCGCCGCATCGATACCGGCGCCGCGCGGAAAGCGCCGGGCGTACTGGCGGTGCTGACGGCAGCCGAGGCCGAAGCCGACGGGCTGAAGCCGCTGCGGCCCTATGCCGAGGCCAATGTCCAGACCGGCGAGCCCTTCATCTTTGCACCGCAGCCGCTACTTGCCGTCGCCAAGGTGCGCTTTGTCGGCGAACCGGTGGCACTGGTCGTGGCCGAGACCGAGGCGCAGGCGCTCGATGCCGCCGAGCTGATCGAGATCGATTACGCCCCGCTGCCATCGGTCACGACCTGCGCCGCCGCACGGGCCCAGGGCGCGCCGCGGATTTCGGCCGAGGTGCCCGGCAACCTCTGCCTCGACTGGACGACCGGCGACCCCGCCGCGGCCGACGCCGCCTTCGCCCGGGCCACCCATGTCGTGTCGCTCGAGCTCGACAACCACCGCATCGTCATGAACCCGATGGAGCCGCGCGGGGGCGTCGGGTCGTTCGATACGGGCACAGGCCGTTACACGCTTCATGTCTCCAGCCAGAACATCCATATCAACCGCAACCACGTCGCCCGCACGCTCGGCACCGAACCCAAGAACGTGCGCTTCGTCGCGCCCGATGTCGGCGGCGGCTTCGGCGCCAAGAACTTTGCCTATGCCGAGCATGCGCTGGTGCTGTGGGCGGCCCGGCGGACCGGCCGGCCGGTGAAATGGATCGCCAGCCGCAGCGAGGTCTTTCTCAGCGATCACGCGGCGCGCGACCAGCAGGCCCGCGTGGCGCTGGCGCTCGATGCGCAAGGCCGCTTCCTCGCGCTGAAGGCCGACAGCGTCGCCAATCTCGGCGCCTATATGGCGGGCGCCGGCGGCGGCGTGCAGACCTATCAGTACTATCACCTGCAGGGCACGGTTTACCGCATGCCGGCGATCGCGCTGCGCATCGCTGCCGTGCTGACCAACACCGCGCCGGTCGGCGTGACGCGCGGGCCGGGCTTTGCCGAGGCCGGCAACATCGTCGAGCGCCTGATCGACGCGGCGGCCGGGCAATGCGGCTTCGACCGCGCCGACCTGCGGCGGCTCAACATGGTGCCCGCGGCTGCCATGCCCATGACCAATACCTTCGGCTTCGAGGTCGACAGCGGCGACTTCGCCGGCACGCTCGACAAGGCGCTGGCGCGCGCCGACCTGGCGGGCTTCGCGGCACGACGCGTGGCGAGCCAGGCGCACGGGCGTTATCGCGGCCTGGGCTTCGCCTATCACATCAAGGCCACGGGCGCCTCGCCGGACGAGAATGTCGATATCCGCTTCGAGACCGACGGCACCGTCTCGCTCATCACCGGCACGCAGCATATCGGCCAGGGCCACGAGACGACCTTTCCGCAGATCCTGGCGCAACGCCTCGGCGTGCCCAACGAACGCATCAAGCTGAAGCAGGGCGATACCGACCTGATCGCCAATGGCGGCGGCCATGGCAGCTCGCGCGCGACCTATATGGGCGGCACGGCGATCTGGCGTGCCTCGGACGAGATCATCGCCAAGGGCCGTGCGCTGGCGGCCGATGCGCTGGAAGCGGCGGAAGCCGACATACAATTTGCCGACGGACGCTTCACCGTCACCGGCACCGACCGCGCGCTGACGCTGATACAGGTCGTGGCGCTGGGCCGCGAGAAAAACAAGCCACTCGACACCTTCCATGCCTGGACGCGCCAGCACATGACCTTTCCCAATGGCGCGCATGTCGTCGAGGTCGAGGTCGATCGCGACACCGGCAGCACGACACTCGTGCGCTATACCGCCGTCGACGATTACGGCGTGCTGGTCAATCCGATGATCGCCACCGGCCAGGCGCATGGCGCGATGGCGCAGGGCGTCGGCCAGGCGCTGCTCGAACACGCGACCTATGACCCGCAATCGGGCCAGATGGTCGCCGCCTCCTTCATGGACTACGCCCTGCCGCGCGCCGACGATCTCGTGTCCTTCGACCTCGGCTTCAACCCGACGCGTTGCACGACCAATCCGCTGGGCGTCAAAGGCTGCGGCGAGGCTGGCGCGATCGCTGCCTTCCCCGCCATCGCCAATGCCATCCTCGATGCGCTGGCGCCGCTGGGCGTCAAGAACTTCGACGGACCGGCGACGCCCGAGCGCGTCTGGCGTGCTATGCGGGCGGCATGACCGAAGATTTCCGCAAGCAAGCCCCCGCCGTCGCGCGCAACCGCGATCCCATCCTCGACGTGCTGAGGCCGCATCTGAAGGGCACGGTGCTCGAACTGGCCAGCGGCTCGGGCGAGCATATCGTCCACTTCGCCCAGCACGCCCCGCAGGCGACCTTCCAGCCCAGCGATCCCGATGCCTCGGCGCGCGCCAGCATCGATGCCTGGGCAACGAGCCTCGGCCTCAAGAACGTAAAGCCCGCCGTAGCCCTCGATGCCTCGGCGCCCACCTGGCCCGTCGAGCGGGCCGATACCGTCGTCTGCATCAACATGATCCATATCTCGCCCTGGGAGGCCACGATCGGGCTGATGAGCGGTGCGGCACGGCTGCTGCCGGCGGGCGGCACGCTCTTCCTCTACGGCCCCTACAAGCGCGGCGGCCAGCACACGGCGCCCAGCAACGAGGCCTTCGACCGCGACTTCCTGCGCGCCCGCAACCCGGCCTGGGGCGTGCGCGATCTCGAGGCGGTGACCAAGCTCGCGGGCTCGCTGGGCTTCGCTGCGCCCGACATCGTCGAGATGCCGGCCAACAATCTGTCGCTGCTGTTCGGGCGGCTTTAGGCGTCGAGGCCGGAATCAGAGCGGACCCCTTCAACGGCTTTTCCGGCAATATTCCGGCTAAAAGATCGAGGTCTCTTGGCGAAAAGCAAAAGCATCCTATGTTAAGAGGATGTTCGAAGATCTCCTCGTCCTCGCTCGCGACCCCCATGCCTGGGCAGCCCTGGCCACGCTGATCGTCATGGAAATCGTCCTGGGCATCGACAACCTGATCTTCATTTCGATCCTGACCAACAAGCTGCCGGAACACCAACGCTCGCGCGCCCGCAAGATCGGCATCGGCATGGCGGTCATCATGCGGCTCGCTCTGCTCGGCACGGTGGCGTTCATCGTCCGGTTGACGCAGCCGCTGTTCGATCTGTTCGGCCATGCCTTCTCCTGGCGCGACCTCATCCTGATTGCCGGCGGTCTGTTCCTGATCTGGAAGGCGACGAAGGAAATTCACGACAGCGTCGGCAGTGGCGCCGGGCACGACACCGGACCTTCCGCCGCCGGCACGGCGGAGCTGAGCGTTGCCAGTGCCATCGGCCAGATCCTGGTGCTGGATATGGTTTTCTCGCTGGACAGCATCATCACCGCCGTCGGCATGACCGACGATATTCCGATCATGGTTATCGCCGTGGTGGCGGCCGTCGCCCTGATGCTGCTCGCGGCCGACCCGCTGGCGCGCTTCATCGGCAACAACCCGACCATCGTCATGCTGGCGCTGGGCTTCCTGCTGATGATCGGCGCCACCTTGCTGGCCGAGGGCATGGGCGTGAAGATCCCCAAAGGCTACATCTACGCCGCCATGGCCTTTTCGGCCTTGATCGAGGGGCTCAACATGATGTCCCGCCGCGCACGGCAAAAGAAGGCGCAACGCGAGCCCTGATCGGCTCGGTGCACCCATCATTTTCCGCAATTCGCGCAGGTGTCGGGGCGGCCCGTCCGCCCGTCCCGACAGGGCAAGAGGCTCGGCAAAGGTAAAGAAGAAGAGGGAATTGATCTCCTCTTCTTAAAGAGAGAGAGAGAGAGAGAGAGAGAGAAGAATCGTTGGCTACCTTCTCTCTGCTCCTGACGAGGGAAGATGGACCCCGCCGACACCTGCGGGAATTGCGGGAAATGGGTCGCGAAACGACTTCGCGCAATTCCCGCAAGTCTCCGCCGGGGCTTTTCCGCCGCCGCCGAAAATTATTTTCGATTATCCGCTGAAATCAAAGTCACACTGCTTGATTTCGTAAGTCACAAATACCTCTAACTGCTCAGCATGCAAAAACCAGACGCATGCACCAACCTCCCCGACGAACCTCCCACCTATGAAGAGATGCTGGCGCAGATCGCCCGCGTCGCCTTCGCCGATATACGCGGCCTGTTCAACCCTGACGGCTCGGTCAAGCCGATCGCCGAGATCGACGACGATCTGGCGCTGGCACTGTCGGTCGAGATCGAGGAAGGCCCGGCCAAGCGCAGCGCCAAGCTCAAGCTCGACCGCCAGGCAGCGCTGGCGCTCTACGCCAAGTGTCTGCTCGACGGCCAGGCCGGCGCCGCCCCGTCTTACGCCGACGGCATGAGAGCCGACTACGAAGCCGCGCAGGCGCATCTCTTATGATCAGCGAACTCCTGCGCGAGCTGATCGCCGCCCATCGCCTCGCCCGCGATCCGCGCTTCGAGGCCGTCCTCGCCGACTGCGGCATGCCGGCGCATCGCTGCCCCATCTGGGGCCTCGCCACCGTCACCATCGACGAGCGCTTCTACGAGCCGCAGCCGTTGGGCAGCGGCCGGATTGCCGCCATCGCGCCGGTCTTCGAGGACGCGGCGCTGGTCGATCTCACCGCCACGCCGCTGGACACGCTGGAGGTCCGCACGCGGCGCGGCGACGGCCAGATCATGGGCGCCGAGGCCATCGACCTCGCCCGCGAATTCGACCGGCCGTTGCGCGTCTTCGCCAATGGCTGGTCGTGGCTGCGCAACGACCGCGCCGGCATCGTCGTCCTCGACTGGAGCGTCGTGCGCCACCGGCTGCACGACCTGCCCGGCCTGCTTTGCGAGAACACCGCCGTCGCCCGGAGCGTCTCGCAGGCCTTCGAACGTCCCCTCGTCATCCCGCCGATCTACGTCGCCAAACCAAAGGAACCTCGTCATGTCGCTTAACGATCAAACCCCGCCCGACGATCAAACCCAACCCGCCGGCCTCACGCTCTACGACGGCGGCCATAAGGAAGGCTGGCCCGAGGTCGACATGAGCCTGATGGAAGACGTGCGCGGCGATGTGCCCGCCTTCCCGCTCGACCTGCTGCCACCCGCCTGGGCGCAGTGGGTGAGCGACACCGCAAAGTCGGCGGGCGCGCCCGTCGACTACGTGGCGCAGGGCCTTCTCGCCTCGGTGGCGGCGGTCTGCGGCACCGGCGTGCAGGCGCAGGTCTCGCCCGCCTGGTCCGAACCGCTGGTGCTGTGGCAGGCGTTGGTCGGCGCGCCGTCGAGCGGCAAGTCGCCGGCGCTGTCGGCCGCGCGCCGTCAGATCGCGCAGATGGAGGAAGCCCTGCGCGCCGGCGACGCCGAGCGCCAGGGCCGGCATGCCGCACAAGCTGAACGCGCCGAGTTGCTGACCCAGCGCTGGAAGAAAGAGTGTCAGGAGGCGATGGAGCAGGGCCGCGACACGCCGCTCAAGCCCGACGAGGCCAGTTTCACCGAAGCCTTCGTGCCCTCGCAGCTTGTCGTGGCCGATGCGACGCTCGAAGCACTGGCGGATGTCGTGGCCGGCAATCCGCGCGGCGTCGTCATGTGGCGCGACGAGCTTTCGGCCTGGCTCGCCAACCAGGGCCGCTACGCCAATGGCGGCAGCGACCGGGCGCATTGGCTGGAGGCCTGGGCGGGCGCCGGCATCACCATCAACCGGCGCACGCGCAGCGCGCCGCTGCATCTCGACCGCTTTCCTGTCAGCATCGTCGGCACCATCCAGCCCGACCGCATCGCCGAGGCCTTCGCCGGCAGCGACGACGGCATGGCCGCGCGCTTTCTCTACGCCTGGCCCGATCTGCCGGACTACATCCCGCTGATGCAGCGCCCGGTGCCCAACGACGACGATGCGCTGGCGCTGCTGCAACGCATCGCCAGCGTCGCCGGTCCGGCCGAGCGGCCGCGCCAGCTCGTCTTCGAACCGCGCGCCGTCGACCGCTTCGACCAGCTGCTGCGCCAGATCCATGCCGAGAGCGAAGAGACCGACCGGCTCGAAGCCGGCTGGGTCGGCAAGGGCCGCGGCACGGTGGCGCGGCTGGCGGCGGCGCTGACGCTGCTGGAATGGTCCGAACGTCCGGCGCATTCGCCCGGCCCGTCGGCGATCACGCACCGCACCATCGAACAGGCGGCGCGCCTGTGGTCCGACTATTTCCGCCCGCATGCCCGCGCCGTCTTCAACCAGGCCGGCCGCGCCGACCGCGACCGCCACGCGCGCCGCGTCGTGCGCTGGCTCAGGATGGAGGACTACGAAGAAGTCGGCCGCGAAGCCATCCGCCGCGAGGCGCTGTGCTTTGCCGTCGACGCCGAAGGCGCCGACCGCGTGATCGCCCGCCTGGAGGGTGGCGGCTTGCTGCGCAAACGCCAGACCACCACCACCGGCAAGGGCCGCCCGGCGCGGCGCTGGGAGGTCAATCCGGCCCTGAGGCGCTGACTTCCCGCAATTCGCGCAGGTGTCTAGGAGGGCCTACGATAAACAGACCGGCGAGCGGCGGGCGGCAGCGGCGCGCTCTTCCTCTACGGCCCCTTCAAGTGCGGCTGGGACCGCCGGCATAGGGGCGCTTCAGCGCCCGCTCGATCATCTCCAGCCGATCCTGGCCGTAGAACATGTCGCCATCGACGAAGTAGGTCGGCGAGCCGAAGACGGAACGGCTAATCGCTTCCTCGGTATTGGCCTGATAAATCGCCTGCACCGGCGCCGAGAGTGCCGCGTCGAGCAGCGGCGCGGGATCGTAACCGGCGGCGCGGCCGATCTCCGCCAGGGTCGCTGCATCGGCGAGATCGGCATCGTGCCGCCAATGCGCTTCGAGCAAGGCATCGGCCAGGCGGTCGACATTGAGCTTCCGCTCGACCCCGGCGATCACCATGCCGTTTACCAGCGCGATGCCATGGGCGTGATGGGTCGGCGTCCGGCCGAACCAGGGCGCGTTGCGTTCCTCGCTCCAGCGTTCGATCTCGCGGTGAAAGAAGTAGTGCAGATGCGCCTTGCTGCGGCGACCGAAGGGCAAGCCACCTGCTTCCGCGACGACGCGGCGGAGATCGACCGGGCGATGCACGATGCGCCGGCCGGCGGCAGCGGCAATCGCCATGAAGCGCGCCGAGCCGAGATAGGCGAAGGCCGAATGCGCCGAATAGAAATATTCGATGTCCTGGGTCATTCGAGGCAATCGGGATCCTGTACCACCGTGGTGCGGCCGTTGAAGCGGGTGCTGAAGGCCGCGAGGTTGTCGGCCAGCGGGCCGAGGCTGCGCGCCCTGTCGTGCGACAGTACCAGAGGCTTCACCCCGGCGGCACTGGCGCGTGGACCGATGGAGATGATGGCGTCCCCGAGAGGATTCGAACCTCCGACCTCCGGTTTAGGAAACCGCTGCTCTATCCGGCTGAGCTACGGGGACGTGGCACTCTCTATAGCACGGGCGGTTTCAGTCGTCTTTCGGCCGCCCCTGCCGCAGCGACTTGATGGCGCCGCGGCGCGTCTTGTCGTCGACGCGGCGGCGCTTGGCGGCCTTGCTGACCTTGGTCGGGCGGCGCGGGGTGGGGCGATGGGCGGCCTCGCGGATCAGCTCGACGAGGCGGGCCAGCGCCTCGGCGCGGTTGCGCAGCTGGCTGCGCTCGCCCTGGGCCACCAGCACGATGACGCCGTCCTGCGTCAGGCGGCGGCCTGCGAGTTTCTCCAGCCGGACGCGCACGTCGTCGGGCAGCGAGGGCGAATGGCGCGCATCGAAGCGCAATTGAACGGCGCTCGAGGTCTTGTTGACGTGCTGGCCGCCGGGGCCGGCCGCGCGGACGAAGGTCTCCTCGATCTCCCACTGGCCGATGAAGATGCGGTCGGTGACGCGGATGACGCCCCGGCGTTGAGGAACGTCCTCGTCGTCTTCCTCCATCAGCGGCCGCCGGCCTTGCGCAGCATGACCTCGATCGAGCCACGGCCGGCCTGCCGGGCATAGGTCATGGCGGTGCGGCCGGTGAAGTCGGCGACATTGGGATCGGCCTTCTTCTCCAGCAGCAGGCGCACGAAATCGGCATAGCCGAGACGCGACGCCACCATCAGCGCCGTCTCGCCCTGGCGCGTCTGGGCATTGGGCTTGGCGTAGCGCCTCAGCAGGGCCTCGGCGACCTCCGTGTCGCCGCGCTCGGCGGCGCGGATCAGCGTGGTGTAGCTCTCGCGGTCGATAGCGTCGGGCAGGGCGCCACCCTTGAGCAGCGTCTCGACCACGGCAAGCTGACCGGCGATTGCCGCCACCATGATCAGCGGGCGGCCGTTGACGTCGGACTGGTTGGCGCTCTCGCCCTTGAACAGGGCCGCGCGCACCTTCTCCTCGTCGCCCTCGCGCACCGCCTTGACGATGGGCTTGAGGTTTAACAGATCCTGCGCGGCTGCAGGTGTCGCCGCGACAGCGGCGAGAGGCAGGGCAAGAGGCAGAAGAGCAAGCAGATGGCGTCTGATCATGCGATCCCTCCGCGCAAGGCGCCGCGCGTGGCCTGGTAGCGGGCCTCGATGGCGTCCCAGAGCTGGCCCTCCAGCGAGACGCCGTCGAAGCGGCCGATCTGCTGCAGGCCCGTGGGCGAAGTAACGTTGATCTCGGTCAGGTAGTTGCCGATGACGTCGATGCCGACGAAGATCATGCCGAGCCGCGCCAGTTCGGGGCCGATGATGTCGCAGATCTCCTGGTCGCGCTTGGTCAGTCCCGCCTTCACCGCGACGCCGCCGACATGCATGTTGGAGCGCGCCTCGCCCGCCGCCGGCACGCGGTCGATGGCGCCCACCGCCTTGCCGTCGATCAGGATGATGCGCTTGTCGCCTTTGCGCACTTCCGGCAGGTAGCGCTGGGCGATCACCGGCTCGCGGCTGCGCTGCGAGAACATCTCGAGCAGCGAATTGAAGTTCTCGTCGTCGGGCCGCACGCGGAACACGCCCGAGCCGCCGTTGCCGTAGAGCGGCTTCAGGATGATGTCCTTGTGCTCGTCGCGAAACTCGCGCAGCGCCTGGGCATTGGCGGTGATCAGCGTCGGCGGCATGACATTGTCGAAATGCGTGACGTAGAGCTTCTCCGGCGCGTTGCGCACCGAGGCCGGATCGTTGACCACCAGCGTGCGCGGATGGATGTGCTCCAGCACATGCGTGGTGGTGATATAGGACATGTCGAAGGGCGGGTCCTGGCGCAGCAGCACGACGTCGAGCTTCGCGAGATCGATCGTCTCGGCAGCACCAAGGCTGAAGTGATCGCCCTTCTCACGCCGGAGCTTCATCGGCTGGGCCCGCGCCATGACCTTGCGGTCTCGGAAGATCAGGTCGGGCGGCGTGTAGTGCCACAGCGTGTGGCCGCGCCGCTCGGCCTCCAGTCCCATGACGAAAGTCGAATCGCCGTCGATGTCGATGGTCGACACATGGTCCATCTGGATGGCGACGCTGAGCTTCATGGCATTTGTTCCTACGGGTAGCCGGAGGGTCAGTTAAGCCCGCGGCGCAGTTCCTGCAACAGCGCCGTTGCGCGTTGCCGCAGGGCGGGGTCGCCCTCGCCGCCGCCCAGCGCCAGAAAGCGCGTGAACGCAGCGATTGCCGCCTTCTTCTTGTCGAGCCGGGCATTGAGCTGGCCCGATTCGAAGAGAAGCTCCGAGCGGTCCGGCGCGATCGCCAGCATGCGGTCGAGCGAGGCCGCCGCCCCGGTCCAGTCATCGCGCTTGGCCAGCCGCAGGCGAACATTGTTCTCCAGCCGCAGCAGCACGTCGCGGTCGGGCACGGTGTCGAAATGCGCCGGCACCAGCTCGGCCTCCGGGCCCAACACCTGGCGCAGCAGCCCGCGCAGGTCGGCGGCGTCGCGCACCAGCCCGTCATGAAAGGGATCGACGACATGGCGGGCGCCGTCGATGCCGACGCGGATCAGGAAATGCCCGGGGAAGGCCAGGCCCTCGGCATCCCAGCCCTGCTCGCGCGCCAGATGCAGATAGAGGATCGACAGCGCCACCGGCAGGCCCTTGCGGCGTTCGACGACGCGCACGATGTCGGCGTTCTGCAGGTCGTCATAGGTCTCGCTGTCGCCGCGATAGGCATAGGAGCGCGCGATGATCTCGGCCAGCGCCTCGGCCGTGGCGCCGCGCCGGTGCACCAGGTCGGCGAGGGCTGCCTTCATCGCCGCGACGTGCTGGCGATAGGGCAGCAGGTCGACCGCCTCGTCCTGATGCGCGGCACTGAGCGCCAGTGCCGCCTCGAACAGGTCGAGCCGCAGGCCATCGCCGGCGCAAAGGTCGCGCAGGCGTTCGAGCTTATGTGCCGTCATCCGTTCGCACGTCCGCTATCAAACATCCGGCGCCTGCCATACATCGGGCAGATGACGCGGCCACCAGCCACTCACCAGCACGGCATCGAAGCGCACCGCGCAATCGGCATAGCGCGGATGATGCGCAAGGAACAGGCTGGCGGCGCGCGAGACGCGGCCGAACTGCCGCTCGCCCAGCGACTCGATGGCGCGCACCTCATCGCGCCGCGCCTTCACCTCGACAAAGGCCAGCACGTTGCCGCGCCGGGCCACGATATCGATCTCGCCCAGCCGGGTGCGATAGCGTCGCGCCAGAATGCTCCAGCCTTTCAGGCGGAGGCACCAGACCGCGCGCCATTCCGCCGTATGACCGAGCCGATGGGCCTTCTGGCGCGCACTGGTGTTTACCCTGGGGGCCGTCATGTCTTCTCGCGCTTCAATTCGAGGGCGCGGGCATAGATCTCGCGGCGCTGCTTGCCGAAGCGCGCCGCCACTTCCGCCGCCGCGTCCTTCACCGAGGCGCCGGCCAACGCCGTGCGCAGCGCCCGGTCGATGGTCTCGCCGTCGGGGGCGGCATCGGCCAGCGGCGGGCCGATCACCAGCACGATCTCGCCCCGGACATCGGGATTTTCCGCATATTCCGCAGCCAGTTCGCCCAGTGTCCCACGGCGCACTTCCTCGTAGAGCTTGGTCAGCTCGCGGGCCACGGCGGCCGGCCGCTCGCCCAGCAGCTCGGCCAGCTCGGCCAGCGACTCCGGGAGTCGATGCGGCGCCTCGAAGAAGACCAGCGTCGCCGGCACGCCCGCCAGCTCGCCGATGGTGCGGCGGCGGTCGGAGCTTTTTGCCGGCAGGAAGCCGGCGAAGAGGAAGCGGTCGGTCGGCAGGCCCGAGAGCGCCAGCGCCATCGGCACGGCCGAGGCGCCGGGCGCGCAGGTCACGCGGTGGCCGCCGGCAAGGGCGCCGCGCACCAGCCGGTAGCCGGGATCGGAGATCAGCGGCATGCCGGCATCGGAGACCAGAGCCACGCGCTTGCCGGCCTCGAGGGCGGCCAGGATGCGCGGCTCGGCGGCGTCCTGCGTCGCATCCGCATAGGCGATGGTGGGGGCCGAAAGGCCATGGGCCCGGGCCAGCTTGGCGAACACCCGCGTATCCTCACAGGCCACCAGGTCGACGACGCGCAGGACATCGAGCGCGCGCAAGGTGATATCGCCCATGTTTCCGATCGGTGTGGCGACAATATGAAGCCCGGGCAAAATTCCCGACGACGGCAGTGGTTTACGCGGGGCCAACGCATCCGTATCTTGGCCCTCCGTATCCTTCCCGCCCTTATCCCGCTCTTCTTCCATTACCGTCCGTTCGCCGGAGTTTCGCGCCGATGCGCCGTTCATTTCTGTTCCTCGCCGCCGCCGTCCTGTTGGGTGCCTGCAGCGAGCCGCCCGCGCCCAAGACTAGCATGCCGGCGCCCTCCGTGACCGTCCCGCGAACCGCATCGCCCACCACCGCCTCGGGCAAAACGCGCATCGCGCTCCTGCTGCCGCTCAGCGGCCGCGCCGCCTCGATCGGCCAGTCGCTGCAGCAAGCCGCCGAAATGGCGCTGTTCGACGGCGGCGCCAAGGACCTGGCGCTGGCTGCCTATGACAGCGGCGATTCGCCCGAGACGGCCGTGCAGGCGTATCGCAAAGCCAAGAGCGAAGGGGCGGCGCTGGTGTTGGGACCGCTGTTCGGCGCTTCCGCCACGGCGCTGGGCGGCGAAGTCCGCCAGGGCGGCATGAATGTCATCGCCTTTTCCAACGACGAGAGTGCTGCCCAGCCCGGTGTCTGGGTCATGGGCATCGCCGCCCCGCCGCAGGTCCGACGCGTCGTCGATCACGCCATCGCCCAGGGCATCAAGCGCTTCGCCGTCTTCGCCCCGCAGACGACCTATGGCGAGCAGATGGCGCGCACGCTGGAAAGCCATGCCGTCGTACGCGGCGGCACGGTCGTGGCCGTCGAACTCTATGACGCCGACAGCCTCGACCTCGCCGCCAATGCCCGCCGCCTCGCCAACGAGACCAAGGGCGAGGGCAAGCTCGCCATCCTCGTGCCGGTGGCACCGCCGCGCCTTTCGGCAGCCCTCGCCTCGCTCGCCGCCGCCGGCCTCGACAGCCGCGGCGTGCAGTTCATTGGCACCGGCGTTTGGGATATCGGCGGTATCGGCCAGGAGGCCATGCTGCGCGGCGCCTGGTATGCCGCGCCCGATCCGGCCAAGCGCGCCGATTTCGAACGCCGCTACACCGCCACCTATGGCAAGCCGCCGCAGCGCCTGGCGACGCTGGCCTATGACGCGGTGTCGCTGGCGGGCCATCTCGCCCGCCTCAAGCCCGGCGGCGATTTCTCGGCCGAGGCCATCACCAATATCAACGGCTGGGCCGGCGTCGACGGCGCCTTCCGGCTCTTCCCCGACGGCCGCGCCGAGCGGGCGCTGGCGGTCATCGAGGTCCAGGGCGACCGCAACACCGTGGTCGGCCCCGCCCCCGGCAGCTTCACCCGCCCGACCAACTGATGCCCGCTCTGCCGCGCGCCCTGTTGTTCGATCTCGACGACACGCTGATCCGCGCCTACGCCCAGCCCGAGGAAGCGTGGACGCGCCTGCTCAAGGTTTTCGCCGTCGAGCTCGATGCCCATGACGAGGCCTCGATCGAGCGCGTACGCGCCGCCGCCATGGACGAGGCGCGCGCCTTCTGGAGCGACCCCACTGTCGCGGCACTTTGGCGGCTCAATATTCCCGGCGCCCGACGGCTGTCGGTGACACGGGCGCTGGAAAAGCTCGGCCGCGCCGACGAGGACCTGGCGCACCGCGTCGCCGATGCCTTCACCGAACTGCGTCACCGCGAATACCGGCTCTATCCCGATGCGCTCGCGACCGTCGATGCGTTGCGTGCATCGGGCGTGAAACTGGCTTTGGTCACCAACGGCCATGGCGAGACGCAGCGCGCCAAGATCGCCCGCTTCGATCTCGAGCATCGCTTCGACCATATCCAGATCGAAGGCGAATTCGGCCAGGGCAAGCCCGAGCTGGCGGTCTATCGCCACGCCATGGAGCGTCTCGGCGCCGAGCCCGCCAACACCTGGATGGTCGGCGACAATTACGAATGGGAAGTCGTAGCGCCCTGCGCGCTCGGCATGGCCGGCATCTGGTACAACCCCTTCGATGTCGAGATCCCCGCCCACGCCACACGCCCGACGCGCGTCATCAAGCGTCTGGCGGAGTTGCTGGAAGACTAAATCTTGCGATCCGCCGGCAGCTTGTCGGCGGTCTTCAGCATCAGGCGCTCGACGCGGCCGCCCTTCACGAGATGCGTTTCCAGCACCTCGTCGATATCGGCCTTGGTCGGCACCGTGTACCAGACGCCTTCGGGATAGATCACCATTGTCGGCCCGAGCTCGCAACGGTCGAGGCAGCCGGCGCTGTTGATGCGCACGTTCTTGATGCCGAGTTCCTTGGCCTTGCTCTTCATGTGATCGCGCAGGGCCTCGCCGCCACGCTCAGCGCAGCAGCCGCGCGGATGGCCGGCCGGACGGCGGTTGGTGCAGCAGAAGACATGGGCCTCGTAATACGGCTTGGGATCGTCCGGCTTCTCACGCTGGCTCATCAGATCAATCCTTCTTGCCGCCGCCGGTGGCGATCGTTGCAAGCTGCGACCAGAAGGCCTGCTGCATCTGTTGCATCTGCTCGACGCCCTGCATCGAGGCCGGCAGCCAGGTCTTGAACACGGTTTCCGGGTTCATCGAGTTGAGGCTCGACTTCAGCCGCTCCTCGATCTCGCCCATGATGCGATCCTGCATCGGCTTGATATCGGGCAGGCCGAAAAAGGCGCGGGCTTCCTCGGGCGAGCAGCTCACTTCGACATTCACTTTCATGACGGCACTTCCATGAGGGTCCTTGTCCGGGCAGCTTAGGCGATCTGGCCGTCCCGGTCATGCTATGAGGCGATATGGCTCTTTCCTGGCTCGAAGCAAACCCCCGCGCTCAAAAAGACATGCCCTTTGGCCGCGACCAGCAGTTCGTCGTCAACCCCAACGGCGTGCCCGAACTCGCCGCCGAGATGAAGCAGTGCCCCGTCCACAAGGTGACGCCCTTGCACGCCCTGCCGGCGCTGGCCGAGCGGTTCGGCCTGGGCGAGATCCGGGTCAAGGACGAGAGCCAGCGCTTCGGCTTCGGCGCCTTCAAGGCGCTGGGCGGCGTCATGGGCGTGTGGAGCACGCTGTCGAGCGCGGTCGGCAGCGACTATCACCTCAGCCCGACGCTGGACTCGCTGTTGAAGGGTGAGCACCGCGAGGTGACCGGCGATTACGTCTTCACCACCGCCAGCTCGGGCAATCACGGCCGCGCGGTCGCGGCCGGCGCCATGCTGTTCAAGAACCGCTGCGTGATCTTCCTGCCCAAATTCACCAGCGCCGAGAAAGAGGCGGCGATCCGCGCCCGCGGCGCCGAGGTCATCCGCGTCGAAGGCGACTACGAGGCCGCCGTCGCCGAGTGCAAGGCGCAGGCGGCGGTCAACGGCTGGACCATCATCTCCGACACCTCCTGGGAGGGCTACGACTCCATCCCGCGCAGCGTCATGCGCGGCTATACCGTGCTGGTCGAGGAGATCATCCAGCAATGGCGCGCCGGACCGACGCATGTCTTCGTGCAGGCGGGCGTCGGTGGATTGGCGGCGGCGGTCTTCGGCTATCTCTGGGCGCGCTACGAACCACGCCCGACCTTTATCATCGTCGAACCGGAAAGTGCCGACTGCTGGTTCCAGAGCAACCGCGCCGGCCGGCCGGCTTTGGCCAGCGGCACTGCCGACACCGTGATGGGCGGCCTTGCCTGCCGCGAAATCTCGCCCGTCACCTGGCCGGTCCTCGGCCTCGCCACCGACTGGTTCATGACCATCGGCGAGGATCTGGTGACGCCGACGCGCCGCCTCCTGGCCCAGCCGCTCGGCCGCGATCCCGCGCTGGCCTCCGGCCCCTCGGGTTGCGCCGGCCTCGCCGGCCTCAGCCGTGTCTGCACCGATACAGAGGCCTTCCAGGCGATGGGCCTCAACAAGAAGTCGCGCGTCCTGCTGATCAACAGCGAGGGCAATCTCGGCGAAGGCACGGCATGACGGAAGGCCGCAACCGCCTCGGCGCGGAGACCAGCCCCTATCTGCTGCAGCACGCCGACAATCCCGTGCAGTGGTGGGCCTGGGGCGACGAGGCGATCGCCGAAGCCAAGGCGAGCAACCGGCCGATCCTGCTCTCGGTCGGCTATGCCGCCTGCCATTGGTGCCACGTTATGGCGCATGAGAGCTTCGAGTCACCCGTCGTGGCGGCGGTGATGAACGAGCTTTTCGTCTGCATCAAGGTCGACCGCGAGGAACGGCCCGATGTCGATGCCATCTACATGCAGGCGTTGCATATCATGGGCGAACAGGGCGGCTGGCCGCTCACCATGTTCTGCACGCCGACAGGCGAGCCCTTCTGGGGCGGCACCTATTTCCCCTATCCCGCGCGCTTTGGCCGGCCGAGCTTCATCGATGTGCTGAAGAGCATCTCCGAGGCCTTCCACAACAAGCCGCAGGACATCGAGACCAATCGCGCCGGCTTGATCGAAGCCTTGCATCGACACGCGACCAATACGGCGTTGAAAATCGCGGGCGACGGACCGCTTGTGCCGATGGACCTGCTCGACCGCATCGCCGCGCGTCTGGCGCCGGAATGCGATCCGGTCTGGGGCGGTTTCCGCCAGCCCCCGAAATTCCCCTCGCCCTATATGTTCGAGGCGATCTGGCGCGCCTGGCTGCGTGGCGGCCGCAAGGACGCGGCCCTGTTCGACGCCGTTACCGTCACGCTCGACCGCATGTGCCAGGGTGGCATCTACGATCACCTGGGCGGTGGTTTTGCCCGCTACGCCACCGACAGCGAATGGCTGATCCCGCATTTCGAGAAAATGCTCTACGACAATGCCCAACTCATCGATCTGCTGACGCTGGTCTGGCAGGAAACCGGCAGCCCGCTCTACGCGGCGCGCATCGCCGAGACCTGCGACTGGGTGCTGCGCGAGATGGTGGCCGAGAATGGCGGCTTTGCCGCCACCTTCGATGCCGACAGCGAAGGCGTCGAGGGCAAGTTCTATGTCTGGGACGCAGCCGAGATCGACGCGATCCTCGGCGCCGAAGACTCCGCCTTCTTCAAGCAGGTCTATGACGTGAGCGGCCCGGGCAACTGGGAGCATCACAATATCCTGCATCGCAACCGCAAGCCGGTGCTGCTGACCGATACAGAAGAACAGCGGCTGGCAATATTGCGCGCCAGGCTCAAGGCGGTGCGCGACAAGCGCGTCTGGCCGGGCTGGGACGACAAGGTGCTGGCCGACTGGAACGGCCTGATGATCGCAGCCCTCGCCAACGCCGCTGCCGTCTTCCAGCGCGACGACTGGATGGCTGCCGCGACGCGCGCCTGGCGTGTCGTCATGGACACCATGCGCGACGGCGATGGCCGGCTCTATCATTCCTGGCGCATGGGCAAGCGGCTGCATCGCGGCACGCTCGACGACTACGCCAATATGGCCCGCGCCGGTCTTGCACTTTTCGAAGCGACAGGCGACACCAGTTATATCGACGAGGCCAAGGCGCTGGTCGCCATCCTCGACCGCCATTTCGCCGACGCCGCTTCGGGCGGCTATTTCATCACCGCCGACGACGCTACGGACCTGATCGTGCGCAACAAGCATTGCCACGACAATGCCGTGCCCAGCGGCAACGCCACGCTGGTCGGCGTCTTCGCCCGCCTCTGGGCGTTGACCGGCGACATTGCCTGGCACGACAAGGCGCAACGCCAGGTCGCGGCTTTTGCCAGCGAGCTGGAAAAGAATTTCTTCCCGCTCATGACGTTGATGAACGGCTACGAACTTCTGCAAAGTGCCACGGAACTCGTGATCGTCGGCGACCCCGCGTCCCCGGCAACCGAGGCGCTGCGCCGCGCCGTCTATGCCAAAAGCCTGCCCAACAAGATCGTGCGGCGACTGGCGCCTGGCGCGGTGCTGCCGAGCAACCATCCGGCCTTCGGCAAGGGTCTGGTCGGCGGCAAGCCCGCACTCTACGTTTGCCGCAACCTGTCCTGCGAGGCGCCGGTCACCGATCCCGCCGCCCTTTCCCTCTAGGAGTTCACCCGTGCAGCTTCAGCTCAAGACTTGGCAATTCGTCGACGACTATCTCAAGACCAAGACCGGCATCATGATCCCGATCGGCTCGACCGAGCAGCATGGCCCGACCGGGTTGATCGGCACCGATGCACTGACCGCCGAGATGATCGCCCGCGGCGCCGGCGAGAAGATCGGCGCATTGGTGGCGCCGACGATTTCCGTCGGCATGGCGCAGCATCACCTGGGCTTCGCCGGCTCGATTACGCTCAAGCCCACGACGCTGATCGCCGTGGTGCGCGACACCGTGGTGTCGCTGGCGCGGCACGGCTTCACCCGCTTCTTCTTCGTCAACGGCCACGGCGGCAATATCGCCACGGTGACGGCGGCCTTCTCGGAGATCTATTCCGAGCGCTCGATGGAGAAGATGAGCAACCAGCCCTCGATCAAATGCGCTCTGCGTAACTGGTGGGACGGGCCGGGCATCAAGGCGCTCAGCCGCGAGCTCTATCCCGTGGGCGAAGGCAGCCATGCCACCGCCTCGGAAGTGGCGCTCACCTGGTACAAATATCCCGAGACCATACAGCGCAAGGACATGGATCCGAAGATCGCGCCCAACGGCTCCTTCGCCGATGCCGAGGACTATCGCCGCACCTTCCCGGATGGCCGCATCGGCTCCGACCCCAACATGGCCACGCCCGAGCACGGCAAGCGCTTCTACGACACCGCCGTCGACGAAGTGGCGCGAGACTACGCAAGCTGGGTCGCGCGATAAGACGACAAGAATAACGACAAGGGGGAAACAGCAATGCAAGTCGGGTTCATCGGCCTTGGCATCATGGGGGCAAGCCTGGCGGCCAACCTCCAGAAGGCCCAGCACAAAGTCATCGTTCACGACGTACGGCGCGCCGCCGCCGACAGTCACATCGAGGCCGGAGCGGTCTGGGCCGATTCGCCGGCGGAGGTGGCGCGACAGTGCGACGTGGTCTTCACCTCCCTGCCGGGACCGCCGGAGGTCGAAGCGGTGGCGCTCGGACCGAACGGAATTCTGGCCGGCATGAAACGAGGTGCGGCTTATTTCGACCTGTCGACCAACTCCCGCGCGACGGTGCGCAAGATCGCGGCGGCCTTCGCCGAGAAGGGCGCACACATGCTCGACGCGCCGGTGAGCGGCGGGCCGCGCGGTGCCAAGACCGGCAAGCTCGCGATCTGGGTCGGCGGCGAGAAGGAGATCTTCGAGAAGTACAAGGACGTGCTGGGCGCGATGGGCGACCAGGCGCGCTATGTCGGCGCCATCGGCCAGGCGACCGTGGCCAAGCTGGTGCACAATTGCGCCGGCTACGCCATGAACCTGGCGCTGGCCGAGGTCTTCACCATGGGCGTCAAGGCGGGCGTCGATCCGTTGACGCTGTTCGAGGCCGTCCGCCAGGGAGCGCTTGGCCGCCGCCGCACCTTCGACGGCCTGATCGACCAGTTCCTGCCCGGCACCTACGACCCGCCGGCCTTCATGCTGCGCCATGCCCACAAGGACGTGTCGCTCGCCGTGGCGCTCGGCAAGGAAGTGAGCGTGCCAATGCGCGCCTGCAACCTCACGCTGGAGGAGATGACCGAGGCGCTGAACCGCGGCTGGGCCGAGCGCGATTCACGGTCGGCCATGCTGCTGCAGCAGGAGCGGGCCGGCGTGAAGATCGCCGTCGATGCCGAGAAGCTGCAGACCGTGGTGAAGGCCGGCGATGGCTGAGCCCGTCCCCGAATATGAGATCTGCGCCATCCGCTATGCCTGGCGCGACGCCAGGCGGGCCGACCATTTCATCGGCGGCGACCCGCACGACGCGCCGATGCCGATGGATTATTTCATCTGGGTGATCCGCAACGCCGATCGTACCGTGGTGGTCGATACCGGCTTCACCGCCGAGGTCGCGGCGCAACGCAAGCGCCAGCACCTGCGCTGCCCCATCGAGACCATGGCCAAGCTCGGCATCGCGCCCGAGTCGATCGAGGACGTGGTGCTGACGCACCTGCACTACGATCACGTCGGCAACTTCCACAAGTTTCCCAAGGCGCGCTTCCATCTGCAGACGCGCGAGATGGGCTTCGTCACCGGTCCCTATATGCGCTACGCCAAGTTCGGCCACAGCGTCGAGGTCGAGGACGTCGTCGGCATGATCCGCCTCAACTTCAAGGGCCGGGTCGAGCAGCACAGGAGCGACGTCGAGCTGGCGCCCGGCATCAGCCTGCACCATGTCGGCGGCCATACGCCCGGCCTGCAGATCGTGCGGGTCATGACCAAACGGGGCTGGGTCGTGCTGGCCTCCGACGCCGCGCATTACTACGAGCACATGCAAAAGAACCGCCACTTCGTCACGGCGTTCAATCTCGGCGACATGATCGACGGCTACCGGACCTGCGAGCGGCTGGCCGCTTCGCCCGACCACATCGTGCCCGGCCACGACCCGCTGGTGATGAAGCTCTATCCCGCCGTGTCGCCCGAGCTCGAAGGCATCATCGTGCGGCTCGACGTGCCGCCGCGCCCGCTGGCCTAGCTCTGACGAATGCGCTCGCGGTGCAGGATGTAGAGGCCGGCACCGACGATCACCGCAATGCCGGTCAAGGCCAGCGCGTTGGGCACATCGCCCCAGACGACGTAGCCGATGGCGATGGCCCAGAGCACCGAGGTGTAGCGAAACGAGCTCACCACCGAGAACTCGGCATTGGAGCGCAGCGCCAGCACGACGAACTGATAGCCCGCCGCCAGCAGCAAGGATGACGCAAGCAGCAGGCCGACCTCGCGCCATTGCATCGGCTGCCATCCCTCGATCAGCGCCCAGGGCATACCGACCAGCGCCACCGCGGTCGCCGAGGCGAAGGACATGACGAGCGTGGGCATGCCGGCCGGCAGGTAGCGCGCCACGAGATCTCGGCCGGCGGCGACCAGCGAGGCCAGCACCACCAGCCACGTCCACACGTCGACCTGGCCAGGCTGCGGCTGTACGACCATCAGCACGCCGACGAAGCCCGCGACGATGGCGAGCCAGCGCCGCCAGCGCACATCCTCACGCAGGACGATCACCGCCAGCACGGTGAGGAAGATCGGCGTCGCCATATTGACCGCGGTCGCAACGGCGAAGGGAATATGAAAAAGCGCGATCAGGTAGGCGATGGCGGAGGCGGCCTCGAGCCCGCCCCGCAGCAGCACCGGCTTGCTGGCAATGCGACCGACATGCCGCCAGGCGCCGGTCATCAACAGCGCCAGCGCGCACCAGAACGTTGCGAAGACACCGCGCAGGCCGATCGCCTGGATGGCCGGCACGGTCTCGGCCGCCAGCTTGATCAGGGCGTCGTTGAAGATGAAGGCTATGACCGACGCCGACATCGCAAGGATGCCGCGCAGATTGTGGTTCACCCGCAGATCCACCAATGCGTCTCGGCGCCCTGTTTGCGTTCCTTGATCGTCCAGCCGGCCTTGGTGAGGTATTCCTCGAAGCGTTCGGCCGTGACGTCGTTCAGATAGCCGGCGACGCGGCGGCGATCCTTGCCGGCATCGTCGAGGTCGGGCGGCATGACGCGATAGGATACGATCAAGCCGCGCGAACTCTTGCGAACGCGCGCGAAGACGCGCGGCAGGTCGTGCAGGAACTCGGCGACCTCCAGCAGCGTGACCCAGTCGTAGAGACCCTCATAGGTCGGCGCCGCCGGGAACAACTCGTCGACGTAGTAGAAATGCTGGTTGAGATCGGTGAGATAGCAATCGGCCGAGCGCACCACGAGATCGGCCGGCGTGTACTTAACGCCCTGTGGCAGCAGTTTGCGCAGCGCCATGATCCCGCAGCCGAGATCGAGCACCATCTCACCCTGCTTGATATAGGGCGCGACGATCTCGGCGCGCGCCTCTGCACCTTCGCCGATGCGCGCCGGATCGGCCCAGCGCGCACCATCCGACGCACGCGCCCGCGCCGCCTGGCGCGTCAGCAGCCTGTCGCGCGCCTCGTTGCGCTTGGTGTGCATGCTCGGGTTGTAGGATGGCATGCTGCCGAAGCGCAGCTGGTAGTGCGGCAGCCGCGCCTCGCTCTTGTGAAAGCTGTAGACGTTGTAGGTGCCGGTGTCGGGCAGGTCGGGCGTCAGGATGCCGGCCCAGTCCTGCCACGGGAACGAGAAGTGCTGGTAGCCCACACGGCTCAGTTCGGCGACCATGCCGTCATAGGCCTTGCGTCGCTCGGCAATGAAGAAGTCGCGGCCCTTCTCCCAGATGATCAGCTTGACGCGGCCCGAGGCCAAGAGGTTGCGGCAGCCGGCGATGACTTCCGGCTCCAACCCCTCGACATCGATCTTGATCACCACGGCGCGCTGTTCGAGGTCGGTGCGCTTGGCCAGGATCTCGTCGATCGACATCACCGGCACATGCAGCATGCCGGCGGCGCGGCTGCGGCCGAGAGTCGGCAGCAGGCCGTGGCCCATCGTCGTGTTGAAGGCGATCGGCACCAGGCCGGGCCGCGCGCCGACGCCAGTGGCGAAGACCTCGACCTGGTCCTGCAGCTTGTTGAGGACGACACCCTTGAATAGCCGCGCGCTGTTCTCGGGATGGGCCTCGAGCGCCATGACGCGGACATTGTGCGGCCAGCGCGTGGCCGCGGCGAAGGCCATGACGCCCCAATGCGCCCCAATATCGATGAAAAGGTCGCCCGGCCGCACATGGGCGTCGATGATCTCGCGCGTGCCGCGCTCATAGCCGTCGTTCAGCAATTCATGGCGCGCCAGATAGGCAATGGCCTGGTCGGTCGCAAGCTTGTGCGGTGGCAAGGGCATGAAGAAGCGCGGCCGGCCGTCGGGCAACAAGGTTGCCGAGGGCAGCAGCAGGTCGCCGTCGGGCAGGCGGTCGAGTTTGAAGGTGCGCTTCGAACCATCCGGCAGCGGAAGCTGGATCTCGACGGGCGGCGGGGCTGGATGCTGCGGCGGCTTTGCCGGCTTCTCGACTGCCGCCGTCTGTTCGGTTGTCGGGTCGCTCATGCCGCCTCGCTCATTTTCATGATCAGCTTCCATTGATCGGCACTTACGGGCACGACCGAGAGGCGTGACTGACGCACCAGTCCGAAATCCGCCAGCTTGGGCTCGGCCTTGATGGCCACCAGCGTCACCGGCTTCCTGAGTGGTCCAACGGGCGCGATATCGACCATGACGAATTTTCCGGTGGCGTCCTTGGGATCGGGATGGGCTTCCTTGGCCACTTCGGCGATGCCGACGATCTCGAGGCCATCGTTGGAATGATAGAAGAAGCAGCGGTCGCCCTTCTTCATGGCCTTGAGGTTGGCGGCGGCCTGGTGGTTGCGCACGCCGTCCCAATGCGTGCGCTTGTCCTTCACGAGTTGCGCGAAGGCATAGACGGACGGTTCGGACTTCACCAACCAATAGGCCATTTCATTCCCCTTCGCGGCGCAGCGGACGCGCCAGCAGGGCACGGATGGCATCGTCGAGATCCGCGCCCTTGTGCAGGATAGCATCGACGGCGGCGCAAAGCGGCATTTCGATCTTGTGGCGTGCCGCCCGCGCGACAACGGCGGGCGCGGTCGCCGCACCTTCGACCACCTGGCGGCGGCCCTCCATGTGCTGCGCCAGCGTCTGGCCCTTGCCCAGCGCAAAGCCCAGTGCGCGGTTGCGCGACAGCGGGCCCTGGCAGGTCAGCACCAGATCGCCCAACCCGCTGAGGCCGGTCATGGTTTCCAGCCGAGCACCCATCGCTTGTCCCAGCCGGCTCATTTCGGCAAAGCCACGGGTGATGAGTGCTGCGGTGGCGTTGTGGCCGAGGCCACGGCCCTCGACGATGCCCGAGGCGATGGCCAGCACGTTCTTGACCGCGCCGCCCAAGGCCACGCCCAGTACGTCGCTGGTCCAGTAGGGCCGGAAGGCGCCGGCCCCCAGCGACTCTGCCAGCGACTGGCCCAGCGCCGAATCGGGCGTGGCGATGCTGACGGCGGTCGGCAGGCCGCGAATGGCTTCCTCGGCGAAGCTCGGGCCGGACAAGATGGCGAAGGCCCTGCCCGGTGCCGCCTGGCCCACGACTTCAGGCATCAGCAGGCCGGTCGAGGCCTCGATGCCCTTGGCGCAGATGACGACCGGGCTGAAACCCGGCAGCTCGCGCGCCAAAGCGCGCACCGCCTGCGCCGGCGCCACGAGCAGCAGGACATCGCAAGCGCCCAGCGCCTTAAGATCGAGTGCCGCCTCGATGCCGGCCTCGAGCGCATGGCCCGGCAGATAAACCGGATTGGCTCGATCCTGCGCGATGCCGCGCGAGATGGCGGGGTCGCGCGACCACAGTGTGACCTTTCGATCCGCCCGCCGCGCCAGGCAGGCGAGCGCCGTGCCCCAGGCACCGCCGCCGACCACGCCGATATGCCGGACCTCTTTCACAGGCTGAGATTGAAGGCGATGGAGATGCGTTCGCTACCGCCGCGATAGGGCCGCACCTGATGCAGCAGCCAGGCCGGGAACAGCACCAACCGGCCGGTCTTGGGCCGTACAGTCTCGTTGGCGCCGACCGAGAGGCCGCCCGGCATGGTAAAGGCCAATTGCGGCGCATACATCGCCGGACCCGGCCCCCGCGGATCCATGAACTCGAGTTCGCCACCACCGTCGGCGCCACCATCGTCGACGTAGTAGACGCCCGACCAGAAGCTGCCGGGATGCGAATGGAATTCATTGGCATGGCCGCTACGGTTGATGTTCGCCCACATATTGACGCGCCAGGTCAAAGCCACCGGTTTACCCTGGCGATCGGACGTCACGCGATTGGCGACGTTGCGGGCGAAAGCCAGGAGCTTGATGGACGCAGCACCACCCCAACGATCCATATCCCAATCGGACTGCCAGCCGCCGAGATTGGAATGCTGCGTGCCGGGATGGCTCTGCTCGCGCTCGCCGATGGTCTTGCGCAGTTCCGCGTTGAGCGCCGCCGCATCCGGCAGCTCGACCATCACGCAGGGCGTGGCGAACATCGGCACAGTATGGAATTGCGGCTCGCTCATGGGTCTTTATAGCCGATGCGCAGCCGTCGGATCGAGCGGCCAGCGCGGGCGCGGTGCGAAGTCGAGTCCGTCGACCTTGCCGAGCCGCAGCCGCTCGACGCCCGCCCAGGCGATCATGGCGCCATTGTCGGTGCAGAGTTTTATGGGCGGCGCGACCAGACGGGCACCGTAGCGCGCCGCCACGTCTTCCAACCGGCCGCGCAGATAGACATTGGCAGCGACACCGCCGGCAACGACCAGCGTATCCATCGGCTGCTGCGCCAGCGCGTTGCCGCAACGGTCGGCCAGTACGTCGCCCACCGTGCGCTGGAACGAGGCGCAAAGATCGGTCACCGCCCTTGCATCGCCCACCGGTAATTTCTCAACTGCCTGACGCACGGCCGTCTTGAGGCCGGAGAAGGAAAAATCGCAGCCGGGCTTCTTCCACATCGGCCGCGGCAGGTTGAAGCGCTGCGCATCGCCGCCCATCGCCGCCCGCTCGACCGCCGGCCCGCCGGGAAAGCCCAGGTTCAAAAGCTTGGCCGTCTTGTCGAAGCATTCGCCCACGGCGTCGTCGATGGTGGTGCCAAGCCGCGTGTAGTCGCCCGGTCCACGCACGGAGAGGAGCTGGCAGTGACCACCCGAGACCAGCAGCAACAGATAGGGGAAGGACACGTCCTCGGTCAGCCGCACCGAGAGCGCATGGCCTTCGAGATGATTGACCGCGATCAGCGGCTTGCCATGGGCGAAGGCCAGCGCCTTGGCCGTCATCATGCCGACCATGACGCCGCCGATCAGGCCGGGCCCGCCGGTCGCGGCGATGCCGTCGAGATCGGCCAGGCCGAGGCGCGCTTCGGCCAGCGCTTCGATGACCAGCCCGTCGATGCGGTCGAGATGGGCGCGGGCAGCGATTTCCGGCACGACGCCGCCGAAACGCCGGTGTTCGCCCAGCTGGCTGTAGATGACATTGGCCAGCAGCGCGCCACGCGGCGGGGCCCCACGCGACCCTGGGCCAGGCGAATCGACGCCCGGCGCCTCGACCACGGCGACCGCAGTTTCGTCGCAGCTTGTTTCGATGCCCAGCACGCGCATGCGGGTCTTCTAGCCTTGCGCTCCGGGCTACGCTAGAGCAGCGCCATGGCTCCTCCCCTCCTCCGCCTCGGCACCCGCGGCAGCAAGCTTGCTCTCGTTCAGGCCACTCTGGTGCGCGACGCGCTGGCCGCCGCCCATACAGCCCTTGCCGCGCCCGACGCCATCGAGATCGTGGTCATCAAGACCACCGGCGATGCCATCCAGGACCGCCCGCTGTCGGAAGCCGGTGGCAAGGGCCTGTTCGTCAAGGAAATCGAGGAAGCGCTGTTCTCCAGGCGTATCGACATCGCCGTGCATTCGATGAAAGACATGCCGACGGCGCAGCCGGCCGGCCTCGCTATCGCCGCTTTCCTGCCGCGCCAGGATGCACGCGATGTGCTGATCGCAGGCGACGTGAAGCGCATCGCCGATCTCAAGCCCGGCGCCATCGTCGGCACCGCCGCGCTGCGCCGCCGCGCCCAGCTCCTGCATCTGCGGCCCGACCTGAAAATCGTCACCCTGCGCGGCAATGTCGACACACGCCTGCGCAAGCGCGAGGCGGGCGAGGTCGAGGCCACCATCCTGGCGCTGGCCGGCCTCAACCGCCTCGGCCTCGGCCATGTCGGCGCGCCAATCCCCGAATCGGAGATGCTGCCGGCTGTCGGCCAAGGCGCCGTTTGCATTGAATGCCGCCTCGACCATTCGAGGGCGCGCGCCTGGCTCGGCGCCATCGATCACGCGCCAACCGCGACCTGCGTCAGCGCCGAGCATGCCATGCTGGCCGTGCTCGACGGCTCCTGCCGCACGCCGATTGCCGGCCATGCCACGCTCGGCGCCGATGGCACAATTCACCTGCGCGGCCAGATCGCCCGCCCGGACGGCTCCGAACTGATCGTCACCGAGCGGCGCGGATCATCCCACGATGCCGTGAAGCTCGGGAGCGACGCCGGCGAGGAATTGAAGCGCCGTGGCGGACCGGGATTCTTTTCGGTCTAATGGATCGATGATCGCGCGATCGGCCATTCTCGCTCTGCTGCTCGGCTTGCTTGCCGCCTGCGAATCGGCGCCGGTCACCGGCCGCTCGCAGATGATGCTGGTGAGCGAAAGCGAGGAACGACAGCTTGGCCTGCAGGCCTATCGCCAGGTCGTCTCCAGCGAGCCCGCCTCTCACAACCCCGCATTCAACGCCATGGTCGAGCGCGTCGGCCGGCGCATCGCCGATGCCGCCGAGCGGCCGCCCGGCGAGATGTGGCGCGCGCCGCGCTTCCAGTGGGAATTCCGCACCATCGACAAGAACATGGTCAATGCCTTCTGCCTGCCCGGAGGCAAGGTCGCGGTCTATACCGGCCTGATGCCGATCGCGCAGACGGAAGCCGGCCTTGCCGTCGTCATGGGCCATGAAGTGGCGCATGCGCTGGCACATCACGGTGCCGAGCGCATGAGCAACCAGATGGCTGCCTCGGTCGGCGCCGCCGCCGTCGCCACCACGCTTGCGGCGACGGTCGGCGGACGCAACCGCACCTATATGCCGCTGATCGCAGGCGCATTGGGCGCCGGCGCCACCTACGGCTTCCTGCTGCCGATGTCGCGCGAGCAGGAATCGGAGGCCGATCGCATCGGCCTCGTGCTGATGGCCATGGCGGGCTACGATCCGCGCGAGGGCGTGGCGCTATGGGAGCGCATGCGCGCCGCCAATGCGCGACAGGCGAAGCAGGCGGAGTGGATGAGCACGCATCCCGCCGACACCACGCGCATCAACGACATCCGCACCCATTTGCCAGAAACGATGAAATTCTACCGGCCCCGGTGAACGGACAAGTGACCGTCATGAGCGAACCCACCGCCCTCGAATACGATGCCACTGGCCTGCTCTGCCCGCTGCCGGTGCTGCGCGCCAACCGTAAGCTGCGCGAGCTGGCGGTGGGCGGAATGCTGACCGTACGGGCTACCGACCCGGCGGCGGAGCAGGATTTCCCCGCCTTCTGCCGGCAGACCGGTCATGAACTCGTCTCCACAGGGCGCGATGGCGCGGTGCTGGTGTTCGTCATACGGAAACGCTAGTCAGTCGCGCGCGAAGTCTTAAGCTCTCCGTAAGCAACCGCCGCTAGTTTGGCCGCCCCTCTTCCAGAGTCAGTGCATGCCCAAAGTCGCCTTCAAGACCATCGACAGTCTGGACGTTTCCGGCAAACGCGTGCTGGTGCGCGTCGACCTCAACGTGCCGATGAAGAACGGCAAGGTCACCGACGCCACCCGCATCGAGCGCGCCGCGCCGACCATCGCCGAACTGGCCGCCAAGGGCGCCAAGGTGATCGTGCTCAGCCATTTCGGCCGGCCCGACGGCAAGCGTGTGCCCGAGATGTCGCTGAAGCCGCTGGTCGAGCCGTTGTCGGCGGCGCTGAAGAAGCCGGTCGCCTTCGCCGAGGACTGCATCGGGCCGCTGGCCGAGGATGCGGTGCGGGCGATGAAACCCGGCGACGTGCTGTTGTTGGAGAATCTGCGCTTCCACAAGGAAGAAGAAAAGAACGACGGGACCTTCATCGATAAGCTGACGTTGCTGGGCGACATCTACGTCAACGACGCCTTCTCCACAGCGCATCGCGCCCATGCCTCGACCGAGGGCATCGCCAACCGCCTCCCCGCCGTCGCCGGCCGCCTCATGCAGGCCGAGCTCGAAGCGCTCGAAAAGGCACTGGGTCAGCCCAAGCGCCCCGTGGTCGCGGTGGTCGGCGGCGCCAAGGTCTCCACCAAGCTCGACCTGCTGGGAAACATAGTGAGCGGCAAGGTCGACAAGCTGATCATCGGCGGCGGCATGGCCAATACCTTCCTGTTCGCGCAAGGCATCCCCGTCGGCAGGTCGCTGTGCGAGAAGGACCTCGCGGCAACGGCGCTGGAAATCCTCGACAAGGCCGCCAAGGGCAAATGCAAGGTGCTGCTGCCGATCGATGTCGCCGTCGCCGGCGAATTCAAGGCCAACGCAATCCACAAGATCGTCGCCGCCAATGCCTGCCCTGAGGATCAGATGATCCTCGATGTCGGTCCGCAATCGATCCAGCTCTATCAGGACGAGCTCGTCGGCTGCGCGACGCTGGTCTGGAACGGCCCGCTCGGCGCCTTCGAACTGCCGCCCTTCGACACCGGCACGGTGGCACTGGCCCGCACCGTGGCGCGCCTGACCAGTGACGGCAAACTGCTGTCGGTCGCCGGTGGCGGCGATACCGTCGCGGCGCTGGCCCTGGCGGGCGTCGAGGAGAAGTTCTCCTATGTTTCGACGGCGGGTGGCGCCTTCCTCGAATGGATGGAAGGCAAGACCCTGCCCGGCGTTGCGGCGCTTATCCGGGCGGCATAAGACTTGGGGGCATGAACGCCCCGCCCGACCGCCCCCGCCTGCCCTGGGACCCACCGGAGCATTTCGAGAAGCGCACTCCCGAAGGCGACAGCCGCGAGCGTCTGGTCTGCGGGCGCTGCGAGTTCATTCACTACCAAAACCCCAAGATCGTCGCCGGCGCTGTCTGCACCTGGGGCGACAAGATCCTTTTGGCCAAGCGCGCCATCGAACCGCGCAAGGGCTTCTGGACGCTGCCCGCCGGTTATATGGAACTGGGCGAGACCACCGAACAGGCGGCCGCGCGCGAAGCCATGGAAGAGACCTGCGCCACCATCGAGATCGAGCGCCTGCTCGCCATGTACAGCGTGGCGCGCATCGGCCAGGTCCAGATCATGTACCGCGCCAGGCTGGTCACGCCCGATATCGCCTGCGGCATTGAAAGCGAAGAAGTGGCGCTGCTCGACTGGAAGGACATTCCCTGGGAGCAGCTCGCCTTCCCGACCGTGGTCTGGGCACTAGCCCACTTCCACGAGTCGCGCGGCAAGACCGAGTTTGCGCCCTATTCCAATCCGACCGGCGACCTTGCCAGGATGTGGCCGCCCCGGAAGCCCGCAGGCGTCTGATCGGATACCGCTACCTTTGAAATTGGACTAAAAAGTAATACTCTTACAAGTAAGAATAGGAATTATGAAAATGCGCGTTACATCCAAAGGCCAGGTCACCATCCCCCAAGAAATCCGGGAGCAAGCGGGGCTACTGCCTCATACCGAAGTCGAGTTCGTCTATGACGGCAAGACCGTGCAAATCGTTCGCGCCGACCGCAAAAAGACGAGTCGCGGAGCGCGATTGGTTGCGCATCTGCGTGGTCGAGGCGCCGGAACAATGACGACCGATGAAATCATGGCTCTGACACGTCGCGGATGACCGCCGTTCTCGTTGACAGCAATGTCCTTCTCGATCTCTTTACCGAAGATCGACGTTGGCTCGCGTGGTCGAGCGCAGCCCTGGAGCACGCCGCAAGTGGATCGAAACTGATCATCAATCCTGTCATCTACGGAGAAGTATCGATCCGCTTCGAGGCTATCGAAGATCTCGACGCCGCATTGCCGGTCTCGATGTTCAATCGCGAAGCAATCCCTTTTGAAGCCGCATTCCTGGCCGGCAAGGCTTTTGCAGCCTACCGGCGCCGGGCCGGCGTCAAGATTTCACCGTTGCCTGACTTCTGGATAGGCGCTCATGCCGCTATCCGCGGTTATCGCCTGCTTACGCGCGACACAGGCCGCTACCGCACATACTTTCCGCGGCTACAACTGATTACGCCTGGACCCTAGCTACCGCGTTCGAACGGGTTGTTCGGGCCGTCCCAGTATTTCTTCAGCAGAGGCACCTGCAGGAAGGCGAAGACCATCGTCATCGGGAAGCTGACGAGCATCTTGCTGGCGATCCAGGTGTCGGTCGAGAAGCCGCGCCAGGCGATTTCGTTGACGATGGCCAGCACGAAGAAGAACGCGGCCCAGCGCATGGTGAGGCGCGTCCAGCCTTCATCGGTCAGCGTGAAGGCGGCGCCGAAGATCGGCTTCAGCAGCGGCCGCCCGAACAGCAAGCCACCCGTCAGGATGGCGCCGAACAGGCAATTCACGATGGTCGGCTTCAGCTTGATGAAGGTCTCGTCCTGCAGCCAGAGCGTAAGGCCGCCGAACACCAGGATGAAGAAGCCGCCGACGATCGGCATGATCGGCCAGCGGCCTTCGAGGAAGCGATAGCACGGCACGGCGACGACGGTGGCGGCCATGAACACGGCCGTGCCGGTGAAGATGTCCCATCTGCCGTTGACGAAAAAGAACAGGGCCAGCGGGCCCAGCTCGCACAAGGTCGCCAGCAGCTTGCGTGTTCCCGGACTCAAATTGACGCTCATGCCGGCAATCCCATCAATCCGCGCGCAAAGGCGCGCGCTTCGAACGGCTTCAGATCGTCGATACCCTCGCCGACGCCGATGGCGACGACGGGCAGCTTGAACTTCTCGGCCAGCGCCACCAGCACTCCGCCCTTGGCGCTGCCGTCGAGCTTGGTCACGACCAGCGCATCTATCGGCGCCATCGTTTTGAACGTCTCGACCTGGGCATGGGCGTTCTGGCCGGTGGTGGCGTCGAGCACCAGCAGGCAGGAATGCGGCGCCGTGGCGTCGACCTTGCGGATCACGCGCACGATCTTGGCCATCTCTTCCATCAGGTTGGACTTGTTATGCAGGCGGCCAGCCGTGTCGATCAGCAACACGTCGTAGTTTTCCTTGCGCGCCTTCTCCACTGCCTCGTAGGCGAGGCCCGCGGCATCGGCGCCGGTCTCCTTGAAGATCACCGGCACGCCGGCGCGGTCGCCCCAGACGCGCAGCTGCTCGACGGCGGCGGCACGGAAGGTATCGCCCGCCGCCAGCATGACCTTGCGGCCCTCGGCCTTCTGCACATGCGCCATCTTGGCGATGGTCGTGGTCTTGCCGCTGCCGTTGACGCCCACCACCAGCACAACATGCGGCTTGTGGTGTGGATCGATCGTCAGCGGATGCGCCACCGGCTGCAGGATTTCGGCGATGTCGTCGGCGAAGGCGGCACGGACTTCCTCGTCGGTCACTTCCTTGCCGAAGCGCTCCTTGCCCAGCTTGCCGACCAGACGGGCGGCGACACCGACGCCGAGATCGGCCTGAATCAAAATCTCTTCCAGCTCGTCGAGTGTCGTCTGATCGAGCTTCTTCTTGGTGAAGAGGCTGGTGATACTCTCGGTGACACGCTTGGTCGACTTGGCAAGTCCACCGCGCAGCCGCGACAGCCAGGAACCTTTCTCCTCGCTCACGCCGCGATCTCGCCTCGGTAGGCCAGCGAGATGCCGCCGGTCATCGAGACGTGACCGTCAGGCATCCATTCGATGGTGAGCGTGCCGTGCGCCACGACGATCTCGACCTTGCGGCCGGTGAGCCCGCGACGCACGGCGGCGACTCCAGCCGCGCAGGCGCCGGAACCGCAGGCCAGCGTCTCGCCGGCGCCGCGTTCCCAGACACGCAACAGCAGTTTGTCCTTACCGATAACTTGCGCGACGCCGATATTCACCCGCTCGGGGAAAAACGGATCGTGCTCGAGCTTCGGCCCCAGTTCGGCCAGCGCGATCGCCGCCGCATTGTCGACGAAGAAGGTGGCGTGCGGATTGCCCATGTTGGTGCCGACCGGGTCCTGCAACGGGCCGAGACCGACCGGCAGGTGGTTGGTGTCGCATGCCTCGCGCACGGGAATCTCGCGCCAGTCCAGCCGGGCCGGGCCCATGTCGACGGCGATCACCGGCAGGCCGTTGGCGCCCATGCCGACCTTCTGCGATTCGAGCAGGCCGGAGATGGTTTGCACCGTCACGTCGCTTCTCTCGCGCTCGTCCATCACCAGCGAGGCAATGCAGCGCGTGGCGTTGCCGCAGGCGCCGGCCTCGCTGCCATCGGGATTGTAGATGCGCATGAAGACATCGGCCTCGGCATCGGTCGGCTTCTCCAGCACGATCAGCTGATCGCAGCCCACCCCCAGCTGGCGGTGGGCGATGATCTTGCGCCGCTCGACCGGCAGGTCGAGCGCGGAAGTGCGGGCATCGAGCACGACGAAGTCGTTGCCCAGCCCGTGCATCTTGAGAAAAGGCGTGCCGCTCATGCCGCGCTATATGGCCGTTCGACCGGGCCAGCGCAACGCGCGCGGGCGGACCTGACCGGCTTGTGATCCACTCACTTCGCGCACATCGAGGGTCGCCAGTTTCTTGGTGTAGATCGTCATATGCAGGATGCCGAGCGGGTCGTAAGGCATGGCCGGCTCGACGAAAAGGCGGCGGTCTTCGTCCCAGGCCGGAGTCGCATGGTGGATCGGCCAGTTGCAGCGGCTGGGCAGCGGCTCATGGGCGAAGCCCTTGTCGTAGACCAGCACGTTCAGCGCGAGCTGGTCGGTGAGGTCGGGCGAGTGCTGCAGCGCCGCGCCATAGATCTCCGCCCAGCCCGCCCAATGCGGCGCATCGGCGGCGAGGGCGAAGACGCCGGCATTGATCATGGGATAGCGGATCAGGCGGTCGGCCACATCCTGGCCGAAGCAGGCCGCATAGGCCGGGCCGCAAACGCCGGCGAATTCGTTCCAGGCATGCTTGTAGTGACGCATCGAGCGATGGATTTCCGGCGCCACCGCCAGAGCACCGGTGCGCGCGGCAGCGAGAAAGAGCGCGATGGCGTCGCCCTGCTGCACCCAGCAATCGGCATCGATCCAGAAGTAGAGATCGAAGCCCGGGAAGTAACGCGGCAGGAACGGACGCGCCGTCAGCGCCTTGTAGCCGTCAGGCAATGTCGCCCGGGCGGGAAAATCGAAATCCCATTCCGGCACGACCAGTGTCGCACCTTGCGTCTTGCACCACGCACGCTGCTGGTCGGTGAGGCCGCAATCGAGAACGCCGAGCGCCAATGCCCGGCCTTCGGGCGTCGCGCGCAGCGAGCCGATGCAGTCGCGCATCAGGCCGAAATAGTTGGCGTCGCCGCCGGTAATGGCGATGGCTTTTTCCGTCACGCCGCGAAGATGGCGTATCGCCCGGCTTTGCGCCACAGTCGGCTAAATCGGAGGAATCGCATGGCCAAGCACGTCGACTATTACGTCTCGCTCAATTCACCCTGGGCCTTTCTAGGCTCCCGGCGCTTCGATGTGATGGCCAGGAAGCACAATGCCGATGTCACCATCTGGCCGGTCGATTTCGGCTCGGTCTTCGCCGTCTCCGGTGGGCTGCCGTTGCCCAAGCGCTCGCCGCAGCGCCAGGCCTATCGCATGATGGAGCTGAAGCGCTGGCGCGCCCAGCTCGGCATCCCGGAATTGAAGCTCGAGCCCAAGTTCTTCCCTTCCAACGAAGTGCCGGCGGCCAAGTGCGTGATCGCCCTGCGCGAGCAGGGCCGCATGGCCGATGCCATCAAGCTGGCGCATGCCGTGCTCTCCGCCCTCTGGACCGAGGACAAGAACACCGGCGATCCGGCGACGCTGAAGGCCATCATCGCCGGCTGCGGCCTCGACCCCGAGGCGGTGATGGCCGCCGGAGAAGCTGCCGGAATTGCGGAAAAGCGCGAGGCCTATACAAAGCACGCCATCGAGCAGGGCGTCTTCGGTGCGCCGTCCTTCGTCATCGACGGCGAGATTTTCTGGGGCCAGGACCGTCTTGAGTTCGTCGAGCGCAAGCTCGCGAGCTAGGGGGCGAGGAAAGCCGCAGCGACGACGGCGAAGCCGTTGTTGACCATATGGGCTGCCAGTGACGGCACCAAAGAATTGGTGCGCCGGCGCAGGTAGCCGAAGAGCAGGCCGAGCGGCAGCACGAGGACGATGTGCTTCCATTCGTAATGCGCGGCGGCGAAGGCCAGCGAACTCACGATGCAGGCCACGGCGGCGCCCCAGCGGCCCTCCAGCCAGCCATAGAGCAGCCCGCGGAACACCAGCTCCTCGACCAGCGGCGCCAGCACGGCCATGACCAGGAGGGCGGCCAGGAACTGGGCGGGCTCGCCGCTCACCTTCATCGCCTGCTTCATGCCCTCGGGTTCGAGGCCGCTTTGACTTACAACCACAGACAAAGCGAGCGTGCCGAAGATGCCGAGGACGATGGGGCGCCAGCCGGCGGGGCGCAGGCCGAGGGCGGGCAAGGCCATTCTGCGTAGCGGAATAACAGCAGCCAAGGCGCTCAACAGACCGATAATGAAGAAGAAGGCGAGAGCCGCCAGAAAGCCGCCGGAGGCCAAATACGGGCGGAGAAGATAGCCCCCCGCCAGGCCCAGGGTCGGGCAGACGGCCAGGAAGATCAGCAGATGCCGGCCACGGATGGCCGGAAAAGACTGTTCTTCCAATGGGTTGGCGTCGGTCGACAGAGGTTTTTGACTCCTTGGGCGCGAGGCCTTATACCCCGCCCGTTCAATCGGTCGTGCCGATTTCTACCGTTCCCGCCCGGCGGGAGCGCCACTGATCCGCGAGGGTTCGCGCATCGGTGCGATTTTCGTTTGGGCAAAGGGGTTTTGATACTTGCATGTTTGAAGGTCTGAGCAAGCGTCTGGGCGACGTCTTCGACACGCTTCGGGGGCGCGGTGCGCTGTCCGAAGCCGATGTCGACGCGGCCCTGCGCGAGGTTCGCACCGCCCTGCTCGAAGCCGACGTGGCCCTGCCCGTCGTGCGCGACTTCATCGACGGCGTCCGCCCCAAGGCCATCGGCAGCGATGTCATCCGCTCGGTCACGCCGGGCCAGATGGTCATCAAGATCGTCAACGATCACCTGGTCGAGATGCTGGGCGGCACGGTCTCCGACCTCGACCTCAACGCCATCCCGCCGGTCGTGATTTTGATGGTCGGCCTGCAGGGCTCGGGCAAGACCACCTCCTCGGCCAAGATCGGCTATCGCCTGACGCAGGGCCCGCAGGGCATGGCTGCCGAATTCGGCGGCAGCTTCTCGGTCAAGCGCCGCGTCATGATGGCCTCGCTCGACACCCGCCGCCCGGCTGCCCAGCAGCAGCTCAAGATCCTGGGCGAGCAGACCGGCGTTGCCACCCTGCCGATCGTGCCGCTCGAAATGCCGCTGGCCATCACGCGGCGCGCGCTCGAGCAGGCCCGCCGCGAAGGCTTCGACGTTCTCATCCTCGACACCGCCGGCCGCCTTTCCATCGACGAAGAGTCGATGAAGGAAGTGGCCGACATCAGCGCCCTGGCCAAGCCCACGGAAACCCTGCTGGTCGCCGACGCCATGACCGGCCAGGACGCCGTCAACGTGGCCAAAGCCTTCAACGACCGCCTCGCCGTCACCGGCATCGTGCTGACCCGCGTCGACGGCGATGCCCGCGGTGGCGCCGCGCTGTCGATGCGCGCCGTCACCGGCCGCCCGGTCAAGCTGATCGGCGTCGGTGAAAAATTCGACCAGCTCGAGCCCTTCCATCCCGACCGCATCGCCAGCCGCATCCTCGGCATGGGCGACATCGTCTCGCTGGTCGAGCGCGCCGCCGAGACCATCGACAAGGAAGACGCCGAGAAGCTCGCCGCCAAGGTCCGCAAGGGCCAGTTCGACATGGACGACCTGCTGAGCCAGCTCCGTCAGCTGCGCAAGATGGGCGGCATGCAGGGCCTGATGGCCATGCTGCCGGGCGCCATGCAGGCCAAGGCCGCCATGTCCAAGGCCAAGATCGACGAGAAGCAATTGAAGCGCCAGGAAGCCGTCATTCTGTCGATGACGCCCAAGGAACGGCGCAACCCCGACATGATCCACGCCTCGCGCAAGAAGCGCATCGCGTCGGGTTCGGGCATGCAGGTGCAGGACGTCAACAAGCTGCTCAAGCAGCACGCCGACATGCTGAAGATGATGAAGCGCGTGAACAAACTCGGCGAAAAGGGATTCATGCGGAGCCTCGGCGGCATGGGTCAGCCGCCCGGATTCCCGCGTTGAAGTTGAAGAGAAATTCGGAAATCGAAATCGGCACGTATCGAAGGAGATCGACAGAATGCTAGCCATCCGCATGACACGTCACGGCGCCAAGAAGCGGCCGTTCTTCCACATCGTCGTGGCCGACTCGCGCAGCCCGCGCGACGGCCGCTTCATCGAGAAGCTCGGCACCTACAATCCGCTGCTGCCGCGTGAGCACGCCCAGCGCCTGACGCTCGACAAGGACCGCATCGCCCATTGGCTGAAGGTCGGCGCCCAGCCGTCCGACCGCGTCGCGCGTTTCCTCGCCACGGCCGAAATGATGAAGCCGCGCGTGCGCCGCGACCAGACCAAGAAGCCGCAGCCCAAGGCCAAGGCCGTGGAGCGCGCCAAGACGAATGCTGCCGCTGCCGAAGCTGCCAAGGCGCCGGCTCCGACCCCGGCCGCTGAAGCCGCTCCGGCGGAGGCCGCGGCCACCTGATGGTGCAGGACCGCGTTCTGTTGGGCGTCGTCGCGGCACCCCATGGGGTCCGCGGTCTGGTGCGCATCAGAAGCTTCACCGAGGACCCGATGGCGGTGGCCGGATATGGCCTGCTGGCGGACGAAACGGGGAAGAAGCGGTTCAAGGTCGAGGCCCTGAGCGCCAGTCGCGGCGCGGTCCTCGCCCGCATCGAAGGCGTCGAGGATCGCAACGCGGCGGAGGCGATGCGCGGAACGAAGCTCTACGTGGAGCGCAGCGCACTGCCCGCGGCGGGCGAAAAGGAATGGTACGAGGCGGACCTCATCGGGCTCGCCGCGGTCGGCACGGACGGACGGGATTGGGGCAAGGTCGTTGCCTTCCACGATTTCGGCGCCGGGCTGATGATCGAGGTGTCGGGTGGAACGTCGCCGGGAGCGCCGAAGGGACCGATCATGATGCCCTTCACCGACGAGGTGGTGCCCGAGATCGATGTCGAGGCCGGCAAGGTAGTGGTCGATCCGCCGGCAGGTCTGCTGACGGGTCGAGAGACGGAAGCGAAGGAGGCGTAACGAAAGGTGTGGCGCGGCCCATGTGGATAGCCAGGGCGCTCTCGCTCTTCCCGGAAATGTTCCCGGGCCCGCTGGGCGACAGCCTGGCCGGCAAGGCGTTGAAGGAAGGCGTGTGGTCGCTCGAAGCGGTCGACATCCGGAAGTTCGCCAAGGACAGGCACGGGACGGTCGACGATGCGCCCTTCGGGGGCGGCGCCGGCATGGTGTTGAAGCCCGACGTGTTGTCGGCAGCGATTGAGGCGGTGGCGGCCCGGAGTTCGGAGGGGCCGCGGTTGCCGAGGATTTTGCTTTCGCCACGGGGCGCGCCGTTCACTCAGGCGCGCGGGCGGGAGCTGGCGGCGGGGCCGGGCGTGGTCCTGGTGTGTGGCAGGTTCGAGGGCGTCGACGAGCGGGTCATCGAGGCCCAGGCGCTGGAGGAGATTTCGGTCGGCGATTTCGTGCTTTCGGGCGGCGAGATCGCGGCCATGGCGGTGATGGATTGTTGCGTGCGGCTGCTGCCCGGTGTGATGGGCGCGGCCGAATCGGCGAGTGAGGAGAGTTTCGAGGACGGACTGCTTGAGTATCCGCACTACACCCGGCCGGCAGCGTGGACCGGCCCCGATGGAACCGAACGGCGCGTGCCGGAGGTTCTGCTCTCGGGGCACCACGGCAAGGTCGCGGAATGGCGGATGAAGCAGCGGCAGGAAATCACGCGGCGGCGGCGGCCCGATCTCTGGGCAGGCCGGCGGACTGCAGGGACAGACGAAGACTGAGTTATGAAAGGATGGATACGATGAACATTCTCGACACGATCGGCCAGACCACGATCGACAAGGTGCAGTCCGAGCGGCCGGTGCCGCGTTTCGAGCCGGGCGACACGGTGCGCGTGCACGTCAAGGTGCAGGAAGGCGCCCGCGAGCGTCTGCAGGTCTATGAAGGCCTCTGCATCGCCCGCAAGAACGCCGGCGTTAACTCGGCCTTCACGGTGCGCAAGATCAGCTTCGGCGAAGGCGTCGAGCGTATCTTCCCGCTCTATGGCCCGCTGATCTGGGAAATCGAAGTGGTCCGCAAGGGCACGGTGCGTCGCGCCAAGCTCTATTACCTGCGCGATCTGCGCGGCAAGGCGAGCCGCATCGTCGAGGACACCGAGGCCCAGCGCGCGCTGATCGCCGAGCAGGCCGAAGAGCAGGCCAAGCGTCCGCGCCGCGAGAAGCTCAAGAAGGAAAAGCCCAAGGACGAGAAGGCCACCCGCGCCCCCAAGGGCGCGGCGAAGAAGTAGGCGCAGCATGGCGTTCCGCAAGAAGGCGGCCATGCCGCCACCCGAGCCGCCCAAGCCGCGCACGCTCTTCGAGAAGATCTGGGACGCGCATGTCGTCAGCCGCCAGGATGACGGCACCTGCGTCATCTACATCGATCGTCACCTCGTGCACGAGGTGACCAGCCCGCAGGCCTTCGAGGGCCTGCGCATGGCCGGCCGGCCGGTGCGCCGGCCCGACGCCACCATCGCCGTGGCCGATCACAACACGCCGACCACGCCCGTCAGTCAGGGCCTCGTCATGGATGAGGAGTCGCGCATCCAGGTCGAGACGCTGGAGAAGAACGTCGCCGAGTTCGGCGTGCCGTATTTCCCCATGACCGACCCGCGCCGCGGCATCGTGCACGTCATCGGACCCGAGCAGGGCCTCACCCTGCCCGGCATGACCATCGTGTGCGGCGACAGCCACACCTCGACGCACGGCGCGTTCGGAGCGCTGGCGTTCGGCATCGGCACCTCCGAGGTCGAGCATGTGCTCGCCACGCAAACCATCATCCAGCGGCCGGCCAAGAACATGCGCGTGGCCGTCGAGGGCATCCTGCCGATCGGCGTCACCGCCAAGGACGTGATCCTGGCGATCATCGGCCGCCTCGGCACCGCCGGCGGCACCGGCTACGTGATCGAATATGCCGGCCGCGCCATCCGTGATCTCACGATGGAAGGCCGCATGACGGTCTGCAACAGGTCGATCGAAGCGGGCGCGCGCGCCGGCCTGATCGCGCCCGACGAGACGACCTTCAACTACCTCGAAGGCCGGCCCTATGCACCGCATGGCGGCGCCTGGGATCTGGCGATGGCGCAGTGGCGGCGTCTGCCGTCCGACCGCAACGCGGTGTTCGACAGCCAGCTCGATCTGCTGGCCGCCGACATTGCGCCGATGGTCACCTGGGGTACCAGCCCGCAGGACGCACTGGCGATCACCGACGTGATCCCCGACCCGGCCAATGCGCCCAATGAGAACCTGCGCGAGGCCTGGACGCGCTCGCTCGCCTATATGGGCCTGACGCCGGGCACCCGCCTGGTCGATGTGCCGATCGACCGTGTGTTCATTGGCTCCTGCACCAACGGCCGCATCGAGGATCTGCGCGCCGCGGCCGAGATTGCCCGCGGCCGCAAGGTCGCCTCGACCGTGTCGGCCATGGTCGTGCCGGGCTCCGGCCTGGTGAAGGCCGAGGCCGAGCGGGAGGGTCTCGACAAGATCTTCCTCGAAGCCGGTTTCGAATGGCGCGAGCAGGGCTGTTCCATGTGCCTGGCGATGAATGCCGACCGGCTCGAACCCGGCCAGCGTTGCGCCTCGACCTCGAACCGCAATTTCGAGGGCCGCCAGGGCCGTGGCGGGCGCACCCATCTGGTGAGCCCGGCCATGGCTGTGGCCGCGGCGATCAAGGGTACCCTGGCCGACGTTCGGGATTACCAGTAGCGGGACTACCAGTAATCCTCCCAGCGATGTTAACGTGACGGGCGGTGCAGCGATGCGCCGCCCGTTTTCGTTTGCCGATATTCTCGGGGGAAAATCGTCATGGCCGCCATCACGCCACCGCCGCCGCCGGCCTGGGCCACCGCCCAGACCGCGGGGACCGCCTCGCCGGCCGCCAAGCCCGCCGGATTCTGGATCCGCTACCTTGCCGCGATCATCGACAGCATCATCGTCGGCATTCCGATGGCAATCATTGCCGCCATCCTGGTCGCCGTCTTCTCCGGCGCCACGGAGGACGATGCCGGCCTGATCGTCGCCGTCTCGCTGCTGGCCGTCCTCGCCGTCCTGGTCGGCTGCTGGCTCTACGAGGCGCTGCTCACCAGCTCGGCCAAGGGTGCCACCTACGGCAAGCAGGCGCTGGGTCTCAGGATCGTGGGCGAGGGCGGCGCGCAACTCGGCTTCGGCCACGCCACCGGGCGATACTTTGCCAAGAGCATCATCACGCCCTGCATTCCGCTCGGCATCGGCTACCTCATGGCAGCCTTCACCGACCGCAAGCGCGCGCTGCACGACATGATCGCCAGCACCTTCGTGATCTACGACCGCTG
>JBBRFD010000018.1:0-43992 GCA_038224985.1 Reyranellales bacterium
CCGGTGACAGCGACCGACTTGTTCATCTAGGCAGCGTAAAGCCCGGCAAGGTAATGGGTCCGCGTGCGCGAACGGCTGAGCTTGCCCGAGGAGGTGTGCGGCAGACCGAGCGTCGGCGCCACCAGCACGACATCGCAATCGACGGCCACGGCCTTGCGCACCGCGCCCGCGACGTCGCGCGCCAAAGCCTCGCGCCCCTCGCCCGGCGCCACGCGAGCGACCACGGCCACGATCACGCGTTCACCCTCGCCGGTATCGACCGAGAAAGCAGCCGAATCGCCGCGCTTCACGACGCCCTGCTCCTCGACCGCCCATTCGATGTCCTGCGGCCAGATATTGCGGCCATTGATGATGATCAGGTCCTTGGCGCGGCCGGTGACGACGATCTCACCCTTGGTCAGGTAGCCGAGGTCGCCGGTATCGAGCCAGCCGTCGATCAGCACGGCGGCGCTGGCTTCGGGCGCCTGGAAATAGCCCGGCATGATGCTGGGGCCGCTGACGAAGATGCGGCCGACCTGGCGCTCCTTGCACAACGTGCCATCGGGACGGCGCACTTCGAGGCGATGGCCGGGCAAGGGAAAGCCGCAGAGCACGAACTGGCGGTTCTTGTCCTCATCACCGGGATCGCTGGCGGGCAGCGCATGCTCGTCGTCAGCCAGCGCCTCGCGATCGACCGTGTCGGTCTCCACGCCACGGCCGCGCGGCGCGAAGGTGATGGCGAGGCAGACCTCGGCCATGCCGTAGCTCGGGATGAAGATGCGGCGGTCGAAACCCGACGCGGCGAAAGTATCGGCGAAGCGGTTGAGCACGTCGGGCCGGATCATGTCGCCGCCGATGCCGGCGCACTTCCAGCAGCTCAGATCGAGATCGGCCGGAATTTGCGAGGCGCCGCGGCGCGAGGCGAGGTCGTAGCCGAAGCTCGGGCTGTAGGTGATGGTGGCGCGGCGCTGCGAGATCAGATTGAGCCACTGCATCGGCCGGCGCGCGAAGTCGCGCGGCGTCAGGTAGTCGACCGAGCGTTGAGTCCACATGACGCCCAGCATGAAGCCGATCAGGCCCATGTCGTGATAGAGCGGCAGCCAGCTAACGACATGGTCGTCCGGCTGCGTGTCGAGGCCGAAGCCGGCCATGGCCTCGATATTGGCCGCCATGGCGTCCTGCCTGATGTCGACGCCCAGCGGATAGCGCGTGCTGCCCGAGGAGAACTGGATGTAGCAGCGCTCGCCCGGTCCCAGCGGCTGCAGCTCGACCTGCTTTTCCGGCAAGGCATCGATCACGCCGGTGCCGCCGTGCAGGCGGACGGCAGGGAATTCCGAAGCGGCCTCGGCCAGGAAGCCCGCGAGGTCGTCGACACCGATGGCCGCGACAGCGCCCGAGGAGCCGATCTGGCGGCGCAACTGGTCGAGATAGGCTTCCTTGCCGCCGATGCCGATGGGAATGGAGACCGGCACGGGCAGCAGGCCGGCATACTGGCAGCCGAAGAAGGTGTCGAAGAAGCCGGGCCAGGTATCGGCGGTAATAAGGACACGCTCGCCGCGCTTGAAGCCGGCGCCGGCCAGCTTGCGGGCGACCACCAAGGCCCGGCCCCGCGCGTCGCGCCAGCTCAGGGTCGACAGCAGCTTGCCGCGGGCGTCGAAGAAGCTCGCCCCCGTCACCCCTTGGGCCGCGTAGTCGAGTGCCTCCGCCACCGACTGGAAGCCGGATAGACGCAGGGGCAGGCTGGAATTGCGAGTTGGGAGGGGGTTCATTGGCAGCGGGGTCGTAGCAGAGCGATTCAGGGGCCTCAACCGGCCCGCCCTTTCGGCGTCTCACTATATATGTCGGATCGTTTCAGCTTTCGGACCGCATCCGAAGATGAGACGGCCATGAATTCTATTGATTCCTGGCCAAGTTGACACACCCCCGGAGTGGGTAAGATAGTGTCGCGCCCCCGCCAAAAGCGGGGGAATTTACTTTTGAAGGAGGGTTTGGCGATGATTACGGCTGTTATGCCGACGTACGGTCGCAAGGACGTCGTCTTCGAACGCGGAGAGGGTTCCTATCTCTTTGCGGCGGATGGCCGACGTTATGTCGACTTTACCTCCGGCATCGCCGTGAACGCGCTGGGCCACTGCCACCCCTACCTGGTCAAGGCTCTGACCGAGCAGGGCCAGAAGCTCTGGCACACCTCGAACCTGTTCCGCATCGGCAACGGCGAGAAGCTGGCCAAGCGGCTGGTCGAGAACTCGTTCGCCGACACCATGTTCTTCTGCAACTCGGGCGCCGAGGCGATCGAGGGCGGCATCAAGCTGATCCGCAAGTACCAGTACATGAACGGACAGCCCAAGCGGTACAAGATCATCGCCTTCCAAGCGGCGTTCCACGGCCGCCTGCTGAACGCGCTGGCCGCCACCGGCAACGAGAAATACCTCGAGGGCTTCGGCCCGCCGGCGCCGGGCTACCGCCACGCCCCGCTCAACAACACCAATGTCGTGCGCGACATGGTCGACGACGAGACCGCCGGCATCCTGGTCGAACCGATCCAGGGCGAAGGCGGCATCCGCGAGACCACGACGCAGTTCATGAAGGACCTGCGCGCGATCTGCGACGAGTTCGGCCTGCTCTTGTTCTACGACGAGATCCACACGGGCTTCGGCCGGACCGGCAAGATGTGGGGCTACGACTGGTCGGGCGTGAAGCCCGATGTCGCGGCCGTCGCCAAGGGCATGGGCGGCGGCTTCCCGATCGGCGCCTTCATGGCGACCGAAAAGGCGGCGGTCGGCATGGTGCCGGGCACGCATGGTTCGACCTATGGCGGCAATCCGCTGGCCACCGGCGTCGCCAATGCCGTGCTCGATATCCTCCTGGCGCCGGGCTTCATCGACGGCGTGCGCGAACGTGGCGAATACCTCAAGGGCAAGCTCGAAGCGCTGTGCAAGAAGCACCCCAAGGTCTTCGTCGAGCAGCGCGGCATGGGCTTCCTGCAGGGCCTGCAATGCGCCCCGGCGGTACCGGCCGGCGACATGGTGAACAAGCTGCAGTCGCTGGGACTTCTGGTACCGCCGGCGGGCGAAAATGTCATCCGCATCTTCCCGGCGCTGATCGCCGACCAGGCGATTCTCGACGAGGGTCTCGGCATTCTCGAACAAGCAGCCGTTGCCTTCGAGGCTGTCGCCAAGGCTGCCGAGTAAGCAGCCATGGCGACACCCAAGCATTTCCTCGACCTCGACCGGGTCGATCCCAAGACGCTTCGCCAGATCCTCGACCAGGGCAAGGCGATGAAAACCCAGCGGGCCAACGGCGGACACGACAAGCCGCTGGCCGGCAAGACGCTCGCCATGATCTTCGAGAAGCCCTCGACGCGGACGCGCGTCTCCTTCGAAGTCGGCATGCGCGAGCTCGGCGGCCAGACGATCATGCTGGGCCGCGGCGACACGCAGCTCGGCCGCGGCGAGACCATCGCCGACACCGCCCGCGTGCTGTCGCGCTATGTCGACATCATCATGATGCGCACCACCATCGAGGAGAAACTCCTCGAGATGGCGAAATACGCCACCGTGCCGGTGATCAACGGCCTCACCGACAGGACGCATCCCTGCCAGCTCATGGCCGATGTCATGACCTACGAGGAGCATCGCGGTTCCATCAAGGGCAAGTCGGTCGCCTGGTCGGGCGACGGCAACAACATGGCGACCTCGTGGATCCATGCCGCCGTGCAGTTCGATTTCGAGCTGCGCGTCGCCTGCCCCGCCGAACTCAAGCCGCCGGCGGATGTGTTGCAGTGGGCCGAGAAGTCGAAGGGCCGCATCACCATCGGCCACGACCCCGAGACCATCGTGAAGGGCGCCAATTGCGTCGTCACCGACACCTGGGTGTCGATGGGCGACGAGGATCCGCAGAGCCCGAGCGCCTCGCGACGCCACAACCTGCTGCGCGGCTACCAGGTCGATCAGCGCCTGATGAAGACCGCCGCGCCCGACGCGATCTTCATGCACTGCCTGCCGGCGCATCGCGGCGAGGAAGTGACCGCCGAGGTGATCGACGGTCCGCAGTCGGTCGTCTTCGACGAGGCCGAGAACCGTCTGCACGCGCAGAAGAGCATTTTGGCGTGGTGCCTATCGTGAACACGACGTCGGGAGGCACGCCTTCCGACGAGTCGGGAGGCACGCCTTCCGACGACTGGGACAAGGTACTGCCCTTCCAGCTCGACGCGCTGGGCGTGCGCGGACGTCTCATCCGCCTCGGCCCCGCCCTCGACGCCATCATCGAACGGCACGGCTATCCGCTTGCCGTGGCGCGACCGCTGGCCGAGGCGATGGTGCTTTGCGCCACGCTCGCCACCTCGCTGAAATACGACGGCATCTTCACCTTGCAGATCAGCGGCGACGGGCCGATCCGTCTCCTCGTCGCTGATCTCACCACCGACGGCGCGCTGCGCGGCTATGCGCAGTTCGATTCGTGGAAGCTGGCGATAGCGCTCGGCACCAACAAGGACGGCCAAGGCAACACCGACGCGCCCGAGGGCTATGTGCCAAAACTTTTCGGCCAGGGCCGCCTCACTTTCACCGTGGACCAGGCGAGCCATAGCCAGCGCTACCAGGGCATCGTGCCGCTCGAGGGCGCGACGCTGGCCGATTGCGCCCATACCTATTTCCGCCAGTCCGAGCAGCTGCCGACCGGCATCAAGATCGCGGCGCGGCGCGAGGCGACGGCCGAGGGCGGTCACTGGTACGCCTCGGCGCTGATGGTGCAGCAGATGCCGGAGTTCGACGCCGGCCGCATCGATGTCGATCTCGAGCAGCGCGAGGACGACTGGCGCAAGGCCGTCATCCTGATGGCCTCGGCCACCGAGAAGGAAATGCTCGACCCCGAGTTGCCGGGCCAGACGCTGCTCTTCCGTCTCTTCCATGCCGAAGGCGCGCGGCTGTTCGAACGCCGGCCCTTCGCGGCGCGCTGCCGCTGCAGCCGCGAGCGCATCGATGGCGTGCTGAAATCGATCCGGCGCGAGGAACTCGCTGACCTGCGCGACAGCCGTGGTCTCGTTTCGGTGAAATGCGAGTTCTGCTCGACCGACTATGGTTACGACGAAAGCGACCTCGACCGGATCTACGCTGCCGACGCCTAATTATCTGGAGGACACATGAGAAAGACCGCCCGCCGCGCCCTTCTGGCCACTGTCCTTTCTTTTGGTTTCTCCGCGGGGGCCTTCGCGCCCGCTTTCGCTCAAGGGAGTCATCTGCGCGTCGGCATCGGCGACGATCCCGATGTGCTCGATCCGACGCTATCGCGCACCTATACCGGCCGCCTCGTCTTCTCCTCGCTCTGCGACAAGCTCTTCGACATCGACGAGAAGCTGGCCATCGTGCCGCAACTGGCGCTCGGCCACGAGACCTCGGCCGATGGCAAGACGGTGACGATAAAGCTGCGCCCCGGCGTGAAGTTCCATGACGGCGAGCCGGTCGACGCGGCGGCGGCCAAGTACAGCATCGAGCGGCACCTGACGATGAAGGGCTCCTATCGCCGTCCCGAAATCGGCACGATCGACAGCGTCGAGGTGGTCGATGCGCTGACCTTCAGGCTCAACCTCAAGGCGCCCTTCTCGCCCCTGCTGGCCCAGCTCACCGACCGCTCCGGCATGCTGGTCTCGCCCAAGGCGGCCGAGGCGGCGGGCGACAAGTTTGGCCTGAAGCCGGTCTGCGCCGGGCCCTACAAGTTCGTCGAGCGCGTCCAGCAGGACCGCATCGTCGTCGAGAAATTCGCCGACTACTGGAACAAGGATCAGGTCTTCATCGACAGGATCACCTATCTGCCGATCGTCGACACCACGGTGCGTCTGGCCAACCTGCAATCCGGCGGCATCGACATCACCGAGCGCATCCTCGCCACCGACATCAAGACGGTGCGCGACAACCCCAAGCTCAAGCTCGCCAATTCGGTGTCGCTCGCCTGGTTCGGGTTGATGATCAACCAGAACAACGGCCCCAAGTCGAACAACCCGCTGGGCAAGGACCCGCGCGTGCAGAAGGCCTTCGAACTGGCCATCGACCGCGACGCCCTCAACCAGGTCGTGTTCAACGGCGAGTTCGTCGTCGGCAACCAGTGGGTCAGCCCGCAGAGCCCGTACTATCAGAAAGACTTCCCGGTGCCCAAGCGCGACCTCGCCAAGGCCAAGGCGCTGATGAAGGAGGCCGGCATCACCGGCCGCCTCTCGCTCGACTATATGGTCAACAACGCGCCCGAATCGCGCGCCATCGCCGAGGTCGTGCAGTCGATGGTGGCCGAGGCCGGCTTCGACCTGAAGCTGCGCGTCACCGAGGTCGCGACCGCGCTCAAGGCCGGCGAGGACGGCGACTTCCAGGTCTATGCGCTGACCTGGAGCGGGCGCAGCGATCCCGACGGCAATTCGGTGATCTATCACACCTGCGGCGCGCCACAGAACATGGCCAAGTATTGCGACAAGGAAGTCGACGCCTGGCACCAGGACGCCCGCGCCGCCACCACCGTCGAGGCGCGCAAGGCGATCTACCGCAAGATCACCGAGCGCTTCATCGACAGGGGCTGGATCCTCTACATGTACCACCCGCAGAACCTGGTGACGCATACCGCCCGCCTCGAAGGCTACCGGCCGATCGCCGACGGGCTGATCCGCGTGGTCGGGCTGAAGCTGAAGTAACGCACGGACGTTTCACCCTCCCGTCGTCCTGAGCGAACGCCGAAGGCGCGCAGAAGCGAAAAGAGGTGTGCTTAAGCTTCGACGGTGATCGTCAGGGCTTCGGCACAGACGCCGATCCGGGTTGATAGCTCACGACCACCTCTACCCTCCCGTCGTCCTGAGCGAAGCGCCGAAGGCGCGTAGTCGAAAGACCTCTTTTCTGTATGTCGAGGCAATGGCGAGAAGGGGCTTTTGCATCCCGCCCGTCTACGCCAGGCGGCGCCGCGCCGCCGCTGCGGTGAAGGTCGCGTGCATGCGGGCAATGTCGGGCTCGAGGCCGGTGAAGAGCCGAAAGGCGTCGGCCGCCTGTTGCACGCACATGCCGGCGCCGCCCATGGTGCGGGCGCCGCGTTGCTTCGCTGCCTTCAGGAATTCGGTTTCGAGCGGCGTGTAGATGACATCGGCCACGACGTGGTGCGGCTCGACCAGCAGAGGCGACAGCGGCAGGCCGGGATGGCCCTGCATGCCGACCGGCGTGGCATTGACGATGGCCGCCACCGAAGCCGCGGCCGGCTCGGGTGCGTCGAGCCGCTCGCAGCGCACTGCACCGAAACGGGCGGCGAGATCGGCGGCCAGCGCCGAAGCGCGCGCGGCGTCGCGGTCGTAGAGCCTGAGCGTGGCAACGCCCAAATCCATCATGGCGAAGGCCACGGCGCGGCCGGCCCCTCCGCCGCCCAGCAGCAGCACCGTCTTGCCGCGCACGCTGCCCTCGCCCAGCGTCTCGCTGAAGGCGCGGCGGAAGCCGGAACGGTCGGTGTTGTGGCCCTCGGTGCGGCCGTTGGCGTCGATGGTCACGGTATTGACCGCACCGATCTGGCGCGCCTCGTCAGAGACGGCGTCGAGCAGCGGGATCACCGCCTCCTTGAAGGGATAGGTGACGTTGGTGCCGGAGAAGCCGGCGGTGCGCGCCGCAGCCAGCAGGTCGGGCAGCGAGCGGCCGGGCAAACGATCGACATCCATCAGATGATAGTGGCCGACCATGCCGGCGGCGGCGAAAGCGTCCTCGTGCAGCGCCGGCGACAGCGACTGCTGGATATTGGCGCCGATCAGACCGACCAGCCTGCGCCCGCTCATGCGAGGCCTTCTACTTCGCCGGCCGGGCGCGCAGCGCCGCCTCGTTGACGTCGACACCCCAGCCCGGCCCGGTGGGCAGGACATAGTCGCCGTTCTCGATGACCGGCGCCGCAGTGAAGAACTCGTCGCGCCACTTCACGCTGTCGATGTCGATCTCCATGATGCGGAAATTAGGCACCGCGGCGCAGAAATGCGCGCTGATGGCGCTGGCCAGATGGCCGTAGAAATTATGCGGCGCGACGTTGACCTCATAGACCTCGGCCATGGCCGCGATCTTGAGCGACTCGTAGAAGCCGTTCCACACGACATCGACGATGGCGGTGTCGAAGGCATAGGCCTCGAAATAGGGCCGGAAGTCGCGGCGCTCCAGCAGCGTCTCGCCCGAGGCGATGGGGCAGGGCGAATCGCGGCGGATCAGTGCGATCGATTTAGGATCGTGCGCATCGAGTTCGAGCCAGGTGAGCCCGGTCGGGCCGACCGCCTCGGCGATGCGGCGGAACCCTTCGGTGCGAAAATGAAAATTGGTGTCGAGCATGATGCCGACATCGGGGCCGCAGCCCTTGCGGAAAGCCTCGACGGTCTTGGCCGCACTACGGGCAATGAAGGCGTCCCAGTTGCGCTCGGGGAAGCCGCGGCCGACGACGAAGCCGGGGCGATAGGCCTGGATCAGGCCGTCGATCTCGATGGCGATATTGGTCTTGAGCGCGCCGAAGCCCTTGGCCTTCACCTCGGCGCCGACCTTGGTCATGTCGTCGTAGGTGCGGACCGGCGGCGTGCCGCAGAGTTCGGAATTGCGCATGCGGTAGGAGCCGCAATGCGACCAGTAGACCGGGATACGGTCGCGCAGCTTGCCGCCGAAAAGCTGATAGACCGGAACGCCCAGCGCCTTGCCCTTGATGTCGAGCAGCGCGTTCTCGATGGCCGCGATCGCCTGGCGCACGACGCCGCCGCGCGACTGGGTCGATTTGGTGGCGAGCACCGCGTTGATGAATTCCAGCGCCATCGGATCCTGGCCGATGACATCGGGCATCAGCACGTCGATGACGCCGGAGAGGCCCGGGCTGCCGAAGCTCTCGTTGTATTCCGACCAGCCGACGATGCCGCCATTGGGACCGCCGTCGGTAACGAGCTTGAGGAACGAGAAGCTGCGCCAGCCGGCGTCGCAGCGGAACGTTTCGTAGCTTTTGATTTTCATGGTCCGCTCCCGCTAACTTGCGAGGCAGAGTATGCCTCAGTCAGCGACGGACGACACGCCCGCCGATTCTAGCCCATGTCGGCAGCGCGTATTTGCTCGCCCTGCAGCTCAGTCATGCTAAACGCCTCAATTCGCCGCTCTTCACGCTCGTCGAGCTCGGCAGTCTCCTCGTCGCAAAGGGACGCGAGCACGTGCGGACGAATGACCCACTCGGCCATGCGCAGATAGAGGACTGTACCCTTCCTCGCCCCTTCGATGAGGTCGCGATAATGCATGGGTTCCAGCTCCGCGCTTTCGACGGCGCGAATGATCTGGTCGCCGTGCGGCAGCGTCTCGTGCTGATGCAGCACGAGAAACTTCGTGTTTTCACGCGTCAGGAAATCTCCCTTGAGTGCCTTGCGCACCCACTCCTTGGCCGGCCCATCGGAGATGTTTTCCAGGATCGCCGCTGCACCCAGGCGAACGAAGGGCCGATCGACAACGACGGTCCGGAAGTAGGAGTGCCACAACTCCACATCGAAGGGTATGGGCAACGGCCTGATGCCCAACTTGTGCAGGTCGTTGGCCGCCACCAAATAGTGCAGCTCTTCCTCGTTAGCGAAGCGAAAGAGAAATTCTCTGAGCGAGCGACGCCTCGCCATATCCGGATGAGCGGCAATCGCCATGAAGTAACGCTGCACGTCTTTCGTCAGATGGTACTGGAAGGAAAGATAGCGGATGTACTGATCGACCGTAGTGTTCCGCTTGCGCAGATACGAGGAGAGCAGATCGGCAAATCTCTCTTGAGCTTCAGCGATGCAGACGTAGAGCTCCAGCAAGTCACCCGCCTCTTTCATGTCGTGATCGTGCATATGTCACACCTCGCCCTATGCAGGACGCCCCTTGGTGTCGAGAATCAGTACCTGCAGGCGGCCGCCCGCCGGATCGTCGGACCAGATGCCGGTCTCGAAGAATTTGAATTTCAGGAAGAACGGGACCAGTCGTTCCGCCGTCTGCATTATGCAATAGCGCCAACCCGCCCGAACCGTCTGGCGGCGCACGAACCGGATCAGATCGACCGCATGCCGCCCGCTATAGTTGGGCCGCCGTACAAGGCGCGTGCAGGTGAGCGCAATATCGAGTGGCAAGCCGAGCTGCCTACTCGAAGCTTGCCAATGCCATGCTCGACGACATCGTTCGGGAAGAGAAGATTGCCCTCACCCCGGTCGCGCGGGCCGCCATCGACCCGCGCATGATCTATGCCCGGCATACCCTGCGCGACGGCAATATCCTGCGTCGGCCGGACAGGAACCTTGCCCATCGCGAGGATTGGCTGCAACTCATGCTCAATCTTGCGGGCCACTTCATCGACAAATCCAATTGCGCGCCTCTGAAGGAAGGAACGATCAAATGAGTGGGAAGACCGGATACCCCGGCCGCCGGGCGACCTTGTTCGGCGGTGCGGTCACCGCTCTGTCCCTCGCGGCCGGATGCGCCAATACGACGACAGCGTCGTCTCTTCACAACGGCAGATATCATTTCACCATGCCGGCCGGACAGAAACTCGACGATCTCCTCGCGCGTCTTGGAACGGCTTTAGGTGGACCCGCGCGGCTGGAAAAGGTTGTCGATCTCGGCAAACCTAGCATAGATGCCGAGAACATCGTGACTGTGCAGGCGCCCACACTTTCCACCGCCGATGCACGCAATCGGGCCGAGCAGATCAGCCAGGACCTTGGGCTTGCGGATTTCGAAGCCGACATCGAAGTCAAATACGAGGAATTGCCAACGGGAATCTGCCTCCCGGTCAGGGAAACCCCACTACGTGCCGACACCGACAGCAGCGAAGGGATCGATGCACCGAACGACCTGGCATGGTCGCTGCGCAGCATGAATGTTCGCCAAGCATGGGCCCTTTCTCGGCGCATGGGCCGGAAGGAGTATGGCGAGGGAGTCGTGATCGGTCATATCGATACAGGAGTCACCGACCACGTCGAGCTTGAAGGCGCAATGCTTCTCGAACGGAGCCGCAATTTTGTCGAAGAAGGACGACCTGCAATCGACTCTCTCGTGCATGAGGCAGGCCACCGATATCTTATTCAACCGGGCCATGGCACGTCGACGGCGTCGGTGATTGTCAGCCGCGGCGAAATCGGCGACAGGCCGACGGACCCCAAGATCTGCCATGGCACGATAGGACCGGGCCGAATCACAGGCTCGGCCCCCAAAGCCATGCTGTTGCCCGTGCGAGCTATTCACTTCACGGCGACCTCCGATCTGTTACGCATCGCCAACGCCATCAACTTCCTTCGCGACGAGAAGGTGGGCGTGATGACGATGGCGATCGGATGGCCCTTCGGACTGAAAGTGCTGGAATCGTCGTTAAAGGCGGCCGTGCGGAAGGACATCATCGTTCTTGCCGCAGCCGGCAACTTCTACCCTCACGTCGTCTTCCCAGCCAAGTACGACGACTGCATTGCCATCGGCGCCGTCGGACCGGACGACGAACCATGGTGCGGGAGCCCACGCGGAAGCCAGGTGGCAGTTTGCGCCCCGGGAGACAAGGTCTGGCGGGCAATCCGCTCGGATCCATCAGATGATCGGCGCCTGATCGGCCCCCGTTACGGCACCTCTTTTGCCGTTTCACTCACGGCGGGCGTCGCCGCACTCTGGCTCGCTCACCATGATCGCGACCGTCTGATAGAACGCCTGCATCGGGAAAAGCCCGGCAAGACGTTGCAGGATGCCTTCCGTGGTGTTCTATGCGCGACGGCGCGACGGACAGCCCGCTGGTCGGGCCACGAAGCCGAGCACGGCAAAGGCATCGTAGACGCCGCGGCGCTCCTCGCGGCCGACCCCCTGGGCTTTGTCTAGCCTAATCGCGGCAGCACCACTCGACCATGCGCCGCATGAAGCCCTCGCAGGCGTCGATCTGCGAGGCCACCAGGAATTCGTTGGGCTGATGGGCCTGGGCGATGTCGCCGGGGCCGCAGAGCACGGTCGGCACGCCCATGGCCTTGCGGAAGATGCCGGCCTCGGTGGCATAGACGACGCTGCCCACGGTGTTGGAGCCCGACCAGGTGCCGGCCAGGGTCTTGGCCTCGTCGTTGCCTTCGGGCGAGAAGGCGGGCGTCGAGGCGCGCAGTTCCGTCGCAATGGCGGCGGCGGGATGCTTGGCCTTCATTTTCGGCAGCAGCACTTCGGCCAGCCACTTCTTGGCGCGCTCGCCCAGTTCCTCGATCGGCCGCGTCGGCAGTTCGCGATAACCCCAGAGCACTTCGCATTCGCGCGCCAGGATATTGCCGGCGGTGCCGCCGACGATGGTGCCGACGTTGAAGGTGGCGGCGGCCGGCATGAACTCGCTGTTCTTCGGTGCCGCGGCTTCCAGCTCTTCCTGCACGGTATTGAGGTAGTGCACGAATTCGCCGGCGAAATGGATGGCGCTGACGCCGAGATGCGTCATCGAGGAATGGGCCTCGAAGCCGGTGAATTTCGTCACGTAGGACTGGCTGCCCTTATGGGCATGCACCACGGTCATCATGGTGGGCTCGCCGATGATGATGGCGCGCGGCTTGGGCACTTCGGTGGCCATGGCGGCGGCCAGCGAATGGGCGCCGAAGCAGCCGATTTCCTCGTCGTAGCTCAGCGCGAAATGGATCGGCTTCTTGAGCGGCGCCTTCTGGAACTGCGGCAGCATGGCCAATGCGATGGCATAGAACGCCTTCATATCGCAGGTGCCGCGGCCGTAATACTTGCCGTCCTTCAGCGTCAGCGTCCACGGATCGGTGACCCAGGGCTGGCCGTCGACCGGCACGACATCGGTATGGCCCGACAGCACGACGCCGCCGGCCACGTTGGGGCCAACGGTGGCGAAGAGGTTGGCCTTGCTCTTGTCCTCGTTGGGCACCAGCGTCGAGGAGACGCCGTGGCTCGTGAGGTAGGCCTGCACGTAATCGATCAGCGCCATGTTGGAATTGCGCGAGGTGGTGTCGAAGGCCACCAGGCGTCGCAGCATCTCTACGGAATCGACAATCTCTCCAGCCAACGCATGTACTCCAGTGATTTAGAGGGAATGGTGATTAGATAGAATGACGACCGATCATGGTCAGGAACTCGCGGCGGGTGTCGCCATTGTTGCGGAAGGCGCCCAGCATGCGGCTGGTCACCATGGTGACGTTGGTCTTGTGGACGCCGCGCGTGGTCATGCAGTGATGGACCGCCTCGACGACGACAGCGACGCCGCGCGGCTTCAGCACTTCCTGCAGCGTATCGGCGATCTGCGCCGTCATCTTCTCCTGGATCTGCAGGCGATGGGCGAAAGCGTCGACCAGGCGCGCCAGCTTGCTGATGCCGACGACGCGCTTGTCGGGCAGGTAGCCGATATGGACCTTGCCGATGATCGCCACCATGTGATGCTCGCAATGCGACTCGATGTCGATGTCGCGCAGCGCCACGACCTCGTCGTAGCCCTCGACCTCCTCGAAGGTCCGTTGCAGGATCTCGCGCGGATCGGTGGTGTAGCCGGAATAGAATTCCTCATAGGAGCGCACGACGCGGTCGGGCGTGCTGAGCAGGCCCTCGCGGGTCGGGTCGTCGCCGGCCCAGCGGATCAGCGTGCGCACGGCGGCCTCGGCCTCCTCGCGCGACGGACGGACCACGGCGGTGGCCTTCAGGACGCTCTTCGTCTTTTTCATTGTTTCCTCCCGCTCAATTGAGCGATCTGGGCGCGGCGGGTGTGTCGAGCGAGAAGGCGGGAACCACGATGTCGAAGTGTTCGCCGGCCTCGTTCACCATCTGGTACGTGCCGCTCATGATGCCGGATGACGTCGAGAGCGGCGTGCCCGAGGTATACTCGAAGCTCTCGCCGGGCCGCAGCAGCGGCGTCTTGCCGATGACGCCGGGGCCCTTCACTTCCTGCCGGCGGCCGAGGCCGTCGGTGATCTTCCAGTGGCGCGAGCGCAGTTGCACCGTCTCCTCGCCCAGGTTCTCGAGCCGCACGTGATAGGCCCAGACGAATTGCGATGTCGCCGGATCGGACTGGTCGGACAGATATTGCGGGCGGACGGTTACCCGGATGTCGCGTGTCGAGGCCTGATACATTCGGCCGACTCTTGCCGCCCCCAAGGCGGGCCGCAACCTCGAAATTAGATCGGAAACAGCAGGCAGGTTGTGGTGCCATGCGCCAGCAGCTTGCCGGCGCCGTCGATCAGCTTGCCTTCCGAGGTGGCGATGCGCGATCCCACATTGATCGTGCGGCCTTCGGCGCGCACCGGGCCGGTCTTGTCGGTCATGGCGCGCACGTAGTTCACCTTGATCTCGACCGTGGTGTAGCCGGTGCCGGCTTTCAGCACCGTATGGATGCAGCAGCCCATGACCGAATCCAGAAGCGTCGCGGCGATGCCGCCATGCACCGTGCCCAGCGGGTTGTAGTGGTCGAAGACCGGCGTGTAGCTGAAGGCGACCGTGCCGGAATCCGCCGCGACGATGTCGAAGCCCAGCGCCCGGGCGATCGGCGGCGCCGGCAGGCGGCCTGCGATCATCTCGCGAAACAGGGTCAGGCCGTCGAGGGTGCGGGCGTGCTCCAGCGGCACCACGCCATATTCCGTCGCCATATCCGTCTCCATCGTCGCCTGCTTTTACGTGCATATACACATTCCCGCTTGGCCCCCGCAAGCGCCGCCTGTAGTCTTGGACCATCATGCAGCCCCCGCCGCCGCTCCGCCTCTCGCCTACCGAATGCACCTGCTTCCGCATGCGCGGCGCCGCCCGTCGCGTCTCGCAGATCTTCAGCAAGCACCTGGCTCTGACCGGCCTCAAGATCTCGCAGTTCTCGCTGCTCGCCTTCGTCACCGCCGAAGGCCCGCTGCCGATCGGCAAGCTGGCCGAGCTGCTCAGCACCGACCGCACGACGCTCACGCGCAACCTGCGTCCGCTCATGATACAGGGCCTGATCGAACGCGCCGCCTCGGGCGACAAACGCCGCCACGAGCTGGTCGTGACGCTGGCCGGCCGCGCGTTGTTCAAGCGCGCCTTGCCGCTGTGGGCCGATGCCGAGCGCGAGGTGCGCACGGCGATGGGCCAGAAGCTCACCACCGACCTGCACGGCGCGCTCGACCGTTCGATGGAGCGCCTGGCGACGCTTTAGAGATTGGCGGCGAAGAAACCGTATTCGAGCTCGAGCGCGCGCCGATAATTGGCACGCACCGTCGGCGTGTCCTGAGCGTGGCGGTCGAGCAGGTGTTCGAGGCGCGCGGCCAGAACCTCGAAGCCGAGATCGGCGTAGGTCCTGATCCATTCGGCATAACGTTCGGCGACCGGCTGCGCCGCCAGCGACTGGCCGAGCCAGGCATAGAGCCGCATGCAAGGCGTCATGGCGGCGATGGTCTCGCCGAGGTTTCCCTGGCGCGCTGTTTCGAGCAGAAAGTCGACATAGGCACTTGTCGCCGGCACAGGCGTCACGCCGTCGAGCGCGACCTGCCAGCGCTCGGCATATGACTTGTGCAGCTTCAGTTCCTCGAGCACGCCCGCGATCAGCTCGGCAAAGCCCTGCAGATCGTCGCGCGCGGTGCTATGCGCCAGGCAGAACGCATAGGCGCGGGCGAAGGCCTCGAGGAACCAGGCGTCCTGCGCCACGTAGCGCTTGAAGCTCTCGACCGGCAGCTGGCCATTGGCCAGCCCCTGCACGAAGCCATGCGCGAGGATGCGTCCGGCTTCATCCCTGTTCGCCGCCCACAAGGTCCTTGCAAGCGACATGTGTCTCAGCCGCCGAGCGCCTGCTGCAGGTCGGCGATGATGTCCTCGACATCCTCGAGACCGACCGAGAGGCGCACGGTGCCGTCGGTGATGCCGAGCTTGGCGCGCTCCTCGGCGCCGATGCGCATATGCGTCGTCGTCGCCGGATGGGTGATCAGGCTCTTGGCATCGCCCAGGTTGTTGGAGATATCGACCAGTTTGAGACGGTTCAGCGTCTCGAAGGCCGCCGACTTGCCGGCCTTGAGCTCGAAGGTGACGACGCCGCCGCCGCCCGAGAGCTGCTGCATGGCGAGCTTGTGCTGCGGATGATCGGCGCGCGCCGGGTAGAGCACGCGGGCGATCGCCGGATGGGCGGCCAGTGCATCGGCCACGCGCGCGGCATTGGCGCAATGGCGGTCCATGCGCAGGCCCAAGGTCTCGAGGCTCTTGACCAGAACCCAGGCGTTGAACGGACTCATCGACGGGCCGGTGTTGCGCGTGATCGGTTGGAGCTGATCGACGATGAACTCCCTGGAGCCCAGCACCGCGCCACCCAGCGAGCGGCCCTGGCCGTCGATGTACTTGGTGGCCGAGTGGACCACGATGTCCGCACCGAATTCGAGCGGCCGCTGCAGCATCGGCGTGGCAAAGGCATTGTCGAGCACGACCTTGGCGCCGGCCTTGTGAGCCATGTCGCAAACGGCCTTGATGTCGACGATGTCGAGCATCGGATTGGACGGCGATTCGAAGAGCACGGCCTTGGCCGGCGTGGAGAGCGCCTTTTCCCAGGCCTTGAGATCGCCGCCATCGACCAGCTCGGAGACAATGCCGTATTTCGGCAGCAGCTCGGCCACGATGTAATGGCAGGAGCCGAAGAGCTGGCGGGCCGCGACGATGCGGTCGCCGCTCTTGAGCAGCGCCAGCAGCGTGAAGAACACCGCCGACATGCCGGTCGAAGTGGCGCGGCAGGCTTCGGTGCCTTCGAGGGCAGCCAGCCTGTTCTCGAACATCGAGACGGTGGGATTGCCGAAGCGCGAATACTGATAGTGATCGCTCGTGCCCTTGAAGGTCGCTTCCGCTTCCTCGGCGCTCGAATAGGCGTAGCCAGAGGTCAGGAACAGCGCCTCCGAAGTCTCGTCGAAGTTGGTGCGGATCTGGCCGCCGCGCACCGCGCGCGTCTGCGGCCGCCAGTTGGCACCGCTCTTGGCGGGTGCAGTATTCGTGCCGCCGGTCTTGCGAACAATGCCGTCCATCTTTCTCTCCATCGCAGCGCCAAACGAAAAAGCCCCCGACCGGAAAGGTCGGGGGCTTTTTTCAAAAGCACTCCGACCTTTTAGCGAGGATTAACGTGGCCGCAAGCCGGTCGGCTCAAATTCCACGGTAGTGGGGTTTCTATAGGTGCGTCGAGAACCCTGCGCAAGCCCCCTTTCAATCGAGTTTAACGTCGGCCGCCTTGGCGACCTCGGTCCATTTCTTCAGTTCGGCCGCCGTATGCGCGGCGAGTTCGGACGGCGACGAGGGCTGCAGCTCATACCCCAGCTCGGCCATCTTCTTCATGTTGTCGGGGTCCCTGAGCGCTTTCAGCAGCTCGACATTCAGTCGCTGCACGACCGGCGCCGGCGTGCCGGCCGGCCCATAGAGTCCGGCCCAGGTATAGGCCTCAACGCCGGCAATACCCTGCTCGCCGATGGTCTTGAGATCGGGCAGTGCCGGCGAGCGCTTGGCCATGGCAAGACCGAGCGCGCGCAGCTTGCCCGACTTGATCTGGCCCATCGCCGGAGCCAGCGCATCGAAGACGCAATCGATTTCACCCGAGAGCAATGCCTGCAGGGCCGGCGCCGATCCACGGTAGGGAATGTGCTGTATTTTGAGGCCGGTCTTCAGCCTGAAGAGCTCGGCGGTGAGATGAAGGATCGATCCGTTGCCCGAGGAGCCGTAATCGAACTTCGGCCTGCTCTTGATCAGCGTGACCAGACCCTGGATGTCCTGCGCCGGTGAATCGGCGCGCACCAGCGCCACCATCGGCACGACCGCCGCGAGGCCAATCGCGGCGAAGCTGGTCGGATCGTATTTCAGCGACGGGTTGATCGCCGGCACGATCGACAGCGTCGAGACCGTGCCGGTCATCAGCGTGTAGCCGTCGGGTGCGGCCTGCGACAGCAGCTGTCCGGCAAGACCGCCGCCGGCGCCCGGCTTGTTGTCGATGACGAAGCTCTGGCCCAGCCCCTCGCCCATCTTTGGCGTCAGGATGCGCGCGATGATGTCGGGCACGCCGCCCGGCGCGAAGGGGATGAGCATGCGGATCGGCTGGCCCTTCGGCCATTCCGTTTGCGCGCGGGCCGGGACGCCAAGCGCAAGAAGAGGCGCCGCGAAGGCGGCGCGTCTCGTGACGGTCATGTCTCTCTCCCAATGCCGTTTTGTCTTTGCTTATCGTCCGGCGGCCAAGGCCTGTTCACGCAGCTTGGTGAGCGTGATGCGCGAGGTCAGCGCTTCGGGGTCGGTCTTCACATGGATGATCGCGGGCTTGCCGGAGTCGAGCGCGCGCTCGAAGGCGGCGGCGAAGTCCTCGGTCTTCTCGACCGTCTCGCCATGACCGCCGAAGGCGCGAGCATAGGCTGCGAAGTCGGGATTCTTCAGCTCCGTGCCATGCACGCGCTTGGGATATTCCCGTTCCTGGTGCATCCGGATGGTGCCGTACATGCCGTTGTCGATGACGGCGATGACGATATTGGCGCCATGCTGGACGGCCGTGGCGAATTCCTGGCCGTTCATCAGGAAGCAGCCATCGCCTGCCAGCGACACCACCATGCGGCCGGGCTCGGCGATCTTGGCTGCCACCGCCGCCGGCACGCCGTAGCCCATGGCGCCACTGGTCGGCGCCAGTTGCGTCTTGAACCCGCGATACTGGAAGAAGCGGTGCAGGAAGGCCGCGTAGTTGCCGGCGCCGTTGGTGACGATGGCGTCGTCGGGCAGGCGCTTGTTCAGCCAGGCGATGACCTCACCCATGTTGACCGCGCCGGGCAGAGGGCCTGGCTTGATGTTGTCGAGATAATCGGCATGCGCCGCCGCGGTCGCTGCCTTCCAGCGCTTGCCGTCGACCGGCTTCATCGCCTTGGCGGCCGAGGCGAAATTCGCCATGCCCGAGTTGATCGGCAGCGTCGCCTGATAGACGCGGCCGAGTTCTTCCGCGCCGGCATGGATATGCACCAGCTTCTGCTTGGGGACGGGAATGTCGAAGAGCGTGTAGCCGCCGGTCGTGGCTTCGCCGAGGCGCGAGCCGACGGCGATGATGAGGTCGCATTCCTTCATGCGCTTGCCCAGCGCCGGACCGACACCGACGCCGAGATCGCCGGCATAGTTGGGATGACGGTTGTCGAGAAGGTCCTGGCACCGGAAGGAGGCTGCCACCGGAAGATCGTTGGCCTCGATCCAGCTGCGCATGTCGGCGCAGGCCTCTGCCGTCCAGCCGCCGCCGCCGACGATGACCATCGGCTTCTCCGCCGCTTCGAGCATCTTGCGCAGCGTCGCCATGTCGCCGGCCGCCGGTGCGCCACGCGCGATCTTGTAGGGGCCGGCATCGGCCACCTCGACCTCGTCGGTCAGCATGTCTTCCGGCAGCGCCACGACCACCGGCCCAGGCCGGCCGTTCAGGGCCGTATGGAACGCCTGGCTGATCAACTCGGGGATGCGCCTGGCGTCCTCGATCTGCACCACCCACTTGGCCATCTGGCCGAACATGCGGCGGTAGTCGATCTCCTGGAAGGCCTCGCGGTCCGTCGTCTCGCGCGCCACCTGACCGACCAGCAGGATCATCGGCGTCGAATCCTGATGGCCGGTATGCAAGCCGATGCTGGCATTGGTGGCGCCGGGGCCGCGGGTGACAAAGCAGATGCCCGGCTTGCCGGTCAGCTTGCCATAGGCCTCGGCCATATTGGCCGCCCCGCCCTCCTGACGGCAGATGATGTAGCGCAGCGAATTGCGCTGGGCATAGAGCGCGTCCAGCGCGGCCAGGTAACTTTCGCCGGGGACACCGAAGATCGTGTCGGCGCCATGGATGCGGAGCTGGTCGATGAGAACCTGCGCGCCGCTGCGGCGGGTCAATGCGGTCGCCATGATGCTGGGCTTCCCTTTACTTCGTGGGCGAGAAGGAGGTCGGCACCAATATCTTGTTGTTCATGGTCTTCATGAACTCCCGGCTCTTTTGCAGATAGGCCTGCCAGGCCGGGTCGGCGGCCATCGCAGCGCGGCGCTTGGTGCGGTCGGCGAGATCGGCATACCCCCACATATGGACAATCTCGTTCACATTGCCGACTTCGGTGGTGTAGTAGCCGACCAGGTTGCCGAGATGCTTGATCTGCACGGGCAGCCCCTCTTTTTCGTAGAGGGCGAGGAAGTCGCGCAGGCGGCCCGGCTGTAGTTCATAAGTGCGATGGTCGACGATCATGGCGTTCCCCCAAAAATTTCACGGCGTGTACCGCGCGATTGTGTGACCGCTGCGAGGCGATCTCAACCCCGCCGCGTTTCGTCGCGCGGTGTGGACGAGCGGCGTGAATCAGCGCATAAGTGCGGCAGAGCGACGCTGCCCGAGGTGCATCATCAAGAGACTTCGGGTCGATCGCAGAGCGCATACCGGTCAACGTCTTTTGTGAACGTCGTGAACTTCGTCGGCATCCGCCAAAGGTCAATGAAACGCTTGGACACCATCGTCCAACGAGCGCGTGCCCGGACTCCGCTTACCCCTTCCACCACAACATCCAGAGCTATGAATGAGTCGTAAACTGTTCGTGGGCAATTTGCCCTACTCGGTGACGTCCGAGCGTCTGCAAGAAGCGTTCTCCCAATTCGGGACCGTTGCCTCTTCGAAAGTGATCGTGGATCGCGAGACTGGCCGCAGCCGCGGCTTCGCCTTCCTCGAGATGGAAACCGACGACATGGGTTCTGCCGCGATGCAGGCCATGAACGGCGCCTTGCTCGACGGTCGTTCGATCGCCGTTCGCGAAGCCGTTGAACGCCAGCCCGGTGGCGGCGGCGGTGGATTTGGCGGCGACGGCGGCCGTGAAGGTGGCGGCGGCGGTGGCCGCGGCCCGCGTCCGCCCTACGGCGGCGGTGGCGGCGGTGATCGTGGCGGCGGCGGTGGCGGTGGCTATCGCGGCGGTGGCGGTGGTGGCGGCGATCGTGGCGGTGGTGGCGGCGGCTACGGTGGTGGTGGTGGCGGCGATCGTGGCGGCGGTGGTGGTGGCTATCGCGGCGGTGCCGGTGGCGCTCGTGGCGGTGGTGGCAGCGGCTACGGTGGTGGTGGTGGCGGCGATCGCGGCGGTGGCGGCGGTGGTGGTTATCGCGGCGCTCCTGCCGGCGGCGGCGACGGCGGACCGATGCGCGATCGTCGTGCGGACTTCTCCGGTGGCGCTGGCGGCTTCAATCCGGCCCCGACGGAAGCTCCTCCGGCTGGCGACAAGAGCCCGCCACGGCGGCGTGAATTCTCGACGCCCGACAAAAAGCGCGACTATGAGCCGCGCAAGCGTGGCTTCGACGACGACCAGTAGGACGACGACCGGTAGGCCGTACGTACACGGACAGCTAAAGCGAACGCCGGGGGTTACCCCCGGCGTTTTCATTTGTCTTGTTCATTTGTCCCGGCATGGCAGGTGCTATGCTTCCTTCATCACGAGGAGGCGGGCATGAAGCGACGGACTGCGCTTATGGGCTCCCTGGCGGCTTTGACCGGCGGCACGGCGATGCCCGCTTCCGCCGATAGCCCTGTCGATCTGCAGCTCGTGATGGCCGTCGACGTCTCGCGCTCGATCGACGAGGTCGAGGCCGAGCTGCAGCGCCGCGGCTATATCGAATCGCTGACCAACGACCGCGTGCTCGACGCCATCCTGGGCGGCGAACACAAGCGCATAGCGCTTTGCTATACCGAATGGGCGGGCCAGCATTACCAGACGGTCGTCATCGACTGGACGCTGATCGACAGCGTCCAGGCCGCGCGGCGCTTTGCCGAGAAGCTGGCCGAGGCACCACGCACCTCGCAAAGCTGGACAGCGGTCGGCGCGGCACTCGCTCATGCCGGGCAGCGCTTCACCAAATCCGGCTATGTCTCCAAGCGGATGATCATCGACGTGTCGGGTGACGGCCGCACCAACGACGGCCCGCCGGCCGAGCAGGTGCGCGACGGGTTGGTGGCGCGCGGGATCGTGGTCAACGGGTTGCCGGTGATGATGAACCGCAGCAACTTCAGCCGCCCACCCGACGCCGACCTCGACAAATATTACGAGGACAACGTCATCGGCGGTCCCGGCTCGTTCATGATCGTGGCCCGCGACTTCAACGATTTCAGCCGCGCCGTGCGCACCAAGCTGGTGCGCGAGATATCGAATATCGACGCTAAGGTCGTTGCAATACCTGCCTGAGCCGTTCGTACGGCGCCGGATCGCGCGCCAATTGCACCGGCATGCCGAGATGGCCGAGCGGATAGGCGAAGGCATTGGCCGCCGGCAGCTTCCAGCGCCGCACGATCTCAAGACCGTCCTTGTACGGTAGCCAGCCGTCGGTCTCGCCCAACACCGAGACAATTCGTTCCGCCGGCAGCGCCGGGGCTTCGGTGGGATCGAGGTGCGAAGACAAACGCGAAAGATCGGCACGCGACCACCCCGCCTTGTTCAAAGGCTCTTCGAGCCCGACGGCCGCCGTCAATTCGCCCCCGAAGGTCACGTCCTCGATACGGCCGGAATGGCTGATCAGCAGGACACCGTCGGGGCGGGCCGACGCGGGCCATCGATGGCAATGGCTGGCGGCGAGCTGCGCCACGAAGGACGTCATCGAAATGCCGCCCAGTGCCACCGGACCGCCGAAGCGCTCGCGGCACCAGGCGATGAGCAGTGCCGACTCGATCGTTTGACCCACGATAAGATCGACCGTGGCAGCGGGTGCGAAGGCAAAGAAGGCTTCGCCGCCGTAAAGATCGGGCGCGCCGCGCAAGCCGTGAAAAGGCGAAACCGGTTCGACCAGCCGCCAGCCAAGGGGCGCCAACCGCTTGCCAGCGTCACGCGCGAAAATCTGCAGGTCGGTTTCGAGGCAGAGGCCGCTACCGAGTATCAGCGTCGCCGCGGCGGGTGCGTCGGCCGGCTCGACAACACGGGCATACAGGGTCTCGCTGCCCGGCCACTTGCCGAGGCGTGCGGCGGGCGTCGGAGTGCGCAACCAGTAGTGACGCAAGCCGGCACGCTCGGACGGCGTCGACATCTGCACGCTCCCGATATCCGGCGACATCGCGCCGAGGTCGGTGAGATCCACCTCGACCGTGGCCGGCGCGGGAATGGTCCAGCGTGCGACAGGCGGACGGAAACCGAAGAGCAACGGATAGAAGAGCGCCCGTGTCGACAGGTGCAGTGTCGCCGCCCAGCGCCGCCGGCGGTCGAGGCGCGCGGGATCTTCGGTCTCGCCGCCAAAGATCGCCGCTTCCCATCCCTGCCGTGCCGCTTGCGAGCAATCCCGCGCCCGGCGATTGAGGCGCAGCAGCTGGCGCAGATACCAGGACGGCCAGAAACCCGGCAGCGGCGCACCGATGCCGGCGCGAAAAGCCGCGACATCGTCGCCCGCCGCATTGGCCGCAGCCCATAGCCGCGACAGCGGGAAGTACCAGCGTCGCAGGCAGAACAGGCCGAACCGGTCGAGCCAGGGTCGGGCCAGCAGGGCGCCCAGCGGCGAGTTGAGCAGAAAATCCATCGATCGCTCCTGGCCCGCACGCAGCGGTATTGCGCGGCGATTTCGCTTGGCCGAGATGCAGGCTTGGCCGCATCATCGCCCGGCAGGAAACATTCTTCCACGGAGCGATTTTCGATGCTGGCCAATGATGTGACCCAGGCGCGCGTCGACCTGACCACGGCCCTGCGCACCGCCGCGCGCCACGGGCTGAACGAAGGCGTGTGCAATCATTTCAGTATGATCGTGCCGGGCCGGCCGGATCTCTTTCTGGTCAATCCGCAAGGCCTGCATTGGTCGGAGATCACGCCTTCCGACATCGTCATGGCCGACGGCGACGGCAACGTCGTCGAGGGCAAGCACCCGGTCGAGCCGACGGCCTTCTACATCCATGCCCGCATCCACAGCGGCAATCCCAAGGCCGCCGTCGTGCTGCACACCCACATGCCCTATGCCACCGCCCTGACCTCGATCCAGGGTGGCAAGCTCGAGATGTGCACGCAGAACGCCTTCCGCTATTGGGACCGCATTGCTTATGACGAGGAATATGGCGGCGTGGCGCTCAGCAACGACGAGGGCGAGCGCATGTGCCGGGCGATGGGCGACAAGCCGATTCTCTTCCTGCGCAACCACGGCGTCATCGTCTCCGGCCCGACCGCGGCGCAGGCCTATGACGACCTCTATTATCTGGAACGCGCCGCCATGGTGCAGGTGCTGGCCATGCAGACCGGCCGGCCTCTCCACAACATCTCTGAGGACATGGCCCGCCAAACCGCCCACCAGATCGCGGGCGAATCGCAGCAGGCCTTCCTGCATTTCGAATCGCTGAAGCGCATGCTCGACCGCGACGAGCCCGGCTGGAACAAGCCGGCAGCCTAGAGGATCGGATCATGTTTCCTTTCGCCGTCGCGCCGCTCGTCGTTTTCGTCTTCCTCTTCGCGTCGCCGGCATCGGCCCAGGCGCTGGCCGTCGGACAGGTCGAGGTCAAGGCCTATCAGGCGATCCCCAAGGCCAAGACCGCCGTGCAGCTCAGCTCCGACACGCATCTGTCGCGCGAGCTGCGCCGGGTGGTGATGACGCGCATTGCCCGGCGCGGCAACGAGGTGGGTTTCTCCGGCGGCAATGTCATGCGCATGGATGTCGCCTTCCGCGACCTGCTGGGCGGCCTCGACAACGCCCCCTCGACCAGCGGCGGCAACCGCGGCTTCGACACGCCGGGCTCCAACCCGCGCGCCGATATCCCGGCAAACCGCTTCGGCCAGCGCGACACCATCACCTCGGCACCGAGTGGCGCCACGCTGCGCATCACGCTCACGCTCTACGCGCTCGATGGCGGCCGCGTGTTGTGGCAGGCGACCTCGTCCTGCCAGACCAGCGACTCGCGGGCCCAGGCGGCCGGCGAAGCCATGATCAACGTCATTTTCGACGATGCCGACAAAAACCGCACGGGCGACGCCGGCTGTCCGCTCTAAACAAACAAGCACAAGAGGAAATCCCGAGATGCCGCGCCTGTCTCCGCTCGACCTCAACAAACTGACGCCCGAACAGAAGAAGGTGGCCGACGCCATCGTCGCCGGCCCGCGCGGCGGCCTGCGCGGACCCTTCGATCCGTGGCTGCGCAGCCCGGGCCTGGCCGAGCATGCCCAGAAGGTCGGCGAATACTGCCGCTTCCACACCTCGCTGCCCAAGGACCTGGCCGAACTGGCGATCTGCCTCGTCGGCCGTCACTTCAAGGCGCAGTTCGAGTTCTACGCTCATGCCAAGCTCGCCCTTGAAGCGGGCCTTTCACCCGCCATCGTCGAGGCCGTGCGCACCCGCACCACGCCGCCCTTCACGCGCGAACTCGAGCGTGTCGTCTACGACTTCGTCACCGAGTATCTCGAGACCAACCGTGTCGCGACCCTGAACTACAAGCGCGCCGTCGATGCCTTCGGCGAGCCGGGCGTGGTCGATCTGGTCGGCGTCTGCGGCTACTACATGCTGGTGTCGATGACGCTCAACGTCTTTGAAATGCCGCTGCCGCCGGGCGAGCCGGATCCGCTGGTCTAGCAGGCTGTTGAAGAAGTGTCTGAAGCCGGCGACTGGCAGTCGCGAGGTGGCGGTTGGCGGTGAGCTGTCGGTCGATCGCTGAGGAAGCCATGGTCGTCTTGGCTGTTGTCGAGGTATGCGGCATGCACTTCCGCGATGTCGGCGTTTGGCCGCTTGCGATTGAGCATCATGCCGGGGCGGCCAGCAGCTTGGGCAGGCGGATCAGGTTATAAGCCGCCAGCGCCAAGGTGAAGGCAGCATCGACCCTGGAATGGCCTCGCAACTTGATCTTGGCGAAGCCGGCCGAACTCTTGATCCAGCCGAACACCTCCTCAATGCGTTTGCGGCAACGCTGGCTGACCTCGTAGCCGGCGTGACGCAGGGTTCGGTGGTCGACCGCCGTCTTGCGCCGCTTGCCTGTCTTGGTCGGGTGACCGTTTATGGCGACGTGCGGCGTGACCGATCGTTCCTTGAGGTCGCCGACGAACTCTGCCACGTCGTAGGCCTTGTCGGCGCCCAGCGTTATGCGCCGCCTGGAGCGGCCGCGGTAGTTGTCGACCAACGCGAGAGCCGCTTCCCGCTCGGCCGTGCCAGTAGCCAGGGTTGCCCCGCCGCCGACGGCCAAGCCATGGCGGTTCTCCATCAAGGCGTGCCCCAGATAGCACAGCCTGGCCGGCTGGCCCGAGCCTTTGCGATAGAGCCGGGCCTCGGGGTCGGTGGTGCTGCGGTGGGTCTCGTTGGAGCGCTTCTCCTTGTGGAAGCTGCGCTCGGCATTGCGGCCCGAACCCTCGCCGTCATTGTCGCCGCCATCCTTGCGCCGGAAGCTCTTGATCGAAGCCCAGGCCTCGATCAGCGTGCCGTCGACCGAGAAGTGGTCGCTCGACAGCAGTCGCTTGACCTTCGGTTGGATCAGAACGGCCTGCAGGAACTTGGCCGCGATCTGGCCTTCCAGCAGGCGGTCCCGGTTCTTGGAGAACACTGAATGGTTCCACGCCGGATCGTCCACACCGAGGCCCACGAACCAGCGGAACAGGAGATCGAACTCGATCCGATCCATCAACTGGCGCTCCGAGCGCAGTCCGTAGAACGCCTGCAACAGCATCGCCCGCAGCAACCTCTCCGGCGCGATCGAGGGCCGCCCCATCGCCGAGGCGTAGAGCCTGTCGAAGTCCCTCGTCAGGCTCAGCAGCGCCGCGTTGGCGATCTCACGGATCGCACGCAGAGGGTGGTCCACGCCCACACGAGCCTCAAGGTCGACATAGGAAAACAGCGAGCCAGAACGTTCGTCACTACCGCGCATCGAATCCCCCGACGATAACCGACGCCGAGTGAATCATGACTTAGTCGACGCCGATACCGACTTCTTCAACAGCCTGCTAGACCAGCGGCGGGTTGAAGCGATTGGCCTCGGCGGCGATCCAGCCGGGGATTTTCAGCGGCAACATCGGCCGTGCGATCAGATAGCCCTGCGCCGTCTTGCAGCCCGTCGCCTCGAGCGCCGACCATTGCTCCTCGGTCTCGATGCCCTCGCCGGTCACCGCGACATCCTGCGCGCCGGCCAGACGCACCAGCAGCTTGATCTCTTCCTGTTGGTCTTTGTCGGTCGGCAGCTTCTCGATCATCCAGCGGTCGATCTTGAGGTCGCTGAAGGGATACTGCTGGAGCTGGGTGAGGTTCGAGAAGCCCACGCCATAGTCGTCCATCGCCACCTTGACGCCGGCCAGACGAAAGCGCGCGAGGATTTCCAGCGCCAGAGTCGGATTGCCCACCACGTCCGTCTCGGTGATCTCCAGCGTCAGGTGTCTGGGCTCGCAACCGTAATTCTGCAGCAGGCGCAGCACCACATCGGGCAACTCGACCGAGGTGAGGAAACCCGCCGAGATATTGACCGAGATCGGCAGCACCAGGCCTTGCTTCTTCCAGTCGGCATGCTGCTTGATGGCGGTCTGCAGCACCCACCAGGTCATCGGCACGATGATGCCGGAATATTCGGCGAGGGTGATGAAGCGGTCGGGAATGAGCTCGCCGCGCGTCGGATGGTTCCAGCGCACCAGCGCCTCCACGCCGGTGATCCGGCGCCCGGCGATCTCGACCAGCGGCTGATAGACGAGATATAGCTCCTCGCTGGAAATGGCCTGCGTGAGCTGCATCATCAGCGATTGCTCACTATAGGCGGTCTTGGCCGGAATCTCGGCATGGGCCTTTTCGAGAAGCTCCTGGACCTTCTCGCTTTGCCAGGCTCCCGACAGGGTGCCGGCCACGGGCAGGCCGTTGGCCACGGCGATCTGCTGGACGACGTCGAGCATGCCGCCTGCCTTGTCGCCGACGAGGATGAGAAAGGGATGCAGCGCGAACTTGCTCAGACGATGGATGACCTGGATCGCATCGGCATTGGGCAGCCGCAAATCGAGAATGAGCGCGTCCGGGATGAAGGTGCGGAAGAGCTCGAACAGCTCATCGCCCAGTCCCGTCGTCTTCACGGCAAAGCCCGCACGTTCGGCCTCCCCTGTCAGGGAGATCCTGGCGTCCTCGCGATGGATAGCGATGACAACGGTTGGCTTGGGCACCATTGGTCGTGTTCGCTCAGGTCTTCGGCGGCAAGGAAAGACTGGCACTCTCCCGGGCGGCTATATCGACCAGCATCTTGAGACTGGCCGAATAATAGTCGTCGCCGTCGTTCAGGGGGGCAAACGCCTGCACGTTGCGGACTCCAGCCGCGGCGGAAATCAGGGCGAAAATCGATTCCACTCCTTCGCTGCCGGGAAAGCTGGAGAGCGCGCCGTTGCGCAGATCGATCCAGGCCGGTGGACGGGAGCCTACCTTCACCGCTTGCCAGGCGGCAATATAGCGGCCGAGCCGCTGCCTGTGCTTGCCCCAGGCCAGATAGAGCGGCACGCGAACGGCATCGAAGCCGAAACGTGGCGGCCAGTCGTCGGCAACGAGGGTCGTTCCCTTGCCGACCAGCGCCCAGTCGGGCGGCAAACTGAAAGCGCCAAACGACGCGCGATCGAGCAGCTTGAGGCCGTCCGCTTCCAGTTCGAGCCATCGCCGGGGTTCGACACCGGTGGTGGCAAAGTGCTGGAAGGCCGGCCAGACATAGTAGGACAGGTTGACGACCCAGCGTTCACCGCGCTGGAAGCCGGTAATGCCCGGCAGCAGAAGCTTGCCGCCCGCGTCGTCGACGATCATGCGATTGAGGATCACGATCTGCAGTGCCTTCGATTCGGCGGCATAGCGCGGCTCGCTCCAGCGAATCGCCGCGCGCGACAAGGCCCAGGCGATCAGGATATCGCCATCGGAGGCATTGTTTTTGTCGGCCACCGGATCGCGAACGCCCGGCGTGAAGCGCCAGGAAAACAGCTTGTCGGGCCGGCGCAGCGTCGCTGCCGTCCACGTCCACAGCCTGTCGAAGGTCGGGCGGTCGTCGTGAAACTCGGCGAAGAGCATGCCCCAACCCTGGCTCTCCGAATGGCTCACGCCATTGTTGCCGGTATCGACGACGCGGCCGGGATCCTGGATGAAGCGCCGCTTGAAGGTTGCCCAGTCGACGGGCATGGCCGCCGAGCGTCCCGCGCCGCCGCCCAGCGCCAGCGCGAATGCCGTTCCTGCCGTAGCCAGCACGGCTCGGCGCGACGGATAGACTCCGTCTTTCACCGAGCGTCCAACGGGGCGGTACGCTGGTACCTGAAGACGAGCGCCGGATAGGAGCCGCCCGTGCTGCGCGCGAGACGGACGGCGAGATCGGGCCGGCTCGCCTGGGCAGCCAGCCATCTGTCGAGCATGGATTCGAAGACAGCCGCGAAGATCGCCCTGCCGTCAGGCGTTTCGAAGTAGGGATAACCGGCAAGGACGATATCGAGTGCGCGCTCGGTTTCACGGATCTCGATCTGGCCCCATTCGAGATGTTCCAGGTTGGCGTTGATCGCTATGGCAAGGTCGGACAGCGTCGGACAGGGCGCGATCGGGTGAGCTTCGGCGATGCCGATGCCGGTCTTCGCCAGGATATCGCGCGTGACCTCGTCGCCTATGGTCGTTGCCAGCGCCGCGGCGAGCGCGTCGATGAAGGCCCGCCACTGCCGTACGCTCGACCGCCGGGCCGCGATCTCGAGTGCCGTGCCTTCCGAGGGAGTGGCCGAGGTTTGCATGCGGCTGGCGGCGTGCGTCAATTGAAGGTGGTGCGCAGGAAGAACATCACCTTGCCCTGGTCGAATTCCTTCGAGCTGTCGAAGTTGATCGCCGCGCCGAGGCCGGTCTTTTCCGTCATGGCATATTCGAGACCGGCCCTGAACGAATAGGCGAGGCCCGTCTCGGTGGCGGCCTCGTAATAGGCCGGCCGCGTCGGGTCGGCGGCGAAGACCGTGTTGGCCGCCGTCTGCAGGTCCGGGTTGTTCGGGAAATAGGCGGAGCGGTTCTTCTGGATCGACTGAATGCCCAGCGTGCCGCCGACGTTGTATTTGAATTTGTTGGCCTTCTCCGTCCAGTCGACCGGGAAGGACAGGCTGTAGAAGCTCTGCGGGCTGAAGTAGCCGCCTTGGCCGAAGGAGTAATTGCCGAGATTCTGGCCGAAGGACAGATAGGTGGCGGAGAGGCCGACCTTGAGCTCGGAATTCTCGTCCTTGATCGGCCGGAAGTAGGCGCCGGCAGTGAATTCATAGGACGTGTTGGATGGCACGTTCTGTCCGTCGTACCTCGCATAGCCGAACTTGCCGTAGCCGCCGATGTCGCCATCGTCGTAGCCGAAAGTGCCTTCGAGGGCGGAGCGGACGACACCGCCCCAGATACGGCCGGTCAGCGGGTCCTTGGCACCGGAATAGGAAATCAGGGAATCCGTTACCGCCCGACGCGATCCCTCGATCTTGAACTGTGCCGACTCGCCGAGAGGGATATTGGCCGAAAGCCCGCCCACGATGCTGTTCACGAGGAAGCCGATCGGCGTCGTGCCGACATCGAGATGGACCATGCTCCAGTCGAAGCCCAGCCCGAGCCCGACACCCGTCAGGCCGGATTCGAGCGGCGTGCGCTGGTTGGCTGTCGTCAGCAACTGGTTGGTGCCATAGCGTGAAAGAGTGCCGGCATCGGCGTTGCCGCCGCCCGAATTCAGCGCCACCGGCGTAATCGTCGCGCTCAGCTTGCCCTCGCCAACCGGGAAATAGCCGTTCAACGGCACGCTGAATTCGGTCAGTCGGCCGAGACCAGCCTCGCCCGAGCGCCCGCGGAACGACAGGCCGGCATCGATGGAAGGCGTGGTCTGCTTCTTGAGCGTCGCCATTTCTCGTTCGATTTCACGGCTCAGCGGATCGTTGGCCGTGCCGCTGCCGGAGGGTGCCGCCGGAGCCGTCGATGTCACGGCATCGCTGCCGCCGGGCCGGCGCAGCGGCACGAGGCTGTAGCGGCTCTGCTGACCGTAGCCGCCCACACCGCCACTCGTCTGCGATTGATAGGGCGGCGCGAGCTGGGCCACTTCATCGGCCGAACAGGCGTCCGCTTCGGCGGAGGCGTCGCAGCTGTCCGGAGCAGCGGCAGGAGCGATGCCAGCGGCGGCGGCCGTATTGGGAGCAGCAGCACTGGCAAGGACGACATTGGGCGTCGCCGCAGAGAGGCGAATGGTCGGCCGCGGCAGTTCACCGGAACGTGTCCCGGTATTCAACGGCTTGGGCGGCGGCGTGACGGCGGTCTGGCGGCCGCTGTTAAGTTCCTGCGCCATCTCCAGTGCCTTGCGGGCGCCGGCATTGTCGCCCTTGGCGCGCAGCACGCGCGACTGCACGACATAAAGGCGCGGATTCTGCGGCTGCAACCGCATCGCCTCGGCCAGCCACATTTGCGCACGATCGAGGCGGCGCAGCTCGAGAGCAATGCCGACAGCTTCCTGCAACGTGTCGATATCGAGCGCCGATCCGGCCATGACGCTGTCGAGGACCTTGATGGCCTCGTCGCTGTACTTCGAGCTCTTGTAGACGCGGGCCAGCGCCAGGCGCGAGGCGACAGTCGGCGTCGCACCCGACACCTGGGGCGCCAGGACATCGTAGGCCGCCGTCAGATTGCCCGATTCCCGCAGCCGATCGGCCTGGCGGATCGCCATGCCTTCGCGCATGCCCTCGACGACCTTACCGTTGGAGTTGCGGCTGATGCGCGCCAGTATTTCGCCGGCCTGACGCTCTTCACCCGATTCGGAAGCGGCATAGAAAAGCTGCTGCAGCGTGTCGACGGACAGATCGTTGCGCGGCAGCACACGCATGACGGTGGCCATGGCCTGCGGCCGCAAGCCGACTTTGGCCAGCGCCAGCGCCGCACTGGCGAGCTGCGCCGACGATGCCTGCGGAGCATTGGCCTTGGCGATCAGCGCGGCACGCGCCGACATGTCGCCGGCCTTGGCCGAAGCGATCAGCTGATCCAGTTCACCGGCGGAACCGAGGTCACGGCGGAACGTGTTCATGCGCGCCGAACGTTGATTGGCCGGAATGCGGTCCATCATCGCCACGGCTTCGCCGGTGCGGCCCTGCTCCGAATAGAAAACAGCGGCGGCGTACATGCTTTCGCCGCGCTGCGAGGAAGCCAATCCGTCGACCAGTGCCGTCGCCTCGGTACCGCGCCCGATGCTGGTCAGGAACTTCGCATAATCGTAGCGCGCCCAGACATTCGAGGGATCGATCTGCATCGATTGCTGATAGGCAAGCTCGGCCTGCTGCGGCGACGATCGCTCGGAAGCCTTGGCCTGCTGGCGCAACCGTTCGGAATTCTGCTGGCTCGATTCGGAGGCCAGGCGCGACAGGACCGAGCGGTCGAGATTGGCAAGCAGCGGCTCCTTGCCGATGTCGCGTCCCTGGCTCGCCACGATCTGCGCCAGTCCCGACAGCGCCTCCCGATTCGCCGGATCGCGCGCGAGCGCGTCCCGGAAGAAGCCCTCGGCTTCCTTCTGACGGCCAAGCCGGCGCATCAGGTCGCCCATGAGCAACTGCACGACGAGCCGATCCTGATTGGCGCCGCGTTCGAGCAGCGGCCGCGCGATCTTCTCGGCATCGGCGTTGTCGTTGCGGTCGCGTGCCGCCACGGCGTCGCGGAAGGACGCCCAGAAGTTGGCGCTCTCGAGCGAGGGTGCCCAGTCGGCATTGCGATCCGGCGCGAGGGCAACGGCCTTGAGAAGCTGCTCGCGCGATTCGGTGAAGCGTTCCTGGCGCAGACGTACGAGGCCGAGGCCGGCAATGGCATCGGCATTGGACGGGTTTTGCTGGATGATCGCCTCGAAGCGCTGAGCTGCCTGGTCCTGCGCGCCGGCATCGGTCAGGCGATAGGCCTCGGCGATCGCCAGGGCCAAGGGGTCCTGACGGATCGGCCGATTGCTCTGCGCCAGCTTCTCGCGCACCAGCGTATCGGCCGGGAAACGCTTGAGATAGGATTCGTAGAACGCGCGGTCGCCGGACAGGATCTCCATCCACAGCATCGCCTGTCGCATCGCCTCTAGGGAGGCCTGGGCGAGTGCCGGATCGGAACAAAGGCTCGCCAGGATGCCGATGCCTTCGCGGCGCGTCTGTTCGCTGTAGGTCAGCGTGCGCGCATACACGAAGCGGATACGGCGGACTTCGTTGTTGCGGTCGGCCAGTTCCTTTAGCGCGAGGCGCGCCTCGTCCCAGCCGGCGCCGGTGCCGGCCAGCGTCTCATAGAATTCGAGCGCGACTTCGAAAGGCGGCGGACCGCCGTGAAAGGCACGCCGGTACAGGGCGACCGCCTGGTCGAGCGCATTGCCCGAAGCCAGTCGGCGGGCTTCGGCAAGAAGCCCCTTGTCGGGCGGACCGAAGCGGACGGCCCGCTCGAGTTCGTCGGCACGCGAATCGGCGGGATCGAGCTGGCGGAGCTTGGCGATCGTCAGGCGGACCTTGTCGAGTTCCTGATTTTGCAGATAGAGCAGGCCGAGCTGGAAATGCGCCTGGGTGTTTTCCGGCTGGCTGGCGATGATCTTCTGCAGCGCTTGAGCCGCGAGGTCGGGCCGGTCGCGCTCACGCCACATCTGGGCCTGATCGAACAACAGGCCGTAGACGGCGGCACCCATGTCCGGCGGCGTATTCGCCCAAGCCGAAGTCAAAAACGTCGAACTCAGCGCCGCCGCGAGTAAGGATCCTCTTAGACAGGCTTTTCGACCGAGCATCGCGACCTATTAACTTTAAGGCACCGTCAACCGTCGCCGCCCCCGTATCAGGGAGAGTCGCCATATCGAAAACGCTATGAATAGTATCCCGACGATTGTTGCAATGAAAGCGGCAAATCCATAAGCGCCGATAACCCATTGAAATTTATTCCAAAAGGTCAGTTCTCCCACAAATTGCCGCCGACCCGACGAGTAGAAACCTGCGATACCTTCAGATAGGAAAAAATAATCGCCTTGAATAAGATAATTCATATCAATATTCCGGAAGGCATTGGCGACGTCGACCACGGCGCCGCCGGTCGATCCGCCGATCGCCACGACGAGCCGTTTCGGTGAGACCGGCGACCAATAGCTCGAGATATAGCCATAGGCCTTGCCCGCCTGGCGCTTGGCCACGGCCTGGGCAGTGCCCTGTTCACTGGGCTCGCGCCAGTCGCGCGGCTGGATGAAACGCTCGACCCGATTCATCGGCGCGATCGGCACCAGAGCTTCACCCTGCATGCGGATGGCAGCCGCGGACTCCCACTTCTGGTGCAGCGGCTGCGTCGCATCCGAGCCGATGACGACGAGGTCCCGGTCGGCCACGCCGGGCAGTCGGCTCGAGGTGGCCACGACGTGGCGAATCGGGGCGACGCCGGTCGTATGGGCGACATGTCCTGTCATGTTCAGAACGGCGTGGGCATCGTCGGCGGAAATCGTATCGGGCAGGATGAAAGCCGTGTTGGCCAGATCGGCGAATTTGCTGAACGGGAATCCGGAATTGGCGAACAGGGCCAGGTTGGGCAGCGCCGTGAAATGCATCGCGCTGCTGAAGTCCATGTAGGAGTTCGGATCGATACCGGTCTGCTCGCTCCAGTCGAGGTTGTAGCAATCGGCGTCCGGCTTGGCGCGAAGGTCGAACGTCATGTTGAGTTCGTTGGAGCTGAAGAGCTGGTAGCTCGGAAGGAAGACGTTGGTCAGCCTGCTGTCGGTCGGCCCCGGGACGAGCCATTCCTTCAGCCGCGACAGAACCTTGAGCCGCGCTTCCATCTGGATCTCGCCGACGCGCGCGCTGTTGAAGGCGATGTACATGCGCGAGTTCTTGGATTCAATCCAGCTGTCGGGCGCTCTCTCGATGCGCAGGGAAAACGGCGCGCCGATGACGTTCTTGAAGAAAAGATCGGGCGCAGTCCGGAAGGGTACCTGGATGGCGTCCTTCAGGGCGGGCCCCGAGAGGCCTCGCGCGTCCATGAGATCGCCCAGGCGGACGGGACGGTCCGAGGGTACCCAGTTGGGGGCGTCGTAGGGTCGCCGCGGCGGCGGCGTTGCCGCCGTGGCATTGACCCAGGGACCCGACAACGGCGAGGTGCCGTGCGCCAGGGTGATCGCCGCCTGTTGCAGTTCGCGCGCATTGGCGCCCACCATCAGCAGCAGCTTGCTGTCGACCTGGAGCGGGTTGGTGATGACGGCGATGCGGGGTCCCTGCCCCGGCAGCGGCGGAATACCCGCCGGGTAGTTGTTGCCCAGCACAAAGACGACGGCGTTGCTGGCCGGCAGGCCGCTGAAGCTCACTGGAAAGGTGGCGCCCTTGTGCTGGGCGACGATGCCGAAATAACCCGAGACGATGCTGGCCGCCTGGACGACATCCGGCGCGGGATTGGCCGGCAGGACGAAGGGCAGCGACAGTTCGAGCGCGTCCTTGCGATCGGCGAAAGGACGGGGAAGGCTCGCCAGATCGTCGGGCACCGGCAGGCGCGCGGCGCTCAGATAGACGAAGGACTCGGGATCGATCTGGACCCAGAACTGGCGCTCCTTCGGCAAGCGGCAGACGTCGGGATTCTGCAGCCCCTTCACCATCAGCCTGAACTGGATCCGGTTGTCGACCGAGAGCAGCGCCGGGCTGAAGGTGAACTCGGCCCGCGTCTTGGCCTCGTTGCGGCCTTTCGGCAGCGGCAGGGTGCCGATCGGCTCGTTGTTGACGTAGACGGTCAACTCGGTGTCTTCGCGCGCCACGGCCGGCGAATAGCTGAAGATCAGGCTGACACGCGAGCCGACCAGCACATCGTCCTGGCGCACCGAGAAAGCCGCACTGGCTTCATCAAGCGTGCCTTCGAGGCGGATGCCGTTGCGGCGGCTGATGTTCCTGAGCTTAATGACCTGCTGGTAGGTCTCGCTGCTGGCGGCGACGAGATTGTAGCCCGTGATGGTCGGGCTCTTGGCGGCGCTCACCGCCGGCGGCGCGACGGCGATCACGCCGGGCGTCGAGGCGGGAGCCACTGTCGGCGCGGGCCGCGTGGCTTGACCCGCCGGTGCCGGTGCCGGTGCGGGCACGAGGACAGGTGTCGGCGTGGCCGGCCATGCCGTTGTGGGCGGATTCGTAGCCGCCGGCTGCGTGGCTATCGGCGGGCGCTGGGGCTGCGGGGCAGGCTGCACCATGGCTGGGACCGTCGGTGGCAGGGCCGCAGGGACAGGATCGGCTGGCCGCACGGCGGTGGCGGCCGGAAACTGTTGTGGCGTCGTCTCCTGCGGCAAAGGCTGCAGCGAGATGCCGGCCGGTACCGTTGGAAACGTCGACGGCAGTTGAACGCCGATCTGCGCCTGCGCGGCGCCGCCCGCTACGGCCGCGACGAGCAAGAGGGACACTATCGCCCGGCGTGTCACTTGGCTTGCGCGGGTTGCGAGGCGGCGACGGCCATCTGTGGCGACGCCGCCGTACGCGGACGCTTGCTCAGGATCAGACCGAAGAGCGAGCGGATGGCGCCGAAGAGATCGCCGAAGGAACTGCCCACCGTGTCTTTGGGCCGGTCGGCCCAGTTGAGCCAGGCATCGGCGCGGCCGAAGACAGCGCGCACGATGGTCTGCTGCGCCTGCAGCGAACTGCGCTCGAACTCGAGGCGCACATCGCGCTTGCCGAGATGGACAACGCGCGCGGCAACGTGCGTCACGCCGTTGCCGAGGTAGTCGAAATTGACGACAACTGTGTCGTCGCTCTTGAGGTCGGCCGGCAGTTCGTCGAGCCGGATCAGGCCGCCGGACAGCGACATGTTGACGGTGCGGCCCATGACCGAGCGGCGGCCGTCGAAATACAGCGTGACGGGCTGCTGGAAGACGACGCGTGGCGCCGCGCGCACCTGTCGGCGCTCGCGGCCCACGGCAAGCGCTGCCAGCAGGGTGAACAGGCTGTAGAAGCACCAGAAGACGTTCATCATGATCACCTCGCTCTCACCGAGGTAGAGATCGGTGAAGTAGAGGCGATAAACGCCATACCAGATCGCGGCGATCAGCAGGACGCACAGCACCATCAGCGGGCGCATGACGCTCGAATCGTAGATTTCGGTCTCGAGGATGCCGCCCTTGTCGGTGACGTTGAACTTGCCGGCCTTCGGATTGATCAGCGCCTTGAGCGTCGGCCCGACGATGTGGAACAGCAGTACGTTGTCGTAGATCTCACCCCAGAACGAATAGCGGAACTTACCGTCGAGGCGTGATTGCGTGCCCAGCGTGTGAAACAGGTGAGGCGCGGCATAGGCCATGACGGTGAGCGCGCTTGCCATGATGATGTTCTGCTGCAGCAGCAGATAGGCCAGCGGCGACGTCAGGAAGACGAAGCGCGGCACCGGATAGAGGAAGTACATCATGGCATTCAGGTAGCAGATGCGCTGCCCGAACTTCAGGCCGCGGCCGAACAGCGGATTGTCGGTGCGGAAAAGCTGGATCATGCCGCGCGCCCAGCGCATGCGCTGGCCGATATGGACCGACAGGCGCTCGGTGGCGAGGCCGGCGGCCAGCGGAATGGCGATATAGGCGGTATTCCAGCCCTTGCGCTGCATGCGCAGCGCGGTGTGGGCGTCTTCCGTCACCGTCTCGTGCTGGATGCCGCCGACCGAGAGGATGGCCTCGCGGCTCAGCACGGCGCAGGAGCCGCAGAAGAAGGCGGCGTTCCAGAAATCGTTGCCCGGCTGGATCAGGCCGTAGAACAGCTGACCTTCGTTGGGCACGCGGCCATAGGTGCCGAGATTGCGCTCGAAGGGATCGGGCGAATAGAAATGATGCGGCGTCTGCACCATCGCCAGCTTGGGATCTTTGAGGAACCAGCCGACCGTCATCTGCAGGAAGGCGCGCGTGGGAATATGGTCGCAGTCGAAGATGGCGATCAGCTCGCCGTCGGTCACCTTGAGCGCGTTGTTGAGGTTGCCGGCCTTGGCGTGGAGATTGTTGTCGCGCATGATGTAGCCGCAGCCCGCTTCCTGGGCGAAGCGCTGGAACTCGGGGCGGCGGCCGTCGTCGAGGATGAAGACCTTGAACTTGTCGGGCGGATAATCCATCGCCATGGCGGCCAGCACCGTCGGCCCCACGACATCCAGCCCTTCATTGTAGGTCGGAATATAGACGTCGACGATCGGCCAGACCGAGGTATCCGGCGGCAGGGGCATCGGCTTGCGGTCGAGCGGCGAGACGACCTGGAAATAGCCGATCATCAGCACGATCCAGGCATAGACCTCGGCGGCGTAGAGGCCATAGCCGAACATGGCGTCGAAGGGATCGGTGAAGCCCAGGGTCTCGGTGGTGCGCCACCACAGGTAACGCGTGGAGACCAGCGCCGAGAGCACCATGACGAAGACGCGACCACGATGATCCTTGATGCGGTTGACGACCAGGAACAGCACGGCGGTGAAGATGCCAAAGGCGAACTGGTACTTGAGGTCGAGCGGCGTGATGATCGCCAGGCCCGCCAGCGCCAGCCCTATCATCGCCACGACGGCATAGAAAAGCCGCGCCGGCAGCGACGCAAGTTCCACATCGACGCCTCTTCTGCGCCTTACACTCGGCATGTGCCTGCTGACCCTATAGACCGGCCGGGAGAAGCTCTCTCACCCCGGCGGCAAGATGGCGGATATCGGCGGCGGCCTTGCTGCTGGGCGAGCGTTCCACGACCAGTTGCTGGTGGGCCACCGCATCGCCGAAATTGTCGTCGTAGTTCACCAGGCCGACGATGCCCTCGCCCAACCGGCCTTGTAGCAGGCCGAGCAACTCGCGCGTCAGTTGGCGGCGCATGTCGATCATGTTGAAGGCGTAGCGCACGATCTTGGTGGTATTGCGCTTGGCCGGACCCAGGAAGTTCTGCGACTCGATGGCCTGCAGCAGCGAGACCGAGGTCGCATCGGCCTGCAGCACGACGATGTCGATCGACGACATCTGCCGCGTCTGCTCGAGGAATACCGAAGGGCCCGGCGGCGTGTCGAGGATCACCACGAAGCCGCGCGAGATGAAGGGCTCGATGGTCTCGGCGAGCCAGCCGGCATTCTGCGTCAGATGCTCGGAGATCGCCTGGAACTCCGGTCCCGACGACTGACCGAACGGCAGGATCGCGAGGTTGCGGCCGCCCGACTGGATGCCTTCGACGATGGAGCGCCCGTGCATCATGCAGGGGGCGAGGCCGCGCGTGTCGTTGAAGCGGATGCCGAAATGCAGCCGCAGCGAATTCTGCACGTCGAGATCGACGACCAGCACCCGCAGGCCGGCATGAGCCAAGGCCCCGGCCACATTGACACTCAAGGACGTTTTACCAACGCCTCCCTTGGGCGAGCAAAAACAGATAAGCGGAATCATTCGGCCAAACGATCGAAAATGCCGCGCAGCGCCCCGTTTACGGCGCCACTCGCCGGCTTCTCCAGATCTCCTTCCAGAACGCGCCGAATGTCGTCGAGCGACGACGTTCCATGCGCCGACGGCAGGCGCGCCGGGGCGGCGGCGGCAGGTGGCGACACGGCGCGGATATGCGAGCGATCGACCGGCGCTTTGACGGCAAGCGGCGCCGGCCGGCCCGCCGGCGGCTCAGAGGACCGGGGCTGCTGTGCCGAGAGGCTGTCGGCGAGACCGGCAAAGGTCGCCGGGGCCGCGTCGGGCCGAGCGAAAATCTCACTGATGAGCGGGGTGATATGCGTATCGGCGGGCAGCGCGGAGGCATCGTTTTTGACAACCGTCGCGTTGTCGAAAGACCGATAGGAAGTCCCGTTGGTCCCCGACTCCTTGAGCAGACGAGCTACATCGTCTTCCTGGCGCAGCGGCATCACTATCTCCACTAATATGGTGTTTATGCCATATTTGGTGTTAAGTCACTCTTGCAAATACGATTAGTATCCTACATAGTCTAGATGTAGCTTTTTGCATCTGGTACTCAGTTTGGGTACGCATGAGCTATTTTTAAATCATAAAATCAGTATCTTAGTGGGTGTATCTCACCAAAGACGTGAGGTTCGGAGGTTTCCGGCCCTGCGCTCTTCGTATCTCCCGTTTTTTGCGGGAAGTGTGCGGGTAGCCTCACGGTAAGAAGAAAATGATTTCAGGAGTTTCTCCGTGATGACTTTCCTCCGCCGCCTCACCAGAAACGAACAGAGCACCACCATCGTCGAGTTCGCGATCGTCTTTTCGATGATCGCCGTGGCAGGAATCTTCTCGGTGAAAGCCGCCAGCGGGAAAGTTGCCTGGATGATCGGCTCCCTCCTCGTGAGCTGAACGATACTGCCCCAAGCGCGCCTCATCATTTTAACGAAGGTGCGTGCCGTCTGACTGAAGTCCCCACTGAAGCTAATTTTCATCTTCGCGTTTTTGTCTTCGTTTGCTGCCTTTTGAATCTCCGTATTCCCCGACGTGCATATTTGAAGGAATTCCCCATGGTCTACACCAGCTCCCTCGTTCGCATTGAAGGCGGCTCGATCATCGTCGAGTGCTCGCGCCAGATTCCCGCCGATACGTCTTTCGCCTACGGGATGGAGGTCGCCTCGACCCTTCCCCGTCGCGGCAGCAAGCGCAGCCGGCAAAGCTCCCTCAAGGCTTTCAAGCCCGCCGGCCACAAGCAGCGCCGCCGGAAGCGCTAACCGCCGGCACGGCGATCCGTTAGGCTGTCCGGGCAAAATTCGCCCGGACAGCCGCAAGGAGCCACCGTCTTGACCAACCGCTTGCATGTCCTGCTGTGGACCGATTCCACGGCCGCCTATCTCGACGCCATCAAGGCGGCCGGCCTCTCCGACCGCGTCGCGGTCGAGTCGGTGTCCCGCAAGGAAAAGCCCTCGGCCGACCAGCTCGCCCGCAGCGAAGTGTTGATGGCGGCCGGCGTGCCCGCCGGCATGCTGCCGGCCATGCCCAAGCTGCGCTGGGCGCAATCGATGACCGCCGGCGTCGAGGGCTGGCTCGGCCTGCCCGACCTGCCGTCCACCCTCGCGCTCACCTGCGCGCGCGGCACCCATACCGAATCCATGCCCGAGAACATCATGGCCGGGCTTTTCCATGTCGCGAAGCCCTACCCCATCGCCGTCGAGAACCAGAAGCAGGGCAAATGGGTCCATACCGTAGCGCAGCCGCTCAGCGGCAAGACGCTGGGCATTCTGGGACTGGGCGCGATCGGCCTGGAAGTCGCCCGCATGGCGGCGGCCTTCGGCATGCGCGTAATCGGCACCAAGCGCCGGCCCTCGCCCATGGCCAATGTCGCCGAGGTCCTGCCGCCCGAGCGCACGCCGGAGGTGCTGAAGCAGTCGGACTTCCTGCTGCTTCTGCTGCCGGCCACGCCCGAGACCACCGACTTCATCAATGCCGAACGCCTGGCGATGATGAAGCCCACGGCCTGGCTGCTGAACTTCGGCCGCGGTCACCTGATCAAGGATGACGACCTGATCGCCGCCACCAAGGCAAAGACCATCGCCGGCGCCGTGCTCGACGTCTTCCGCCAGGAGCCGCTGCCCGCCGATCATGCCTTCTGGAAGGCCGAGGGCATTATCGTGCTGCCGCACATCGGCGGTCCCCATCCGCAGCGCGACCGCTTCGTCGCCAAACTTTTCGTCGACAATCTCGGCCGCTTCCTCGACGGTCAGCCCCTCAAGGAAGTCGTCGATCGCAAGGCAGGTTACTGATGAAACGTTTTATCGCCCTCGCCGCCCTGCTGCTCGGCATCACACCGGCAGCAGCGCAGACGATTTCGACCGACCAGATCGCCAAAATCATCGCGAGCCCGGACCGCAGCGCCGCCGACCGCACCAACGACCAGCGCCGCAAGCCCCAGGAAACGCTGGCCTTCATCGGCATCAAGCCCGGCATCACCGCGCTCGATCTCAGCGCCGCCAGTGGCTACACGACGGAGCTCCTGGCGCGCGCCATCGGCCCTTCGGGAGCTGTTTACGGTCAAAGCCGGCCGCGTAATCCCAACGCCGTACCGACGCCGCCGGCCGCGCCCGAAGGTAACAGCAATCCGAGCGCGACACCGAGTGCGGCCCCCGCTGCACCACCCGCCGCGCCGCGGCCCTCGCCGGTGGCCTTGGCCGATCGCAACGACAAGCTGAAGAGCGCCGGCGTCGCCGCCGCGCCGATCGTCGCCGTCTCGCGTCCCTTCGAGGATCCACTGCCGCCCGAACTGACCGAAGGCCGTTTCGAACTCGTGACGCTGATGTTCAACTATCACGACCTCGGCCATTCCGGCGTCGACCGCGACGCCATGAACCGCGCCGTCTTCCGCGCGATGAAGCCCGGCGGGATCTACGTCATCGGCGATCATTCGGGCCGACCCGGCACCGGCATTTCCGAGGCCGGCACGCTTCACCGCATCGAGGAAGCCTTCCTGCGCAAGGAAGTCGAGGCGGCGGGCTTCAAGTTCGTCGCCGTCGGCGACTTTCTGCGCAATCCCAACGATCCGCGCGACAAGAACACGCCCGACCCGCCGCAGCCCAAGGACGAATTCTTCCTGAAGTTCACCAAGCCCTGAATTAGTGCCGGGTCGGCGGCGGTTCGACCTCGTCGATGCGGATGTGGCGGCCCTGGCGGTCGAAGAAGAGGCTGCGGTTGAGCACCAGGGGATCGGCCTTCAGTTCCGACTCGATTTCCTTGAGCTTTGATTTGGCGATGTTGTCGGGCATCGGCCCGCCTTCGGCGGCGAGCCCGACGAAGAAGGCGACGCCGTTCCAGTCGGTGCCAGCGCCATTGAGCAACCGGCGCATCTCGCGCCAGGTCATCTCGTCGCCGATCAGATGGGCGTAGCTCGATTTAAGCGGCGTCACGCTCTCGCCGGCTATGCGCACCAGCACGATGAAGGTGGTGAAGGGGCCGGTATCGGCGATCTGTGCCGCCAGCCACTGCTCGAAGTCGGTCTTCAAGGCCGGTCCTAGAATTCGACCAGCGGCGTCGGCGGCGTATAGCGCTCGAAGGCTTGCAGGAAGGGTTGGCCGCGCTCGGTTTCGTACCAGCTCTCGAAATCGCGGAAAGCTTTCAACGGATCGACCGCCGGCGGCGCTGCGGCCGTGGCTTTTTCGTCCTCGCCCGCCGGCAACGGGTGGGCCTCGGCATGCAGCGCTTCGGCGATCGGCCGCAACCGCTCGACCAGCGGCTGCGCACTTTCACTCAACTCGGCGAGGCCGCCGTCGATCCAGCCGATCTCGCGGAACAGGGCCACGAGCTGACGTTCGACCGACACCTCGCGCTCGACTTCGATGGCGGCAATGCGCGCCATATCCGTCAGCATGTTGAGGCGCCGCCAGGCAAAGGCGCGTGCGGTCTCGGCGCGCTTCAACCGGTTCTCGATATCGGCGCGCACCGCACGCTCCGCCGTTTCAGCGGCGGTACAGTCGGCCTGGAGACGGGCAATCAGGAGATCGGCAGCAGCGGGCATATCGCCTCACAATGACGCCTTCCACTCGACGCAAGCAAGGGGCGAGAATTCACGTTCAGGAACCGGGCTCGAGCGGCAGCGCCGCGCGGCGCTCGGCCTCGGCGCGCTGCGACGGCTTGGTATGCGCGCGGGCCTCGCGGAGGAAGCCGGCTGCCAGTTCCGAAGCGCCGCCTTCCTGCGCGCGCAGCAGCCAGTGCAGCGCCTCGACCGGATCGCGTTCGACGCCCTTGCCGGCAAGATAGGCCGCCCCCAGCATTGCCTGCGCCTCGGCATGATCGCGGCGCGCCGCCTTGCCCCACCACTCGGCGGCTTTCGCCACGTCGCGTTCGACGCCGAGAGCGTTGTGAAAGATGTCGCCCAACCGCGCCATGGCGGCGACGCTACCGCCGGCCGCCGCCTTCTCCGCCCATCTCCGCGCACCCTCGTGATCGAGCTCGCAGCCGCCGCCCAGCAGCTTCATCCACGACAGCATGTCCTGCGCATCGGTATCGCCCTGCACGGCGGCCTTCTCGTACCACGAAGCCGCCACCGCCTGATCCTGCGCCACGCCCCAGCCTTCGTAATGGCAAAGCGCCAGATTGCGTTGCGCGCCGATATCGTTCTGATCGGCGGCGCGACGCAACCATTCGACCGCCTTGTCGGGATCGCGTTCGACGCCCTGGTCCTGCAGGAAGGCCGCGCCCATGTTGGATTGCGCCCGCGCGACGCCGGCCTGCGCCAGTGGCGCCCAGAGATCGAGCGCCACGCCATGATCGCCCGCCTGCCAGGCGGCGAGCGCCTCGGCCATCTGCCGCTCAGGCGATGCCACCCGCTCGCGGCCT
>JBBRFD010000019.1:0-43527 GCA_038224985.1 Reyranellales bacterium
ATGACACCTCAATACAGCGCGCCAAAGAGCTGCCCTTCTGGATGCATCACTACAACTGGCATCGACCTCACGGTGGAATCGATGGCACTATCCCCATCAACAGAATCGGCATGACCGGGAATAACCTATTGAGGCTCCACACTTAGGCCGCCGGCTTCTTCCGGAATGTCACCACCAGCACGTCGCGATAGGCGGGCAGTGCCGGGTTCTGCGGCTCGACCGGGGTCACGCCATGGAAGCAGCGTGCATCGTCGACCAGGGCGGCGTCGAGCGGATCGGTCAGCGTGAAGCTGCCCAGCGTGCGGCGGTCGAGATCGTGGATGGTCGTGGTGCCGCTGGCGATATTGCGGCGGTCGATCATCAGCACCAGCACATAGTCGACGCCGTCGCGATGCAGACCCTCGGGCGTCGGCTTGCCGTTCTGGCCGGTCTTCGCTTCGATGCGAAATTGATGGGCCTCGATGTGCCAGTTGTCCGTCTCGGGTGCCAGGCGCGAGAACAGGGCGCGGCAGTATTCCAGGATGGTGCGCAGGCTGGCGCCATCGCCGATCTCGGGCAGGATCGGCTCGAACCAGCGCTCAATGCCGCCGTTCAGGTTGTTGTAGTCGAGACCCTGGTAATGCGGCTGGTGGGCACCCCGCACGATGGCGCCGTGGCGCGGTGCGGCCCAGACGCCGAAGCGCCGGCGGCGATAACGCCCTCCATCGGCCATATAGGTATCGGTGTGCAGGTCGTTCCAGCTCCCGGCGAAGGCGGCCCAGTCGGCCAGCGAGCCGAAGCGGCCCAGCGCGGTGCGCATCTCCGAGGCTTCGACGAAGGCATAACCCGCGCGCGAAAGGGCGTTGCGGATGCCTGTGGCGTTCTGCAGTCCGGTCCCGATTTCGCTCATGAAGGGGATGCTATCACCTACACGCCGGGGCGCCACATGAGCTAAAGTCCGGGCCGACCCGGAGAAAAACGATGCCATATGCCAAAACCGACGACGGCGTGAAGCTCTATTACGAGGAAACGGGAAGCGGTGTGCCGGTGATCTTCGTGCATGAATTCGCCGCCGATCACCGCTCGTGGGAAATGCAGATGCGCCATTTCGGCCAGCGCTACCGCTGCATCACCTACGGGGCGCGCGGCTATCTGCCCTCGGAAGTGCCGGAGAGCGCCGATAAATACTCGCAAAACCGCGCGACCGACGACATCGCCTCGGTGCTCGATCACCTGAAGATCGACAAGGCCCATGTCGTCGGCTTGTCGATGGGTGGCTTCGCGACACTGCATTTCGGCTTTCGCCATCCCCACCGCGCGCTGTCGCTGGTCGTGGCCGGCGTCGGCTATGGCGCGGAAAAGGAACAGTCGGCCAAGTTCAAGAGCGAGGTCGAGGTGGTGGCCAAGTCGCTCAAGGATGAGGGTATGCCGGCCTTTGCCGCGAAATACGCCTATGGCCCGACGCGCGTGCAGTTCGAGAACAAGGATCCGCGCGGCTTCGAGCAGTTCAAGAAGGAGCTGGGCGAGCATTCCGCGCTCGGTTCGGCCAACACCCAGATCGGCGTGCAGGGCCAACGGCCCTCGCTCTACGATCTGATCGACAAGATGCGCGCCATGACGACGCCGACGCTGGTCCTGACCGGCGACGAGGACTGGCCGTGTCTCGCGCCCTCGGTGCTGATGAAGCGCGAGATCCCGACAGCGGCATTGTCGGTGATGCCGAACTGCGGACATACGATCAACATCGAGGATCCCGACCAGTTCAACCGGATCGTCGGCGACTTCATCGTCCAGGTCGATGCCGGCCGTTGGCCCAAGCGCGACCCGCGCGCCATGAGCACTTCGATCACCGGGATGAAGACTTAAGCGGCCTCTTCAAGCCGTCAGACCGCCGTCGCAGACGAATTCGGCGCCGGTCGAGAAGCTCGACTCATCGGACAGGAGGAAGAGGTTCATATTGGCCACTTCCTCCGCCCGGCCGAGCCGGCCCAGGGGGTGCAGGTTTTCGAGCCATTGCCGGCCGGTCATGTTGTCGACCGTGCCGCCCAGACGCGGGGCGATCATCGGCGTGTCGATATAGCCCGGATGCACCGAGTTGCAGCGAATGTTGTATTTCAGCTGGGCGCAATGCAGCGCCACGTTCTTGGTGAGCGTGCGGACGGCGCCCTTGCTGGCACAATAGGCCAGGGCATAGGCGGCGCCGCGCAGGCCGAGCACCGAGGAGATGTTGACGATCGAGCCACCGCCCGAGGTCTTCATCGCTGCGATCGCGCTCTTGCAGCCGAGGAAGGTGCCGAGCGAATTGACGTCGTTGATGCGGCGGTATTCCTCTAGTGTGCAGCTCTCGATGTCGTTGCGCACGCCGATGCCGGCGGCATTGAGTAATCCGTGCAGGCCGCCGAAGGTCGCCAGGGTATCGGCCACCGCCTTCTGCCAGCTCGCCTCGTCGGTGACTTCCAGCGACACGGCCAGTGCGTTCGGGCCGAGTTCCGTGGCGAGAGACGAGGCACCCGTATGATCGCGGTCGGCCAGCACGGCCTTGCCACCTTCGCGCACGACCAGGCGCGCGGTCTCGGCGCCGATGCCGGAGGCGCCGCCGCTGATCAGCACGACCTTGTTTTCAACGCGTGCCAATGAGTTTCCTCCGCGAGAGACCCATCGTCAGGCCGCCATCGGCTACGATCTCGGTGCCGGTGACGAAGCTCGAGCGGTCGGAGGCGAGCCACAGTACGACATAGCCGAGATCCACCGGCTCGGCCATATGGCCGATGGGATGGGCGGCTCCTACCCAGGCCTTGCCCTGCTCGTGACCCATGGCCTGCCACAGCGGATTGAAGATCGCCGTGTCGACGCCGCCGGGATGCACCGAATTGCAGCGGATGCCGTATTTTTTCTCGGCGCAATAGAGCGCCACGCTCTTGCTCAAGAGCCGCACGGCACCCTTGGCGGCGGTATAGGCGGCGGGGCCGGCCGAGCCGATCAGTCCGGCGACCGAGGAAATATTGACGATGGAGCCTTTGGAATGGGCCTTATCCGGCCCGGTCACCTTCATGCCTTCAATAGCGTATTTGCATCCGAGAAAGACGCCTTCGGAATCGACGGCCTGGACGTGCTGCCAGTTCTCGACCGTGGTGTTCTCGATATTGAAGAAGCCGCCCGAGATGCCGGCATTGTTGACCATGATGTCGAGCCGGCCCTCGCTCTTCAGGACATCGGCCAGCAGGGATTGCCAGCCGGTCTCGGAGGTCACGTCGTGCTCGACGTATCTTCCCGGGCCGCTACCGGGCTGGATATCGGCCACGATAACGCGCGCACCTTCGGCGGCGAGCAATTCGACCGAAGCAGCGCCAATGCCCGAGGCGCCGCCGGTGACGATCGCCACCTGTCCTGAGAGTTCACCGCTCATGCGGGGCGACCATAGCGGTTGTGTGCGTGGCGCCAAAGAAAAACCCGGGCAGTTGCCTGCCCGGGTTTCGCTTTGTTTGGGATCGAAGGCTAGAAGCCGAGCGGCTCGGTGACGCGCACCCAACGTCCGCCCTTGGACACGGCGAGGAACGAGGAGTTCGCACCCTGGCGGATGTTCGGGCCGAAGCTGACGGCCGGTCCGTTGAACATGTCCTTGTAGCCCTTGATCGACTCCATGCCGCCCACGAAGCTGTCGGTGGTCAGATTCGGGCCGGCGGCGACGAGGCCCTTAACCGTGAGGTCGGCAGCGACGTAGCCGTAGACCGAGCCGATGTTCGGATCGATCTTGTACTTGGCCTTGTAGGCCTCGACGAACGACCGCACGTTGGCGATCGAGCTGTCGGCGTAAGGCATCTCGGTGAGCCCCATGCCATAGAAGCCTTCCATGCCGGGCGCCGCCGCGACGATGAGGTCATAGGCGGCGGCCGAGCCGAGGAAGTCGACGTCGGTCCAGCCCATCTTGCGCGCGGTGACATAGGGCACGATCGAATCGCGCACGATGGTGCCCATGGCGATCAGGTCGCAGCCGGCCGACTTGAGCTTGGTGAGCGAAGCGGTGAAGTCCTGGTCGGTCGGCTTGTGGCCCGCCGACTCGACCAGCTTGACGTTGAGCTTCTTGGTCTGGAGCTGGGCGCCTTCGAGGATTTCCTTGCCGAAGTCGGTGTCCTGGTACATCACGCAAACGGCCTTTTTGCCCTTTGTCTTGACGAAGTATTCGATCCCCGAGCGGATCTGGTCGACATAGGATGCCGCGCCGTAGAACTTGAGCTTCTCGTAGGGCTCATACATCGAGCGCGCCGCCGACAGCGGGAACAGGTTGGGCACGCCGGCGGCGAACTGGTCCTTGAAGCAGGCGTTGTTCATCGGCGTACCGAGCGGCGCCACGATGGCGAACACCTTGTCGCGGTTGATCAGCTTGTTGCAGGCCTGCACCGCCTTGGGCACCTGGTAGGCCTGGTCCTCGACGATCACGCGGACCTTGCGGTTGTGAACGCCGCCGGCGGCGTTCAATTCCTCGAAGCGCATCTTGACCGCGTTCGACGACGACACGCCGTAGGTGGCGGCGACGCCGGACAGGTCGGTGTGCATGCCCATGACGATTTCGCTGGCTGTCACGCCGCGCGTCTGGGCCGACGCCGCGGTTGCCATGGCCACCGACGCGATGGCCGTTCCGATCAACATTTTATGAAGCATTTTGCTCCCTCCTTGTGACGTTTCCTCCACGGACGGCGAGTATAGCGACCCGCCGACAAAGGTCACTCCGGGCCAAACCGCCCGACGTGCCTGCTAGGCCGCTTCGACGTACATGCCGTCGATCAACCCCTTGTACTTGTCGTTCACGAACTTGCGCTTCAGCTTGAGCGTCGGCGTCACCTCGTCGTCCTCGGCGGTGAGCTGCTGCTCGATCAGGCGGAATTTCTTGATGGTCTCGACCCGGGCGAAGCCGGCATTGACGCCCTCGATCTCGGCCCAGATCAGGTCCTGGACCTGGCGGGACCTGCAGAGCGAGCCGAAATCGGTGAACGGCACGTTCTCGTCCTGGGCGAACTTGGCGACGTTGTCGTAGTCGATCATGACCAGGCAGGAGAGGAACTTGCGGCGGTCGCCGATCACGACGGCGTCGGAGATATAGGGCGAGAACTTGAGCTGGTTCTCGATCTCCGATGGCGTGATGTTCTTGCCGCCCGCCGTGATGATGATGTCCTTCATCCGGTCGGTGATCTTGATATAGCCCTCGTTGTCTACCGACCCGACGTCGCCAGTATAGAGCCAGCCGTCCTTCAGCGTCTCGGCGGTCTTCTCCGGCTGGTTGAGGTAACCCATGAAGACATGCGGGCCCTTGAGCAGGATCTCGCCGTCGGGCGAGAGCCTGACTTCGGTATGGGGGGCAGCGACGCCGACGGTGCCGAGCTTGATACGGTCGGGCATGCCGGTCGCCACGCCGCAATTCTCCGTCTGGCCATAGACCTCGCGCATATCGATGCCGAGCGCACGGTACCACTTGATGAGGTCGGGCGCGATCGGCGCCGCACCGGTGCCGGCGAACTTGACGCGATGCATGCCGATGGCGCGCTTGATGTTGTCGAGCACCAGGAAGTCGGCGACGCGGTAGGCGAGTTTGGTCAGCACCGGGGGCTCGCGGCCCTCGAGCCGCGCCTCGGAGATCTTGAGTCCGATGCCGATCGCCCACTTGTAGGACAGACGGCCGATCCAGGTCGCCTCCTTCATGCGAATGGCGATGCTGGAATAGAAGCGCTCCCAGATGCGCGGCACGGCGAAGAATGTGGTGGGAGCCACCTCGCGCACGTTCTCCGGCACCGTCTCGATGCTCTCGGCGAAGTTGGCGATGGCACCCGAGCGCAGCGGCAGGAAGGCGGTGAAGGTGCGCTCGGCGATGTGGCAGAGCGGCAGAAAGGCGAGCTGTTCGTCGTTCTTGCCGAGCGCGATGAAGGCATCGGCATTGGCGAGCTGGAAGATCACGTTGCGATGCGACAGCATCGCGCCCTTGGGCGGCCCGGTCGTGCCGGAGGTATAGACCAGGAGGGCCAATTCGTCGGCCCTCGAGGCCGCGATCAGCTCTTCCCACTTGCCCGGGTGCTTTGCGTCGTAGGCGCGGCCGAGTTCGATCAGCTGATCGAGCGGCATGATCTGCGGGTCGCTGAACTGTGCCAGGCCCTCGAGATCGATCAGGAAGGCTTTCTGCACCGACAGGCAGCGACCGCGCACCTCGAGGAATTTGTCGAGCTGCTCCTCGTTCTCGATGAACACGAAGCGCGAGCGGCTGTCGTTCAGGATGTACTCGACCTGCTTGGCGGCGTCGGTCGGGTAGATGCCGTTGGAGATGCCGCCGGCACCCATGATCCCCATGTCGGCGTAGAGCCATTCGGGAATCGTCTCGGCCAGGATCGACACCACGTCGCCCTTGGCGAGGCCGAGCGACACCAGGCCCATGCCGACCCAGCGGGCGCGCTCGCCATATTCACGCCATGAGGTCGCGCGCCAGATGCCCAAGCTCTTTTCGCGCAGCGCGGTGCGGGCGTCGCGCGCCTTCACCTGGTGCCAGAACAGCTTGGGAATCGTGTCGCAGCCGTCGATATCGATTGGCATGCCCGAGATCTCCTAGCGCCAGGTCTTGCGCTTCTTCCAGCGGCGCTGCCCACGAGCACCCTGGTCCTTGATGCCGAGGTAGAACTCCCTGATGTCGTCCTTCTGCAGCAGACGCGCGCAGGTATCGGCCATGACGATGCGGCCGACTTCGAGGACATAGCCGAACTCCGCGGTCTGCAGCGCCATGTTGGCGTTCTGCTCGACCAGCAGGATGGTGACGCCGCGCTCGCGGTTGATGCGCACGACGATGTCGAAGATTTCCTTCACCAGTTTTGGCGACAGTCCGAGCGACGGCTCATCGAGCAGCATCAACCTGGGCCGGGCCATCAGCGCGCGGCTGATCGCCAGCATCTGCTGTTCACCGCCCGACAGCGAGCCGGCGCGCTGGTCGGCGCGTGCCTTCAACACGGGGAAGTAGCCGAACACCGTTTCGAGGTCCTTGGCCACCTCGTCGGCGTCGCGCCGCGTATAGGCGCCCATGCGCAGGTTCTCGCGCACGCTCAGAAACGGGAAGACCTCGCGGCCCTCGGGCACGTGGCTGATGCCCAGCCGCATGATCTTGTCGGGGTCCATGCGCTGGATTTCGCGGGCCTCGAAGACGACACTGCCCTTCTGCGGATCCATGACGCCCGAGGCGGTCTTGAGCACGGTGGTCTTGCCTGCGCCATTGGCGCCCAGGATGGTGACGATGCTGCCCTTCGGTACTTCGAACGAGACGCCGCGGATGGCCATGATCGGCCCGTAGAACGTCTCGATGTTGCTGACCTTGAGGATCGGCTCGGCGGAGGAAAGCGACATGGCCGTCAGCCTCCGAGATAGGCGCTGATGACTTCAGGATGGCCCTGAACTTCGGACGGCGTGCCCATGGCAAGCGGCCGGCCGTAGTTCAGCGCCAGCACGCGGTCCGAAACGGCGGAGACCAGCTTCATGTCGTGCTCGACCATCAACACGCTCAGGCCCAGCAGGTTCTTGATGTCCTGGATCCAGAAAGCCATGTCCTCGGTCTCCTCGACGTTGAGGCCGGAGGAGGGCTCGTCGAGCAACAGCAGCTTGGGATCGGTGCAGAGCGCGCGCGCCAGCTCGGCCACCTTGCGCACGCCATAGGGCAGATTGACGATGAAGCTGTCGCGGTACTGCTGCAGGTCGAGGAAATCGATGACCTTCTCGACCGCCTCGCGATGCTCGACCTCGAGGCGGCGTACGCTGGGCAGGAATAGCAGCTCAGAGAAGAAGTTCGACTTCTTGTGGGCGTGGCGGGCGAGCAGCAGGTTCTGCAGCAGGGTGGCGTGCTCGAACAGCTCGATGTTCTGGAAGGTGCGCGCGATGCCGAGCTTGGCGATCCGGTGAGACGGCACGCGCGTGATGTCGTTATCCTCGAAAACCAGGCGGCCGCCGGTCGGCTCATAGAAGCGGCTGACCAGGTTGAAGATCGTCGTCTTGCCGGCGCCGTTGGGGCCGATGATGGTGAAGATCTCACCCTTGTCCATGCGGAAGCTGACGCCGTCGACGGCCTTGATGCCGCCGAAGTTGATCGACAGGTTTTCGGCTTCGAAGAAGGTCACCGCAGGCGCTCCGACTTCATGTAGGACTTCTGGCGCTTGAAGGTGGCGCGCTTGTACATCGGGAAGGTCGAGAAAAAGATCCGGATCTTGACCCAGCGGCCATACATGCCGAGCGGCTCGACCAGGATCACCGTCACCAGGATCAGACCGAAGATGCCGGCCTCGACGCCCGGCTTCTTCAGGAAGTTGCCGATGGCCTCGCCCACCCAGCCGACGGCGGCGAGGCCGGAGAGGGCCGCGGCGTCCTGAAAGGTCGCGGGGATCGAGTCGCGCAGGATGGCGATGACCGGCGGCAGCAGGGCGACGAAGATCGCGCCGAACACCGCGCCGTGCAGCGAGCCCAGGCCGCCGACGATGACCAGCAGCAGGAACTGGATCGACAGCAGGATTGTGAAGATGTCGGGCGCGAGATAGGCGATCTTGTGAGCGAACAACACGCCCGCCAGCCCCATCAGCGCCGCCGAATAGGCGAAGGCCATCGACTTGTAGACCGCCAGATGCACGCCCATCGACTGGGCGGCGATCTCGCTGTCGCGCATGGCGATCCAGGCGCGACCCGTCGGCGCGCGCAGCAGGTTGCGTGTCAGGAACAGCGCCAGCAGCAGGAAGAAGAGGCAGAGGTAATAGAAGCTGGTGTCGTCGGCGAAGGAGATGCCGAACACCGTGGCCTTGGGCACCGCCCGGCCGGCCAGGCCATGCGTCACCGATTCCCAGCGGTTGAACACTTCCTGGATGATGACCGAGAAGGCCAGCGTCGCGATGGTGAGGTAAATCCCGGTCATGCGCAGCGCGGGCAGGCCGACGACGATGCCACAGCCGGTGGTGATGGCGACGGCGAGCGTGGCCGAAATCACCCAAGGCAGGCCGAGGTCGAGAAAATAGGCATGGGCATAGGCGCCGATGCCGAGGAAGGCGGCATGACCGAGCGAGACCAATCCGGTGTAGCCGACCAGCACCATCAGCGAGAGGCCGGCGATGGCGTAGATGAACACCCAGGTCGATTCGCCGATGTAGTATTCGGAAAGCACCACCGGCAGGATCAGGACCGCGGCGCCCAGCAGCAAGTACCAGACGGTATCGACTTTGTCGCGAAACAGCCGGGTATCCTGCAGGTAGGACGTCTTGAAAACGAAGCGCATGTCGCGACGCCCTTACACTTTCTTCCGTCCGAGCGAGCCGAACAGGCCCTGCGGCCGCACGACCAGCATGACGAGCAGGACGATATAGGGTGCGGTGTCCTTGAAGCCGTCGGGCAGGGTGGCGCCGGCGAAGAGTTCTATCAGGCCGATGACAATGCCGCCGACCAGCGCACCGGGGATCGAGCCGAAGCCGCCGAGCACGGCCGCCGCGAAGGCCTTGAGTGCCACGGCAAGGCCCATGTTGATATCGATCAACGTCACCGGCGCCAGCAGGATGCCGGCCACGGCGGCGGTGCCGGCCGAGATCGCCCAGATCATCGAGAAGATGAGCTTCACCGGGATGCCCATGTAATAGGCGGCGAGCTGGTTCTGCGAGGTCGCCTGCATGGCAACGCCGATGCGCGTGTAGTTGAAGAAGGAATAGAGGCCGCCGCACAGGATCAGCGTGCCGACGATGATCGACAGATACTGGTGGCTGAGCGTGACGCCCGCGATCTGGGTCACGCCGCCAAAAGGTGTCGGCAGGGTGTAGATCTCGGAGCCCCAGGTGACGCTGGCGAAGGTGCGGAACATGGCGCCGAGGCCGATCGTCAGCATGACGATGGCGAACTGCGGCTGACCGATGACGCGGCGCAGCAGGGTGGCGTCGAGCAGGGCGCCGAAGGCGGAAACCGCGACGATGGCGATGACGAAGCCCAGCCAGTAGTCGAGGCCCCACCAGTCCACCGCCATGTAACAGACGAAGGCGCCCAGCATCAGCAGGTCGCCCTGGGCGAAGTTGACCAGCTCCGTTGCCTTGTAGATCAGCACGAAGCCGAGCGCGACGAGGCCATAGATACAGCCCACTGCCAGCCCGTTGAGGGTGAGTTGCAGAAATATGTCCAGTTTCCGTCCCCTTGGTCAGGCGATCTATGCCGCCTTTTCCGCTTGCCACTATGAAGCGCTCTTTAAGGCTGTCAACGCGCTATCCCGGGATGAACGCGCATGTGACAAGATCGGGACGAAGGAGAACCCTCGATGGCGACTGCCGATTTCAGGAACCCGCCGGTACCGGAAGCCATGACGCCCAGCCCGTTCTATACGCCCGAGCACGAGGCCTTCCGGCAGACGGTGCGCCGCTTTGTCGACCGCGAGATCCTGGCCCATGTCGACGCGTGGGATGAGGCCGAGGAATTCCCCCGTGAATTGTACAGGAAGGCATCCGCCGCGGGCCTTCTGCAGCTCGGCTTTCCCGAGGAATATGGCGGCGTGCCGACCGATATTTTCTTCGGCATCATCAAAGCCGAGGAAATGGCGCGTCACGGCAGCGGCGGCGTCAATGCCAGCCTCAACAGCCACACCATTGGCTGCCCGCCCATCGCGGCCCTCGGGCCGCAATGGATGAAGCGCAAGGTGCTGCCCGAGGTTCTGGCGGGCGACAAGATCAGTGCGCTCGCCATTACCGAGCCATCGGGCGGCTCCGACGTCGCCAATCTCAAGACCACGGCGCGTCGTGAAGGCGACCACTACGTGGTCAACGGCTCCAAGATGTTCATCACCTCGGGCGTGCGTGCCGACTACTTCACCGTCGCGGTGCGCACCGGCGGACCGGGTGCGGGGGGCGTGTCGCTGCTTCTGATCGAGCGCGACCGGCCGGGCTTCCAGCGCACCAAGCTGAAGAAGATGGGCTGGTGGGCCTCGGACACGGCGCAGCTCTTCTTCGACGACGTGAGGGTGCCGGTCGAAAACCTGATCGGCGAGGAGAACCGCGGCTTCGTCGGCATCATGCTCAACTTCAACTCCGAGCGGCTCGGCATGGCGGCCGGCGCCTATGGCTATGCCAAGCTCTGCCTGGAAGAATCGATCGCCTATGCTCGCGAGCGTCATACCTTCGGCAAGCCGCTGATCGCCAACCAGGTGGTGCGCCACCGCATCGTCGACATGGCGATGCGCGTCAATGCCGTGAAGGCGACGCTCGAGCTGCTGGCCTATCGGGTCGACCAAGGCGAGAAACCCGTGGCGGAAATCTGCATGCTGAAGAACCTCGCGACCTCGACGCTCGAATACTGCGCCAACGAGGCGATGCAGATCTTCGGCGGCGCCGGCTACCTGCGTGGATCGAAGGTCGAGCGCATCTATCGCGAGACCAAGGTCATGTCGATCGGCGGCGGCTCGGTCGAGATCATGAAGGACCTCGCCGCGCGGCAGATGGGATTGTAGGAGAGCGTATGAGCAAGCAGCTGACGACCAGGGAAGAGCGGCTGGCGATCTTCCAGGAATGGTTTTGCGACAACATTCCGCACAACAAGGCGCTGGGATTGAAGATCGTCGATGCCCGCCGCGGCTTTGCCTCCATGCAACTCGACTGGCGCGAGGAATTGGTGGGCAATCCCGAGACCGGCGTCATCGCCGGCGGACCGCTGACGGCCATGCTCGATGGCTGCTGCGGCATGTCGGTGGCCACCATGCTGAAGGAGCCGATGCCCTTCGCTACGCTCGATCTGCGCATCGACTACGCAAGGCCCGCGACGCCGGGCAAGGCGGTGATCGCCGAGGCCGAGTGCTATCGCATCACCAGCTCGGTGGCCTTCACGCGCGCTTTCGCTCATCACGGCGATCCCAAGGACCCTATCGCCGCCGCGGCCGGCACCTTCATGCTGGGCACCAAGGGCACGGTGACGCGGCCTGCGCTGCCGACGGCCAAGTCATGAGCAGCCTTCTGGAGCGCCTAGCACTGGCGCGCAAGGAACGCGATGTCGGCCGGCTTGCCGAGGCCATTCCCTATGCCCGCTGGATGCAGATCGCGCCGGAGAACGGTACGGGCGAGCTCCTGACCCGCATGCGGTTTCATCCCGAGCTGATCGGCAATACCAACCTGCCGGCCATCCATGGCGGCACGCTGGGCGCGATGCTGGAGATGACGGCGATCTTTCACCTTCTGTGGGAGACCGAAACGCAGACCGTGCCGAAGATCGTCAACATCACCGTCGACTATCTGCGCTCTGCCGGACCGCGCGACGTATTGGCCCGCGCCACCGTCACGAAGCAGGGCCGGCGCATGGTCAATGTCTTCGTCGAAGCCTGGCAGGACGATCGGGCCAAGCCCGTCGCCACCGCCAATGCCCATTTCCTTGTGAAATCCACCGACGAGGCGCCGCCTTCTCTGTAGCTGGAGTCGCGCGCGCCCAGCGGGTAAGAACGCCGCACATGGATTACGATTCCCTGACAACACGGCAAGACGACGTGGTGCGCGACGGCGCGGCCTTCGAGGCCTATCTGCGGCCTGGCGCTTTGGTCGATTCCGGTCATCCCGCCATTCTGGCCTATGCCCGGCGCGTGGCGGGCGAGGGCACGCCGCGCGAGCAGGCGTTGCGGCTTTACTATGCCGTGCGCGACGACCTTCGCTACGATCCCTACAACACGCCGCTCAGGCCCGAGGCCTATCGCGCCAGCGCAACCCTGGCGGCAGGCCATGGCTTTTGCATCAACAAGGCGGGGCTGATGGCCGCCGTCTGCCGCGCTTCCGGCATTGCGGCCCGCGTCGGCTATGCCGATGTGCGCAATCACATGACGACGCAGCGGCTGGCCGAGCTGATGGGCAGCGATATGTTCTTCTATCACGGCTACACCGAGGTCTGGCTCGACGGCCGCTGGATCAAGGCGACGCCGGCCTTCAATCGCGAGCTGACCGAGAAGTTCGGCCTGAAGCCGCTCGACTGGGATGCCGCCTCCGATTCGATCTATCATCCCTTCGATCTGGGCGGCCGCCGCCACATGGAATATCTCGCATATCGCGGCGTCTTCGCCGATATCCCGTTCGACGAAATCCGTGGCGCGTTCCTGCACTACTATCCCAAGATGATGCGGGCGCAGGAACAGATGCCGCTCGGCGGCGACTTCGCCGCCGAGGGTGCCGCGGAAGCGAAAGCCACGTGAACCTGCAGCCACGGTCGACGGCCTATATCGCGCTTCTGGTGGCCCTGGGCAGTTTCGGTCCACTGACCATGAGCATCTACACGCCGGTCATGCCCTCGGTCGGGCACGACCTCGCGACCACGCCCGACAGCGTCAAGCTCACGCTCACGACCTATATGCTGGGCTTCGCCTTCGGCCAGCTCTTCTATGGCCCGCTGAGCGACCGCTACGGCCGCCGCCCGGTGCTGATCGGCGGACTGCTGTTCTTCACGCTGATGACCTTCGGCTGTTCCTTCGCCCAGTCGATCAACGACCTGATCTGGCTGCGCGTGTTGCAGGGGCTAGGCGCTGCCTCGGGCTCGGTGCTGGGCCGCGCGCTGACGCGCGACGCCTACACGTTCCAGGAAATGCCCCTGGTGATGAGCTGGATTTCGCTCGGACAGAACATCGCGCCGTCGCTGTCGCCGACGATCGGCGGTTTTCTCGGCGAATGGGCGACGTGGCGCGCCACCTTCTGGTTCGTCGGCGGCTTCGGCGCCATCCTGCTGGTGGTCGCGTCGCTCGGCCTCGGCGAGACCAACAAATACCGCAGCGACCGCATCGATCTTTCGAGCCTGCTGCGCGGCTCGGGTGAGATGTTGCGCGACCGGCGCTTCCTCGGCCACATCCTGCCGCTGGGCTTCGCCTTCGCCATGAACTTCGGCATGCTGGCGGGCGTTCCCTTCATCCTGCAGGAAACGCTCGGTTTCAGCCCGCGCGAGTTCGGCCTGATCGTGCTGCTCTCGGTCGGCGGATTCACCGCCGGCACCTTCGCCAACAACCGCCTGATCGGCCGCGTCTCGCCGATTGACATCATCCAGTTCTCGGGCTGGTTCCATGTCGTGGCCCTGGTCGTCATGGCCGCTCTTTCGCTCTTCGGCATCGTCACCTGGTGGGCGATCATTGGCCCGCACATGCTGCTGAGCTTCGGCACTGGCATGATGGTGGCCAATGCCAATGCCGGCGCCGTCGGCATGTTTCCCAAGCTCGCCGGCACGGCCTCGTCGCTGGCCGGCCTCGCCCAGATGGGCATGGGGGCCATGGGCACGGTGACGGTGGCCATCCTGACGATGATCGGCAGCCGCTACGTCGCCATGCCGCTGGTGATCGGCCTGGCGCCTTTCGCTATCGCCACCGTCCTCAGCGCACGGCTGTTGCGTCCAGGCGCGCGGCCTCGCAAATTGCCGGAATAGAATGGAGAGGAAACGAACATGACGGACATGCTGAAGGGTAAGTCGATCCTGGTGACCGGCGCGGGCGGCGGCATCGGCCGCGAAATGGCGCTGCTGGCGGCGCGCGAGGGCGCTTCGGTCGTGGTCAACGATCTGGGCGGCTCGGTCGATGGCGAGGGCGGCGGCAGCACCAGCCCGGCGCAGAAGGTCTGCGACGAGATCGCCGCTTTCGGCGGCAAGGCCGTGCCCAATGGCGACAGCGTGACCGATCCGGCCGGCGCCGAGCGCATGGTCAAGGCGGCGGTCGAGAATTTCGGCAAGATCGACGGCGTCATCAACAATGCCGGCATCCTGCGCGACCGCATCTTCCATCGCATGAGCCATATGGACTGGAAGATGGTGATCGACGTGCATCTGAACGGCGCCTTCAACACCAGTCGCGCCGCCGCCAATTACTTCAAGGAGCAGAAGTCGGGCGCCTTCGTGCATTTCACCTCGACCTCCGGCCTCGTCGGCAATTTCGGCCAGGCCAATTACTCGGCGGCCAAGATGGGCATCATCGGCCTGTCGCGCTCGATCGCGCTCGACATGGCGGCCTTCGGCGTGCGCTCCAACTGCATCTCGCCGTTTGCCTGGACACGCATGATCGGCACGATTCCCGCCGATTCGCCGGCCCAGGTCGCCCGTCTCGAACGCTCCAAGAAGATGACCCCGGCCAAGATCGCGCCGATGGCGGTGTTCCTGCTGTCGGATGCCGCCCAGGCCGCCGGCGTCTCCTCGCAGATCTTCGGCGTGCGCATGAACGAGATCATGCTGTTCAACGCCAACCGTCCGGTACGATCCGTGCATATGTCCGACGGCTGGACGCTGGAAGCGATCGACGAAATCGCCGTGCCGGCGATGAAGCCCTACTTCACCGACCTCAAGCGCTCGCCCGAATATTTCACCTGGGATCCGATCTGATGGCTGTCGACAAGGCAAACGAACCGAAAATCGATGCCGACGAAGTGCTCGGCGGCATCGTCGAATGGGTCAGCATCGAAAGCCCGAGCCATGAGGCCAAGGCGGTCAACAAGGTCGTCGATCACGTCGAGGCCCAGTTCCGCGACCTCGGGCTGAAGCTTGAGCGCACGCCGGGTGTCGACGGGTTCGGCGACATCCTCGAATGCAAGACTCCGGCGGAGTGGAGCACGGGCGAGGGTAAGGGCATCCTCGTCCTCGCTCATCTCGACACCGTGCATCCCATCGGCATGATCGAGAAGGACCTGAAGGTGCGCCGCGAGGGCGACAGCATCTTCGGGCCGGGCATCTACGACATGAAGGCGGGCGGCTATATCGCCTATTACGCGCTGCGCCACCTGATCCGGCAGGGCAAGAAGACCAAGCTGCCGGTCACCTTCCTGTTCATTCCCGAGGAAGAAGTCGGCAGCCCGACCTCGCGCGCGCGCATCGAGGCGGCGGCCCGGGGCCATAAATACGCGCTGGTCATGGAGCCGGGCCGCGATGGCGACAAGGTCGTGACCTCGCGCAAGGGCGTCGGCCGCTTCACGCTGAGCGTCAAGGGTGCGGCCAGTCATGCCGGTGTCCGTCACCAGGACGGCCGCAGCGCCATCCACGAGATAGCGAAACAAATCCTGCGCATCGAGAACAAGACCGATTACGCGCGCGGCATCACCTGCAATGTCGGCTTGATCCAGGGCGGCTCGGGCGTCAACGTCGTGCCGGCCGAATGCAAGATCGAGGTCGATCTGCGCGTGCCGAGCCAGCAGCTCGCCGAGGAGATGACGCACTGGTTCCTCGGGCTGGAGCCGATCGGTCAGGATGTCGAACTCACCGTCGAAGGCGGCATGAACCGTCCACCCTACCAGAAGGACGCCGGCATCGCCGACCTCTTCGGCAAGGCGCAGGCGATCTATCGCGAGATCGGCAAGGAGCTGGAGGACGTGCCGCTGACCGGCGGCGGCAGCGACGGCAACTTTACCGCAGCCCTTGGCATCCCGACGCTCGACGGCCTCGGCGCCGACGGCAAGGGCGCGCATGCCGCCTACGAGCAGATCTACTACTCGTCGCTGGTGCCGCGGACCTATCTCTGCACGCGGCTGCTGGAGACGCTGGAGTAGGCGATCAGCCGCAATGAGTGGTGATGAGGCACAATGAGGCCTTGGCATGAAACCGACAGGGCGAAGAGTTATCCATTTGGAAAACGATTCGCTGCCGGGCTCTTTGGCATAGCCGGATTTTTTTGTTCGCCGGTATGGTTTGCGGCGATCTGCTTTCCCGCATGCTTCTTCTTTCTTGCACTAATGGCGCTCGGGCTTTTTGTGCTTCAGGACGCCACTGTTCTGTTGCCTCTGGCTTTGGCCTATGACGTCGGTCGGCTGGCCATCTTTCGATGGTCTGGCCACCTGTTGGGGCGCATAGATCGGGTCATTCTCGTTGATACGGTATGGTGGGGGCCGAGCGACATCGAGCGCCAGGATGAAGAGCGCGCGCGGGTGGTGTTTGGAAGAACTAGCGTTACCTTGTTGCCACGGTTGGTGAAATGGCTGACTTCGGCACCGCTGATCGTTGGAGTCTTTGCCTATCTCACAACGAAGCTCATTGGTCCGGATACTGCCGCAACGCAGGGATGGGCAGTGCAAGCGTTGGAGTCTCTGTCTTTCGTGCGCGGCGCTTTTCCAGGTTACGACAAGATTTTGCCGGTTCTTGAAGCTCGGGGCGTGGGACCGGCACATCGATATTTCTACGTGATGCTTCACGACCTTTGGCTGGCGAGCTTTCTCGTTGCGCTGGCATGCGCCATCACCATCTCGGTGAAGGACGATCCCCGAACGGTGGTTTATTCCGATACGGAGTTACTCGATCTGGGGCCGGCCGACGACGGAATTTGGAATCTAGTTCTGACCGGAGGCGGTCTCTTGACGGTCGTCTTGCTGTTTTGCAGCTTAGGCCTTTCTTACGCCTTAAGCCCGGCAAAGGGGCCCTGGTGCGAACCCGGTTGGCGCTGTCGCTGGAGATTTCTTTTCGACCTCCCTGCGTTCGACGCCGGCTTTATTGGAGAGGGGTTGGCGTTGGCGCTGATTTCATGGACCGCCCTGTTCCCAATATTGGTGGCACCCATTCTCCTTCCCGCGGTTCGCACCTGCCTCGACAAGAAGGGCTGGCGGCTTGACGACCGGCGATCGAAGAAGAGTTCTTCCTAAAATTACTGCGCCGCTACGACCCTAGCGGCACTCTTCATGTCCTGAGCAAGCGCTATCGACGTCGCGCGGTCGAGCTGGCTCGATATGCCGACCGAGGCGATGGTCTGTGAGATCGTGCCGGCGGTATTCAGAACGGGCACGGCGACGACGGTGACACCGGCGATATAGTTGCCGCGGTCGATGCTGAAGCCGTGGCGACGAACAGCCTCGACTTCCTTGAGCCAGGTCTTGTAGTCCGGCGCGTTGTGCCAGCGCAGCGCACGGAAGCGCTTCTCGATTTCGGCCGGCGGCTGTCCACAGAACGCCGCCATGCAGCGGCCTGTCGCGCTGATCAGCGCGGGGAAGCGGCTGCCGATATCGACATGCAGGCGGACCGGCGCCTGAGTCTGCGACAGCGCCACGACGATCATGTGCTCCAGATTGGGCAGCTCGACGCCGATGGCGGTGACGGGGTAGCGCCGCGACAGTTCATCGATGCGCGGCTGCACGCGGGTCGGGAAGTCGTTGCTCTCCATGGCTGTGCGCGCCAGCGACAGCGTGCCCATGCCCAGGCTGTACTGCTTGGCGGCATCGACCTTGACCAACTCCTCGGCCACCAGCACGCGCAGGATATGCAGGGTGGTGCTGGGGATGAGCCCCAACGCCTGCGAGATTGCCTTCATGCCCAGCGGTGTTTTGCTGCGGCCGAGCAGCCGCAGGATGGCGATGGCACGGCTGACGGCGGGGACGGCGCGGACAGTCATGATTGTCTAGGGGTCATGATTGTCTATATACAATTATAGAATCATCTGTACAATCACGCGTAGTTGGTCGAACCTCCGCGCCGATGATGAGCCTCACGGCCTACACCAGCTATGCCGACGCCCAGGCGGAGTTCTCCAGTGCGAAGCTGTGGGAGCTGTTCGATGGCGACCGTGAGAGCCTGAACATCGCGCATGAGTGCATCGACCGGCATGTCGATGGCGACCGCACGGCCATCATCGTCGTGCGTGCCGACGGGCCGGACGAGGTTTTGAGCTTCCGCCAGATCTCCGAAGACTCCTCGCGCTTCGCCCATTGGCTGGCCGCGCAAGGCATCGCGGCCGGTGACCGCGTCGCCATCATGCTCGAACCATCGCGGGCCTATTACGCCGCCCTGTTCGGCACGATCAAGGCGGGCGCCATCGCGGTGCCGCTGTTCACGCTGTTCGGTCCCGATGGCGTGAAGCTGCGCATCGACGATTGCGCACCGCGCCTGCTGGTCACGAATGCCGAGAAGGCACCCATCGTGGCACCCAAGGTCTCGACGCGTGTCGTGGTCGCCGACGAGGCCTTCATGGCTGGCCTCGCATCGCTTCCGGCAATCTTCGAGACCAACAGCCGCTCCGATGCACTGGCGATCTTTCAATACACCTCGGGCACGACCCGCGAATTGCCCGAGGCGGTGAAGCACACACACCGCGCCCTCGTCACCTTGATGGTGGCAGCGCTCTACGGCACCGGCCTGCGTCCCGGCGACCGCTTCCTCTGTCCGTCCTCGCCCGCCTGGGGGCATGGCCTGTGGCACGGCACGCTGGCGCCGCTGGCACTGGGCATCACCACGGGAGCCTATGCTGGCAAGTTCGACGCCGCACGTCTGTTGAAGGCGCTGGAGGACCACCGCTTCACCAATATCTCGGCGGCGGCGACGCATTACCGCATGATGCGCAACTCGGGTGCTGCGCCGCGCCATAAATACTTTCTCGAGAAAACGTCCTTCACCGGTGAGCCGATCGATAGCGAGACGGCGGCCTTTGCCGAGGCGACCTTCGGCCGGCCGGTCTGCAGCATGTACGGCACCACCGAGATCGGCGTCATCCTGGTGAGCTACCCCGGTGCCGAAGATTTCGTCGTGAAGCCGGGCTCTTTGGGCAAACCGATTCCCGGCGGCAAGGTCGAAGTGCAGGACGCCGAGGGCAAGCCGTGCCCGCCCGGCGTGATGGGCGAAATGAAAGTCTGGCGGCGGGGCGGCTGGATCGCCACCAAGGACCTCGGCCGCACCGACGAGGACGGCTACTTCTTCCACGGCGGCCGCGCCGACGACGTCATCATCTCGGCCGGCTGGACCATGAGCGCCATCGAGATCGAGGACGCGGTGCTCAAGCACCCTGACGTGCGTGAGGTCGGCGCCATCGGCGTGCCGGACAAGCTACGCGGCCAGGTCGTGAAGGCTTTCGTCGTGGCGCAGCGCGCCGGCGACGATGCCTTCGCCCGTGAAATCCAGGACCTCGTGCGCCAGCGCCTCAGCCAGCACGAGTATCCGCGCCTTATCGAGTTCGTCGCCGAGCTGCCCAAGACGCCAGCCGGCAAGGTCAACCGCAAGACTCTCCGCACAAAGGAAAAGGCTCATGTCGGCTAAGACGATGGAACGCAGCTTTCCGAAGATCACCGAGCAGGGCATGGACGCGCTGCGCCAGCGCATCGGCGTCAAGATCGGCATCACCGCCGAGCCGTGGTGCTACGAGGCGACGCGCGACAACATCCGCCACTACGCCCATGGCATCGGCGACGACAATCCGCTGTGGTGCGTGCCGGAATACGCCCAGAAGACCAAATTCGGCGATGTCGTTGCCCTGCCAAGCTTCCTCTTTGCGACAAGCCGCATTATCTCGGGCTATGTCGGCGGCCTGCCGGGCATCCATGCCATGTGGTCGGGCTCGGACTGGAACTGGCACAAGACCGTCAACCGCAACGACACGATCCGCACCGAGGCCTGGCTCAAGGACCTGATCGTGCACGACACCAAGTTCGCCGGCCGCGCCGTGCAGCAGATCTATCACGTCGATTTCTTCAACCAGAAAGGCGACCTCGTCGCCGATGCCGACAGCTGGTGCTTCCGCACCGAGCGCGATCACGCGCGCGAGAAGGGCACCAAGTACAAGGAGGTGAGGGCGCGCGAGCCGCGCCGCTACACCGACGAGGAGCTGGCCGCCGCCTACAAGCTCTACGCCGAGGAGAAGATCCGTGGCGCCGAGACGCGCTACTGGCAGGACGTCGCCGAAGGCGAGGCGCTGCCGACCATGCTGAAGGGGCCGATGACGGTGACCGGCTTCATCGCCTATGCCCAGGGCTGGGGCGGTCTCTATATCCGCGCCAACAAGCTCGCCTGGAAACTGAACGACGCCCATCCCGGCCTCGGCATCAAGAACCGCTTCGGCATTCCCGATTGCCCCGAGCGCGTGCATTGGGAAGAGGAGTTCGCCCACGAGGTCGGCGCCCCCGGCGCCTACGACTACGGCCCCGAGCGCGCCTCCTGGCTGACCCATCACATGACCAACTGGATGGGCGACGACGGCATGCTGTGCAAGGCCACCTGCAAGATCCGTCGTCACAATCCGGCCGGCGACATTCTCTGGATCAAGGGCAAGGTGAAGCGCAAGTATGTCGAGAAGGGCCGCCATCTGGTCGAGATCGAGCAGGAGGCCTGCAACCAGGATGACGAAGTGTCGATCCTGGGCACCGGCATCGTCGAACTTCCCAGCCGCTAAGGGCACGATCAATCAATAAGGCCGAGCCAATTCGGCGAGGGTTCTCATAGGGAGAAAAGCGATGAAGAAGAATGTACTGGCATGTCTGGCGGCCCTTGCCGCCGGTTTGCTGGCCGCGCTACCGGCCTGGTCGCAGGCCTATCCCAACAAGCCGGTGCGCATCGTCGTGCCGTATCAGGCGGGGCAGGGCACCGATGTCGCTGCCCGGCTTTTCGCCGAGCACCTGACCAAGGCACTGAACCAGCAGTTCATCGTCGACAACAAGCCCGGCGCCGGCGGCAATATCGGCACGGCCGACGCGGCGCGCGCGGCACCCGACGGCTACACGCTGCTGATGGGCACGGTCGCTACCCAGACCATGAACGAGTTTCTTTATCCGTCGGTCGGCTACGATTCGGAGAAGGACTTTGCTCCGATCATCCTGGTCGGCATGCTGCCGATGGTCGTCTCGGCCCATCCGTCATTCGCCGGCAATTCGATCGCCGATCTGATCGCCGCGGCCAAGGCGCAGCCCGACAAGCTCAATATCGCACTGCCCAGCACGACGGCGCGCATCGTCTTCGAGCTTCTGAAGGCGCGCACGGGGGCGCCACTGTTCGGCGTTCCCTACAAGGGATCGGCCACGGCCATGACCGAAGCGACGGGCGGGCAGGTCCAGCTCATCATCGACACGGCCACCGCGACGCGCGGGCAGGTGGCCTCGGGCAAGCTGAAGGCGCTGGGCATCACGACGCTGAAGTCGAGCGAACTCCTGCCCGGTGTAAAGTCGGTCGCCGAGCAGGGCGTCGCCGGTTTCGAAGTCACCGCCTGGAATGCGCTCTATGCGCCGCGCGGCACACCCAAGGCGATCGTCGATCAGCTCAATGCCGAGATGGCGAAAATCCTGGCGCAGCCCGAGACCCGCCAGCGTCTGATGCAGCTCGGCTTCGAGCCGACCACCAGCACGCCCGAGCAGCTCGCGGCCTATGAGAAGCTGGAGCGCGCCAAGTGGGGTCCGTTGATCAAGGCCGCCGGTCTGAAGGGCGACTGATCGGATCAGCCCAGCAGCGCCCGCGCACCGCTCCAGAGTTCGTGCACGATCTCGCCGGCCGGCTTGGCCATGGCGAGACGGCCGGATTGTCCCGACCAGGCCTGGATGCGCTCGATATCGTTGGTCTTCGTGCCGGCATCGCGCATCGCCTGGGTGAGGGCGCGCTGTACGGGATAGGGCGCCACGGCCGGCGCACCCGGTGCGACGGCGGCGCGCGCATAGGCCGTAGCGATGCTGCGGCCGGGCCGGCCGGAGAAGACGCGCGATACCATTGTCTGCTCGGGCAGGGCCGTGCCGATGGCATCGGCCCAAGCCGGGGCGATCTTCGCCTCCGGGCTGCGCAGGAAGCCGGTGCCGATCTGGGCCGCCGACGCGCCCAGGATCAGAGCGGCCGCGACGCCACGCGCATCGGCAATGCCGCCGGTCGCGATCACCGGTATGTGCACCGCGTCCACGACCGCCGGAATCAACGCGACCAGGCCGACCATCTGTGCTTCGGCCTTGGTCGCGTCGAAGGCGCCGCGGTGTCCGCCGGCCTCCATGCCTTGGGCCACGACCGCGTCGGCGCCGGCGGCTTCGGCCGCCGTCGCTTCGGCGACGGTCGAGATATTGGCGAACCACTTGATGCCTTTTGCCTTCATCCGGTCGACAAAGGCGGGAGGATAAAGGCCCATGGCCGAGGAAATGATCGGCGGACCGGCCTCGAGCATGGCTTCGCACTGGGCGTTGAAATCGGGCGGGATGCTGGCGGCGGCCTCCGGCGCGCCCACGAGTTCCCAAGCCCGCAAAAAGGCACGTACCGCCTCTTCGGCTTCGGCGTCGCGCTTCGGCGGCGCATCGGGAATCCACAGGTTGAGATTGAAGCCGCCGTTGCTGCCGGCGCGCATTTCCGCAGCCCAGGCCTTGATCGCCGGTGGATGCATCAGAAGCGTGCCGCAGGCGCCCAACCCGCCGGCATTGGCGACGGCGATGGACAGCGAGGCGGGGGACGCTCCCGCCATGGGGCCGAGCAGGATGGGGAGCTGAAGATTGTAAGCGGCGCAGAAGGCTTCGGCGCGCGCGAGCGGGGATGGGACTTGCGGCATCAGGATCGCCTCTCGGTTAAGGCCTTCAGGCTAGGGCGGGGCGATAGCGCGCGGTAACGCTTTGATCAGATGGCCGCCATCGCCGTTAAAGATGGCCAGGAACGCTATTCGGCGGCAGCGCGCCGCATCAGGGCGGGACGGGCGAGGTCGAGGAAGGCCGCGAGGGCGCTCGACACATGGGCCTCGCGATGGCGGATGAAGACGGTTTCGACTCGGCTCTCATCGGGCGGCAGGCGATGAGCGCGCAGGCGGCCGTGGCGCCACACCGATCCGATCAGTGCCTCGGGTAGCAGGGTGACGCCGATGCCGGCGCCGACGCAGGCCACGATGGCCTCCAGCGTGCCGAATTCGAGCAGCCGGACGCCGACGATGCCGCGCCGCGCCAGCAGGCTTTCGAGCCGCAGGCGATAGGAGCAGCCGGCACGCAGCACGACGATCTTCAGGTTGCCCTTTTGCGCCAGGGTGTCGAAATCGGCGATGTCGGGTGCCGTCAGCAGGACGAGGTCTTCCTCGAACAACGGCTCGACCAACAGGTCGGCGTGATGAACCGGCCCGCAAACGAAGGCGCCCTCGATCTCGCGGGCGACCACCTGCTCGACCAATTCGCCGGACGTACCGGTACGCAGCGACAGGTCGACGGCGGGCCAGGCGCCGGCGAAGTCGGAGAGCACGCGCGCGAGGCGCAGCGCCGCCGTGGTTTCCAGCGAGCCGATGACGAGCGCGCCGGCTGGCGTGCCATGGTCGGCGACGGCGCGCCGGGCGTCTTCGAGGAGGCCGGCGACGCGCACAGCGAAGGGGCGCAGCCGGTGCCCGGCCGCCGTCAGGGTGACGCCGCGATTGGTGCGTTCGAAGAGTTCGGCGCCGAGGCGCTCCTCGAGCACTTTTATCCGGGCGGTGACGTTGGACTGGACGGTGTTCAGCTCCAGCGCGGCCTTGTTCATGCTGCCGGTGCGGGCAACGGCTTCGAAGATCCTGAGATCGGCGGCATCCATGGCGGCGAAGTTTACGCCTCGATTCCGCAGGCGTCTCCCGGCGGCGTCTGATGGAAATGTCGGTAAAAATCCGCCCCGGGGGGAGGGTGGGGGAAAAGTGAGAAGAATCGCAGGAAGTGCCGATGCCATATGCATCGGAGGCTTCTCACGGGAGTGAGAAGATCGTGAGAAACCGGATGAGAAACAGGGTTATAGGCGGTATCCCGCCGTGCCTAGTAAGCCGCGGTAAAGCGCTTGCGGATGTGCTTGGGTTTCTCGATCTCGTTGAGGATGGCGACGGCGAAGTCCTCGCGGCTGATGCGGCTCTCGCCCTTGGAGTCCTCGAGGAACTGGTCTAGGCCGAGGCGGAACTTGCCGGTGCGCTTGCCGGACGGAATGGCGGCGGCGGGCGACACCGCCGTCCAGTCGAAATCCTTGATCTTGCGGATCTGCTCCAGCGCCACCATGGCGGGCTTGGAGGTCGGCGGCTGGACGCCCTTTTCGGCCATGTGCTCGAAATGCGTGCGGCCATCCTTGCGCAGCAGGCTGCCGGCGCCAACGATGAAGACGGCGCGTTTGATGCCGGCCTTCTTGATGGTGTCGATGACGCGGTCGACGTCGTTCTCGTTCCACTTTACCGAGACGATGGCGATGTCGTGGCCCTTCATGACCTTGACCAGGCCGGGGGCATCGGTCGTGCTGGCCGCGCGTACCGTCATGTTGGCGCGCGCTGTCAGCTTGCGCGGGTCGCGCGTGACGGCGGTGACGACATGCTTGCGGTTGAGCGCCTCGTCGAGGATACGGCCACCGATATTGCCGGTTGCGCCGATGAGGACGATGTTGCTCACTTAGACGTTCCTTTCATGAGGTCCCGGAGCGCCGCGACCGTGTCGGCCGGCGCTTCCTGCGGGACATTGTGCCCTACCGACGGGATGAGGCGTCGTTCATAGGGGCCGGTGAAAAAGCGGTCGTTCTTGTCGGACTGCGCCGCCGGCCCGACGCCATCGCTGGCGCCGTGCAGATTGATCGTCGGCACGGAGATTTTCGGGGTCTTGGCGAGTTGCGCCTCGATTCCGGCCATCACGGGGTCGCCCGGAGCATAGGCGTAGCGATGACGGTATGACTGTATCACGACATCGACAAAGTCGCGATTGTCGAAGGAGGCGGCGCTCTTTTCGAACGTCGATTCGCTGAATTTCCAGTCAGGCGACCAGAGTTGCCACAAAAGCCGGCAGATATCGCGGCGATTCTCGGTCAATCCAGCCCTGCCGCGCTCGGTATGGAAGTAATACATATACCAGTAGCGATGTTCCTGGGCGGCCGGGACGGGTTTGGCCGAACTGGCAATATTCTGGATATTGTAGCCTGTGGAGCTCATCAGGCAGCGCACCCGTGCGGGCCACAGGGCCGCCACGATGCAGGCGGCCCGCCCGCCCCAGTCATAGCCCGCCAGCGCCGCCCGGCCGATGCCCAGGGCATCCATGAATTGCAGAAGGTCGTGGCCGAGGACGGCCTGCTCGCCCGAGCGCGGCGTGGAAGCGGCCAGGAAGCGCGTCGGCCCATAGCCCCGCAGATAGGGCACCAGCACCCGGCAGCCGTCGGCGGCCAGCGGCGGGGCGACCTCGTCGAAGCAGCGCGGGTCGTAGGGAAAGCCGTGCAACAGGATCACCGGCGCGCCAGCGGGCGGGCCGTGCTCCTCGAAGGCGATCTCCAGCGTGTCGGTACGCACCGTTTGCGATTTCATGCAGCGAGTTTAGCGGCACGGCGACCGCGTTGACAGCCCGGCGGGCCGCGACCACGCTTTGGCAAAATCAGGGAGCGAGACAGCATGGCCCGGTTCGATCGCGTGATTCGCGGCGGCATGATCGTCGACGGCAGCCGCCTGCCGCGCTTCCGTGGCGACATCGGCATCAAGGACGGCGTGATCGCCGAAATTGGGCATATCGCCGCCAGCGAGGCCGATGAAGTCATCGATGCCGGCGGTCTGATCGTGGCGCCGGGCTTCGTCGACCTGCACACCCATTACGACGCCCAGCTTTTCTGGGATCCCTACTGCACGCTGTCGAGCTGGCACGGCATCACCTCGGTCGTGATCGGCAATTGTGGCTTCGGCTTCGCCCCGGTGCGGCCAGCCGAGCGCGAGCGCGCCATGATGTCGATGACGCGGGTCGAGGCCATTCCGATGGCCTCGATGAAGGAGGGCATGCCGTGGAACTGGGTGACCTTCCCCGAATTCCTCGACAGCGTCGACCGCGCGCCCAAGGCGGTGAACATCCTGCCCTATGTGCCGATTTCACCTTTGCTGATCTGGGTCATGGGTTTCGAGGCGGCCAAGGCCGGCAAACTGCCGACGCCCGAACAGCACGCCGAGCTGAAGCGCTTGCTGCACGAGGCGATGGATGCCGGCGCCTGCGGCTGGTCGGCCCAGCGCATGCTGCCGACCGGCCCCTCGGCGGTACAGCGCGACTACGACGGCTCCCCCATGCCGACCGACGTCATGCACGACGACACCTGCCGTGAGTTCGCCAAGGTGTTGGCCGAGCGCAACGACGGCTTCGTGCAGATGCTGCTGATCTCCGGCGACAATGCCCGCGACCGCGCCTTCTACGAGGAGATGGCCACGATCAGCGGCCGCCCGGTGATCATGAACGTGCTGCAGGCGTTCGATCACCGGCCGGAGATCCATCGCCGCGTCATGGCCTGGCTGACAAGCTGCCGCGAACGGGGCGTGCGTGTGGTGGCGCAAGGATTGACGACCGATGCCGGTTTCACCTTCACCTTCGAGGACTGGAACCTCTTCGACGATGCCCAGGCGTGGTGCGATGCCACGACCGGCACGCGGGCGGAGAGGCTGGCCAAGCTCGCCGATCCGGCGCGCCGCCAGGCCTTGCGCGACAACCTGCCGAAGACCGCGACGGGGCCGCTGCCCCAGGTCGCCATCGTCGGACCGCAACTCGAGAAGAACAAGAAGTGGCTCGACTACACGCTGGCCCATGCCGGCGAGAAGATGGGCAAGCATCCGGTCGACGTCATGCTCGACATGGCGGTCGAGGAGGATCTCAAGACCGAGTTCTTCGCCGCCCCTCCGAACGGCAAGATCGAGCACCTGAAGGAATTGGTCGACGATCCCTATGTGCTGTTCGGCGTCTCGGACGGCGGCGCCCATACCAAGTTCCTGACGGCGGGGCGCTATCCGACGGAGACGATCTGCAAGGTGGTGCGCGAGCACAAGATGCTCAGTCTGGAGGACGTGCATTGGCGGCTCTCGGCGCTGCCGGCGGAAGTCGCGGGCTTCCGCGGCCGCGGCCAGCTCAGGAAGGGCGCGCCGGCCGATATCGTGATCTACGACTTCGAGGGCCTGCGCGTGCTGCCCGACGAGATCGTCCACGACCTGCCGGGCGGCGAATGGCGGCGCATCCAGCGCGCCGAAGGCTACAAATACATCCTGGTGAATGGCGAGATCACCATGCGCGACGGCCAGCCGACCAACAGGCATTCCGGGCGCCTGCTGCGGCATGGAGCCTGAGCGATGCTGTAGAAGCCCGGCGACTTCCTGACAGCCGACCAGCAGCGCACTCTCGGCGCCCGGTCGAACCTGATGGGCGCGCTGCTGATCCTGCACGCCTGGGCACTGATCCTGGGCAGCATGGCGCTGTTCGTGTGGTGGCCGAACCCGTTTACGTTCCTGCTCGCGGTAATGGTGATCGGCACGCGCCAGCTCGGCCTCGCCATCCTGATGCATGACGCCGCGCATGGATTGTTGTTCGCCGACCGCCGGCTGAACGAATGGGCGGGCGCCTGGCTCTGTGCCTTTCCCGTTTTCACCAGCCTGGTGCTCTACCGGCCCTATCACCTGACGCATCACCGCCACACGCAGCAGGCCGAGGATCCCGACATCGGCCTGTCGGCGCCGTTTCCGATCTCGCGCAAAAGTCTTTGGCGCAAGATCGTGCGCGACCTCACCGGACAGACGGCCTTCCAGCGCCGCCGCGAGCAATTCAGCCGTGGTGTCGCCGTGCGCGAGGGGCTGATCGCCAATGCGGTTCTCTGGGCGGTGCTCGCGGCGGCGGGATACGGGTGGCTCTATCCGCTGCTCTGGCTGCTGCCGCTCGCGAGCTGGTATCAGCTGGTGAGCCGTATCCGGAACATCGCCGAGCATGCCGTCGTGCCGGACAACGACGACCCTTTGCGCAATACCCGCACGACCTACGCCGATCCGGTCGCTCGCCTGTTGCTGGCCCCATATTGGGTCAACTATCACCTCGAGCATCACCTGTTCATGTTCGTGCCGTGCTGGCGGCTGCCGGCCGCGCACCGGGCTCTTTTGGCGGCGGGACACGGTGCCAAGATGGAACTTAAAGCAGGTTATGGAGCCATCCTCAGGGCGGCGACGGCCGCCGCGCACGATTTACCCAGCGGGACAGGTGGTCTGAAGGGCAGCCAACACATCTGACACAGTTGGTGCAGTGGCGGGCCGGTGCGCTTGCGGGTACACTGCGAAAATCTCGGAATTCATCCGAGTCGGAGAAAACTGAATGTTCAAGAAGATCCTGGCCGTCATGGCCGCTGCCATGCTGTTGGGTGCTTGCGCCGATATGCCGCCGCCGCCGCCCGCACAGGCCGCCGCACCGGCCGTCCGCAATTTCCTGGTCTTCTTCGATTTCGACCGCTCGACGCTGACACCGCGCGCCCGCGACGTCGTCAAGGAAGCTGCCAACGTCGCCAAGGCCGGCCAGAACGCCCGCGTCACGGCCACCGGTCACACCGACACCTCGGGTCCGGCGAACTACAACATGGCGCTGTCGCTGCGCCGCGCCAGTGCGGTCAAGGATGCACTGATGCGCGAGGGCGTTCCCGCCGCGTCGATCGCCATCGCGGGCCGTGGCGAGGAGTCACTACTGGTCACGACGAAGGACGGCGTGCGCGAGCCGCAGAACCGTCGCGTCGAGATCGTCATTCAGTAGACCGATCAAAATCCGAAATGAAAAAGGCGGCCGGTTGGCCGCCTTTTTTATTGGTTGCGCGAATGCCTACGGCGCCGGACACGGGTAGATGTTCATCTCCGGGCCGAAGTCATAGGGTGACGGAACCTGCTTCAAGGACGCGACCTGCGGATCGAGCGACCATTCGAGCGCACGCAGTTGACGGCCGCAGAACTCGGGATCGATCGGCGCACGACCTGCCGTGCGATTGGCGATCTCGGTCACCATGACGTTGAAGTTCGCGCGCTTCTTGTTGGCCACCGCCTGCAGTTCGCGCGCGTTGGTGCTGAGCTCGGGATTGAACTTGTTGAGGAAATCCGTGTACTGGCGCTCGTAGAGACGGCCGCCGCCGGCGCTCTGGCACTGCAACACGCCGACGACGATCGACTGCTGAGCCATGCGCACGCGGAAGGCGCTGATATCGGCTTCGTTGTAGCAAATGGCGCGAATGTTCGCGATGGGGGGCAGGGTCGGCGTAGGCGCCTGATAGTCGGCTGCCGGCGGCTTCTTCACGGCCACCGCTGTCTTCGGCGGGTCGAGCGTGCAGCCACCAAGGGCCAATCCGAACGCCACCAGACCCAGAGCCTGCGCAAACTGCTTGATCATCCATACACTCCAAAACGCCGTGTTGGCCAAACGCATTGGCTGGAAAGCGTCAGCGGGTACAACAGATAACGCCGTCTTTCAAATGCCAATACTGCACAGACATTAAAGATGGCGAAATCTGGGCAAATTCCGCATGGTTTTCACCGCATTGTGACTCAGGAGGCCGGACAGGGAAGGATGTTCATCTCCGGTCCGAAGTCATAAGGCGAGGGCACCTGCTTCAGCGTATTGACCTGCGGTGACAGAGCCCATTCGAAGGCCCGACCCTGCCGCGAGCAGAATTCCGGATCGGTCGCCGGACGGCCGCCGGTACGGTTGGCGATCTCGGTGATCAGCACGTCGTAGTTGATGCGCTTGCGCCGGACGATATCCTTCATTTCCTGCAAATTGCCGCTGAGTTCGGGATCGAACTTTTTAACGAACTCCGCCCACTGCTTGTCGTAGAGTCGGGTCTTGTCGGCGCCCTGGCACTGCAGCACGCCGACCACGAGGGATTGCTGGACCATGCGAACGCGATAGGCGCTGAGGTCGGTCTCGTTGTAGCAGATGGCCTTGATGTTGGCCGGCGGCGGTAGTTGCGCGGTTGGCGCCTGGTAGTCTGCGGCGGGACCTTTAGGCGTGGTCTTCGGCATTTCGCAGCCCGCGAGCACGAGGGCGCAGAGGACGAGGACCGACTCAGTGCAGCGCTTTGCCAAGCGCCTTGTCGAAGATGTCGAGGCCAAGGTCGATCTCACTTTCCAGAATTGTGATGGGCGGCGCGATCCGGAATATTCCAAACCCGCCACGAACAACGCTGGTCATCATGCCAAGTTCCAGACATTCGTGGGCGACGCGTTGGGCAAGCTCCGGATCGGGCGTCTTGCTGCGCCGGTCCCTCACCAGATCGAGCCCCAGCAGCAAGCCGCGGCCGCGCACGTCGCCGATGCAGTCGTAGCGCTGTTGCAGCACCTGCAGGCCCTCCTTGAGGCGGCCGCCAAGGCGGGCGGCGCGCTCGGTCATGCGGTCGCGCAGGATGATCTCGACGACCTTGATGCCGACCGCCGCCGGCAGCGGGTCGGAGGCATGCGTGGTGTAGAAGAGGAAGCCGCGCTCGGCCGCCACGTCCTCGATTTCCGGCGTGGTCAGCATGGCGGCGAGTGGCAGGCCGGCGCCCAGCGTCTTGGACAGCGTGAGATAATCCGGCACCACGCCATCGCGCTCGCTCGCGAACAAGTGACCGGTGCGGCCAAGGCCGGTCTGCGCCTCGTCGAAGATCAGGTGCATGCCGCGCTGCCGGCAGGCCTCGGCAACGGCGGCGACATAGCCTTCCGGCGGCTCGAGCACGCCGCCCGAACTCAGGATTGGCTCCATGATGCAGGCGGCGAGCGCCCCGGTGCTCTGCCGGTCGACCAGTTCGAGGCCCATCTCGAGTTCCGAGCGCCAGTCGTAGACGCCGCGATCATCGATGAAGCGCGAGCGGTAACTGTCGGGCGCCGGCAGCACGAAGGCGCCGGGTGCGGCCGGTCCATAACCGGCACGGCCATTGGCATAGGTCGCAGCCGATGCGCCGCCGGTGACGCCGTGCCAGGAGCGGCTCATGGCGACGATCTCGTGCTTGCCCGTTACCAGCTTGGCCATGCGCAGGGCCGCTTCGTTGGACTCGCCGCCGGTCGAGATCAACAGCACGCGGTCGAGCTTGCCGGGCGAGACGCGGGCAAGCAGGGCCGCCAACTCGACGACGGGACGCGACAGGATGCTGGAGTAGAGATGGTCGAGCTCGCCGATGCCATGGCGCACGACATCGACGATCTCGGGATGGCTGTGTCCCAGGATGGCGCTCATCTGGCCGGAGGTGAAGTCGAGGATACGCTTGCCGTCGGCGTCGGTGAACCAGTTGCCGTCGGCGCTGGTGGCGATGATCGGCGAGAAGGTGCCGCCATAACGCACGAGATGCGCACGGGCCTTTGCCCAGAATTCAGGATCCGCGTTGGCGCTCACTTGGTGGCCTCCAGGGCCGCGCGAACCAGTGGCAGGCGGTCGTTGCCGAAGAACATCGCGCCGCCCACGAATATCGTCGGGCTGCCGAAGCCGCCGCGGGCGATCAGGTCGTCGGTATTGGCGCGCAGCTTCGTCTTGCAGGCATCGGTCTCGATACCGGCGAAGAAATGCTCCCGCTCGATGTCGGCTTTCTGGGCGATATCGGCCAGCACGGCTTCCTGCGAGATGTCGAGGTCGCTGCCCCAATAGGCCTCGCAGATGGCGGTGGCATAGGGCACCAGCTTGCCCTCGTCGATCGCCACGAAGGCGCCGCGCATGGCTTTCACGCTGTTCACCGGGAAGACCTTGGGTGGAAAGGCGATCTTGAGGCCGTAGAGCCGCGCCCAGTCCGCGAGATCCTTCAGCATGTATCCCTGCTTGCGCGGATTGGGCTTGGCGCGGCTGTCGTAGACCGTCGGGTTCACGGCGTTGAAGACGCCGCCGACCAAGATCGGCTTCCAGGCAATCTCGGCGCCGAGTTCGGCGGCCAGTGGCTGCACGGCGTGGAAAGCGAGATAGGTCCAGGGACTCGAACAGTCGAAATAGAAGTCGAGGGAGCGCGCCATATCGTCTCTCCGGCCCGGCGTTTGCTTGTCGTCGCCTCATGCGACGCGTAGATTACAATGCCATGATGGTTAAGGCTGAACAGCCTCTGAAAGCGCCTCGCGGAAGAAACTCGCCGAGCAAAATCGCCGTTGTCGTCCACCAGGAGCATTCTCGCCCCGGACGCGTGGGAGCCTTGCTCGAAAAGCGTGGCTACGAGCTCCACCGCCTTTGTCCCAATCTCGGCTGCGAACTGCCCGAGGATATGTCGGACTATGCCGGCGTCGTGATCTTCGGCGGCCCGATGTCGGCTAACGACTGCGGCACCCTGGCCGGCATCAAGTGCGAGATCGACTGGATTCCCAAGGTCGTCGATGCCGGCGTGCCCTATCTCGGCCTCTGCCTCGGCGCCCAGCTCCTGACACGCGCGATCGGCGGCATCGTGGCACCTCATCCCGAGGGCAAGGTCGAGGTCGGCTATGTCGACATCGAGCCGACGGCGGCCGGCCGCGACTGGATCAAGGACTCGATGCGGGTCTACCAGTGGCACCGTGAGGGCATGGAGATCCCGGCCTGCTGTGAACTCCTTGCCACCAACGACTGCTATCCGGTCCAGGCTTTCCGCTACAAGGAGAACGCCTTCGGCTTCCAGTTCCATCCCGAGGTGACGCTGGAGATGAAGGAGATCTGGACGCTGAAGGGCGCGGAGCGCCTGAAGCAACCGGGCGCCCAGCAGCGCGGCGTGCATCTGTCCATGCATGCTCTCTACGATCCGCCGCTCGACCGCTGGATCGACGGCTTCCTCGACCGCTGGCTGGCGACCGACACCCGCCTCGACGCAAAAACCGTCGGCTAAATCCAGGAGCTGATCTCGTCGAGCGGCTTGCGCAGGCCGCCATGGACCGGCACTTGGCAGCCGGCCTTGGGATAACCCGCGACCAGCAGGATGGTGGGCTTCTCCCAGGCGGGCCGCCTGCAGATCTCGTTGAGAAAGGCCATCGGGCTCGGCGTGTGCGTCAGCGTCGCCAGACCGGCGTGATGCAGCGCTGCGATCAGGAAGCCGGTGGCGATGCCAACCGACTCCGGCACGTAGTAGTGCTTCACGGTCTTGCCGTTGGGACGCGTCCCCGACTTCTGCGCGAAGATGGCGATCAGCAGCGGCGCTTCCTCGATAAACGGCTTGTCGGCATCGGTGCCCAGCGGTGCCAGCGCTTCGAGCCATTCCTTGGGCGCGCGGCCGTCGTAGAACGCGCGCTCCTCGACTTCCGCCGCCTCGCGGATGCGCCGCTTGGCGGCCGGATCGACGATCACCGCGAAGTGCCAAGGCTGGAGATTGGCGCCTGACGGTGCGGTGCCGGCGGCGCTAAGGCAGGCCTCGACGACGTCGCGCCGCAGGGGACGGGAATCGAAGTCGCGCACGGTGCGGCGGCGCCGCAGGTCGGCGTGAAAAGCCTGGGCACGGGCCGCCATCTCGTCCGGCGGATAGCCACGATAAGCGGGCAGGGGCTCCATCTTGGGCGGTTCGGCCATGAATTCTCCTCGTTTGCCTCCTCATTCTACCTGCGGCGATGGTTCGGTGCAGCAGCATGGGTTAGGGTTTCATCGGAAGCTGGGAGAATAACGCCATGGGTTTTCTGATTTTTGTCGTGGCCCTTGTGGTCGTGGCGCTGGTGCTGGTCTTCGCTGGCGTGAAGACCGTGAGCCAGGGCACCAACTGGACCATCGAGCGTTTCGGCCGCTACACGCGCACGCTGGCGCCCGGCCTGCACTTCATCATTCCCTTCGTCGACACGGTCGGCCGCAAGATGAACATGCAGGAGAACGTCCTCGACATTCCGCCGCAGAAGGTCATCACCAAGGACAATGCCAGCGTCCAGGTCGATGCCGTGGCCTTCTACCAGGTGATCGATGCCGCGCGGGCCGCCTACGAGGTCCAGAACCTTCACCTCGCCATCGTCAATCTGGCGTTGACCAATATCCGCAGCGTCATGGGCAACATGGCGCTCGACGAGGCGCTGTCCAAGCGCAACGACATCAACAACACGCTGCTGGCGGTGATCGACCAGGCAACCAGCCCGTGGGGCGTCAAGGTGCTGCGCATCGAGGTCAAGGACATCGCACCGCCCGAGGACATCGTGGTTGCGATGGGCCGGCAGATGAAAGCCGAGCGCGAGAAGCGCGCCACCATCCTCGAGTCTGAGGGCGTGCGCGAATCCTCCATCCAGCGCGCCGAGGGCGAGAAGCAGTCGGCCATCCTCACCGCTGAGGGCCGCCGCGAGGCAGCCTATCGCGACGCTGAGGCCCGCGAGCGCATGGCTGAGGCAGAAGCCAAGGCTACTTCCGTCGTGGCCCAGGCGATCGCCGGCAACGGCGTGCAGGCGACCAACTACTTCCTCGGTACAAAGTATGTCGAGGCGCTGGCCAAGATGGGATCAAGCAACAACACCAAGCTGTTCTTCCTGCCCGTGGAGGCCGCCGGCGTCATGTCGTCGATCGCGGGCATCGGTGAGCTTGCCAAGGAAGCGCTGTCGCGCGGTCAGTCCGACACTGCCGCCGCGCGTCCGCGCGGCTCCGTCCCGCCGGCGGGGTAAGCCCATGATGCCGGCCTTCAAGATCGTCTTCTGGTACTGGTGGGCGCTGGCCGCCTTACTGCTCGTCTGCGAGATGCTGCTGCCCGGCGTGGTCTTCCTCTTCGTTGCCTGCGGCGCCGCCGTGGCGGGTCTCGTGTTGCTGGTCGCGGCCGATGTCTCGCTCGAAGTGCAGCTCATCGTCTTCGCCATCGTCTCGGTGGCCTCCGCCGTGGCGCTGCGGCCCCTGCTGCGCAAGTTGCAGGTCGCAGCGACCGGTCAGGGCAGTCTCAACGCGCGCGGCGACAGCATGGTCGGCAAGATCATCGTGCTCGATCAGCCGATCCAGGCGGGCCGCGGTCGCGCCCGGATCGGCGATGGCAGCTGGACTGTCGTCGGGCCCGACATGGTGATCGGCGCCAAGGTTCGCGTCGTTGCCGTCAACGGGACCGAGTTGACGGTGGCGCCGGCGCCGTAGGTATTCTTCCAGGGCTTGCCAATAGTTAACCAATCGGTTATCTATTGGCCATTCGAGGAAGAGGCCGACATGAAGCTCTATTACGGTTGGATCGTGGTCGGCGCTGGCATGCTGACGACTTGCGTCGGCATGGGCGCGGTGTTTTCGCTGGCGGTCTTCCTGCAGCCAATGTCGGTCGAGACCGGCTGGTCGCGCACCGGCATTTCGACCGCCATGACGCTGGTCTTTCTCAGCATGGGCTTTGCCTCTTTCTTCTGGGGGGCGCTGTCCGATCGATTCGGCGCGCGTCTCGTCGTGCTGGCAGGCGCCGGCTTGCTCGGCCTGGGCATCGTCTCGGCCAGCTTCGCGGTAACGCTGCTGCAATTCCAGCTCCTGTTCGGGGTGATCGTCGGCATCGCCTCCGGCGCCTTCTACGCGCCGCTGATGGCGACGGCCTCGAGCTGGTTCGAGAAGAATCGCAGCCTCGCGGTGGCGCTGATCTCCGCCGGCATGGGCGTGGCGCCGCTTACCGTCGCGCCCTTCGTGCGCCTGATGATCACCCATTACGAATGGCGCACCGCCATGCTGGTCGTCGGGATTGCCGCCCTCGCGTTGCTGGTCCCGGCGGCCCTGCTGATCCGCTCGGCGCCGGCCGTTGAGCATGCCGCCGTTGGCGGGCCGTCGACGGTGGAGGGTTACAGTTACACGCTGACCGCGCCGCAGGCTTTCCGCACACCGCAGTTCCTCGCTATCTCCCTTACCCACTTCGCCTGCTGCGTCTGCCATTCCGGCCCGATCTTCCACATGGTGACCTATGCCATCGGCTGCGGCATCGCGCCGATGGCCGCCGTGAGCGTCTATGGCGTGGCCGGTCTCTCCGGACTGGGCGGACGTATCGGCCTCGGCCTGATGGCCGACAAGTTCGGCGCCAAGCCGGTGCTGGTCGGCGGCCTGATGGTGCAGGCGCTGGCCTCCGGCACCTATCTCTTCGTCGGCCAGCTCAGCGAGTTCTATGCGCTCGCCATCGTCTTTGCCTTTGCCTACGGCGGCGTGATGCCGCTCTACGCTATCTTGGTGCGCGACTATTTCGGTCCGCGCATCATGGGCACGATGTTCGGCGCTGTTTCGGCGGTGGCCAGCATCGGCATGGCCGTCGGTCCGGCGGCGGGCGGATGGATCTTCGATACTTTCGACAGCTACGGCTGGCTCTACATCGGTTCCTTCGCCGTCGGACTCGGTGCTGTCGCCATCGCACTCACATTCCGACCGATGAAGGTGCAGCTTGCTCCGCGGCTGGCCTCAGCCAGCGCGTAGCCAGACGATCTTCTGGGTGCGGCCGGTGCCGGTGGAGAAGTCGGGTCCGGAGAGCGTGAGCCGGTTGCCATCGAGCTTGATATGCCGCGTCGAGCGCACGCCGATCAGCGCCGGATTGGTCGAGACCTCGATCGAATGGAAGACCGTGTCGTCGCCGATCTCGTAGCGCCCGGCATAGGCGAAGCAGTCGCTGCCGCCGGCCCGCATGATGGTGGCGCTGACGTGACCGTCGGGTGTGTAGAGGATGAAGCCCTTGGCGTCGGGTCCGAGCGGATGGTCATCCGCCCGGCCGTCATCGTGAACGAACGACCAGCTTTCGAGGCGCCAGCCACCGATCAGGTCGCGAGACGAAGCGCTCACCCGCCGATCAGCTTCTTCTCCATCATGCAATGGATGCCCTTGTTGCCGTCGACGGTCTGCGTGACGTGCAGGTCGCCCTTGAGGCTGCAGAGCATATAGGCGTCTTCGGGCTTGAGGCCGGTCTTGGCGGTGATCAGCCGGATCATGTCGCGCAGGGCTTCCTTGGCGGCATCGTCGAGATCGGGGTCGAAGCCGTGGGTGATCCAGTGCGTCGCCGTCTCGGCGCGCGGATTGGTGAGCTTCATGTCCTTGCGCAGGGTGAACTTGAAGGTCCCGGAGAGCGAGGTCTCGAGCGCCGTCAGGTTGACCTCGCCGTCGCCCTGCACGCCATGTCCGTCGCCGGTCGAGAACAGCGCGCCATCGGCGAAGACCGGGAAATAGACTGTCGTGCCGACATTGAAATGCTTGTTGTCGATATTGCCGCCGAAGGCGCGCGGCTCGACCGAGCTGCACTGGCCCCATTCCGGCGGCGGCGCCACGCCCATGATGCCGAAGAAGGGTTTGAGCTCGATCTCGAGACCCCAGGGCATGGTGCAGACGCCGCGGTTGGAATCGATGGGGATGTGGGTCAGGCGGCGGAACGGGAAGTCCTCGGGCAGGGTGCCCATCAGCGGGCGCTGCATGTTCCAGCCCCAATTGGTGCGGAACTTGATGTCGAGCACTTCGACGGCCAGCACGTCGCCGCGTTCGGCGCCTTCGATGTGGACAGGCCCGGTCAGGATGTGGCGGCCGAGATGCGGCGTCAGCGTCTTCAGGATCACGCGATGCTCGGGCAGCACGTTCATCGGCTCTTCCGGCAGGATTTCGGCCGCGCCCGATACGCAATGGATCGTGGCGATATCGCCGGACTTGATGCGCAGGTTGGGCTTCAACTGGCTGTCGAAATATCCCCAGTGGCAGGTTTCCGGCGAAGAATGCAGTTCATGCGTGGCCATTTCGATCCCCTTTTTTAGCGTGAGCTTTGAAGCACAAACCATGCCCCCGATGCTATAGGCAGGGCATGAACTACCGCCATGGCTTTCACGCCGGGAATTTCGCCGACGCCCTCAAGCATACCGCTCTCTGCGAGCTGTTGCGGCTGCTCACGGCCAAGGACAAGAAGCTTTTTGTGCTGGATACGCATGCCGGGGCGGGCGGCTACGATCTTGCCTCCGACCTCGCGGCGCGCACGCGCGAGGCCGATGCCGGAATAGCCAAACTGGTCGTGGCGGCCAAGGCCGGGGCGCCGGCGGCGATCGCGCGCTATCTGGCGGCGGTTGCTGCCTACGACCGCAAGTTCGGCGTCAAACAGGGACCGCCGCGTCATTATCCCGGCTCGCCGCGTTTGGTCCGGGCGGCGCTGCGGCCGCACGACCGTTTCGTTGCCTGCGAGATGCATCCGGCCGAGGCGATGACGCTCAAGCGTGAGTTTGCCGGCGACCGCGCCGTCGAGATCCGCACCTCCGACGGCTATCACGCCCTGAAATCCGACCTGCCACCACCGGAGCGCCGCGCGCTGGTCCTGATCGATCCGCCTTTCGAGCAGACGGATGAATTCGAGAAGCTGGCGCGCGCGGTGAAACACGGGCTCAAGCGCTTCGCCGTCGGCTGCTACGCCATCTGGTATCCGATCAAGGACGAGGAGGCTGTCGAAGTCTTTGTCGCCGCCGTCGCGGCGCCGAAGATGCTGCGGCTGGAGCTGCGCGTGCCGGAGACGGCGCCGGGCCGGCTCTCGGCCTGTGGCTTGTTGGTGATCAATCCGCCGTGGCAGTTCGAGGAGGCGATGCGCGAGGCGCTGCCGTGGATCGCTACAGTGCTGGGTGGCCAGGCGAGCGTCGTCGCGCCTCGTTCCAGCGCGCCGGCTCCGGCACCAGCAGGGTGATGAAGAACGACGCGAAGCAGAGCGCCGCGCCGGCCAGGATCGCGCCGGTATAGGAGCCGAAGAAGTCGTAAGCATAGCCCGCAGCCGGCGAGCCCAGCAGGGCGCCGAAGGCCACGCCGCTGTAAAGGCCGCCGATGATCGAGCCGAGCGCCTTGCCGCCGAAGTAGTCGGCCGCCAGCGACGGCGCGATGGCCACGAACCCGCCGTAGAAGGCGCCGAAGACCAGGGCGAAGGCGATCAGCGCCCAGCCGCTGGCCGATTGCGACCACAGGATCAGCATGACACCCGCGCCAACATACATCAGGGCGAAGGACAGGCGTCGGCCGAGCAGGTTGGTGACGCTGGCGAATAGGAAGCGGCCGACGGTGCTGCCGACGCCCAGCAGCGCGATCAGCATGACGCCGAAGCCCTCGCCGAGGCCAATGTCGCGGGCATAGGGTGCCAGATGGACGAACGGTACGAAGAGGCCGAAGGACATCAGCAGCGCGCCGCTATAGATCGCCCAGAACGGCCAGCTGCGCATGGCCTCACCGATGGTGAAGCCGCTGGCCATGACATTGGCGCCGCCGGGCGCGGCGTCGTCGCCATCGGGCGCCTGGCCGTAAACTTCGGGACCCCGCCGGATGAGAATGCCCGAGGCGATGGCGCCGATCACTGTCAGGCCGGCCAGGATCAGGTAGGTGTTGCGCCAGCCGAAAGCTGCGATCAGCTGGTGGGCGAGCGGGGCGCCGACCAGGGTGCCGACGCCGATCGCCGAGACGGCGATGCCGGTGGCCGAGCCGCGCTGGCGCACGAACCAGCGCTGCACCGCGGCGATGCTGGGCACATAGGACAGGCCGACGCCGACGCCGACACCGACGCTGTAACAGAGGTAGATCTGCCACAGCGTCGTTGCCTGCGAGGCAAGGACGAGACCCAGCGCCACCAGCAGCAGGCCGCCGATCACGACAGGGCGCGGCCCAACGCGGTCGGCGATCAGGCCGGCGGGAAAGCCCAGCATGAAATAGAGGAAGGCGCAGATCGAGAAGACCAGCGAGGTCTCGCCGCGCCGTGCGCCGAATTCGCTTTCGAGTGGCAGGAAGAAAGGCGCGAAGGAATAGGCCACCGCATAGCCCGTGAGCATGCAGATGAAAGCGCCGGTGACGACCCACCAGCCGGAGAAGGGGCGCGCTGTTGTCATGAATCGACGTTAGGCGCGTCCCCGGTGTCGTGCCATGGCGGATCGTTCGGTCATTGCCGTGCTGGTTATTTTTTCTTGTTCTCGTCCGGCTTCCAGCCCCAGGTCTTGAAGGCGGCCTCGGCGATCTTGGGATCGAGCGGCGGAATGCTTTCGTCGAGGCCTTCGCCCAGCCGGTCGGCGACGAGTTCGAGGGCGTCGAGGCGGGCGCGCTTCTTGTCGTCGGTGGCAACGATATGCCACGGCGCCTCCTTGGTGTCGGTGCGCTCCAGCATGTCGTCGAAGGCCTCAATGTATTCTTTGCGCTTGGCGATGTTGCGGAAGTCCTCGAGCCCGACCTTGTAGTGCTTGTCGGGATAGGAAAGCCGGTCGATCATGCGCTTCTTCTGCTCTTCTTCGCTGACATGGAGCAGGATTTTGATGACCTGCACGCCATCGTCGGCGAGCTGCTTTTCGAACTCGTTGATTTCGCGATAGGCGCGCTTCCACTCGTCCTTCGTGCAGAACCCCTCGATACGCTCGACGAGAACGCGTCCATACCAGCTCCGGTCGAAAATGGACCAGGAGCGTTTGGCGGGGGTACGCTGCCAGAAGCGCCAGAGGTAATGGTGGGCCAGTTCCTCCTGGGAGGGGGCGCTGATGCGCCAGACGAAGGTCGAGCGCGGCTCGAGGCCGTAGATCAGGCGCTGGATCATCCCGCCCTTGCCGGCGGCGTCCCAGCCCTCGATCCCCAGCATGACCCGCCCGCCGGCGCGCAGATGGGCGAGCTGGATGCGGAGCAGCCGTTCCTGCAGCTTCTTGAGGGCGTGCTCGTAGGCGTCGTCGTCTACCACGGGGGCCGCCAATTCCAGTTTGCCGAGCTTCGGCCACTTTGCCATCGTTTCCTCCTCGCGGGATGCTAATTGACAGCATCAACGCGCGCGACGACTAATCGCTGCGATGGCCGACACCCAAACCGCCGCCAAGCCGACCCTCAAATACGCCCAGACCGGCGGGCAGTCCGTGCTGCAGGCCGGCGGCGCTTGGACCGTCTTCAGCATCCGCGGCATCAAGCGCTTGGCGGAACAGGCCAAGGGAGCCAGTGGCGCCCGCAAGGTCTCGACCGTCGATGCCTCCGGCCTGGAACGGCTCGACACGGCCGGCGCGCTGGAGATCCTGCAGATCGCCGGGGCGGGTCCCGACACGCCGGTGACCGCCAGCGATAGCCATGCCGCACTGTTCAAGCTCGTGCAGTCCAACATGCGCAAGGCGCCGCCCGAGACGCAACCGGCCTGGATCTCGCACTGGTTCGAGGAAATCGGCCGCAGCATCATCGATGGCAGCAAGCAGGTCGTGAACATCTGCGCCTTCATCGGCGAGATCACCGTGGTCTCCGCCCAGGCGCTGTTGCAGCCGCGCCGCCTCCGCCTGACCGCCGTCATCCGTCAGATGTACGAGGTCTGGATCCGGGCGCTCGCCATCGTCGGGGTGCTCTGTTTCCTGATCGGCGTCGTCGTCGCCTATCAGGGCGTGCAGCAGCTCAAACAGTTCGGCGCCGAGACCTTCAGCGTCGAGGCCGTCGCCATCTCGATGTTCCGCGAGCTGGGCGTTTTGCTCACCGCCATCATCGTCGCCGGCCGCTCGGGCAGCGCCTTTACGGCCCAGATCGGCACCATGCAGGTCAATCTCGAGATCGACGCCATGACCACGCTCGGCCTCAATCCCATCGAATGGCTGGTCGTCCCGCGCATGGTGGCGCTCACCCTGTCGATGCCGCTGCTGGCCTTCTGGGGCGACATGGCGGGGCTGCTGGGCGGCGCCTTCGCCTGCACGATCTATCTCGACTTCACCATGGTGCAGTTCTTCGACCGGCTGCGCGACACGGTGGCGCCGTGGAATTTCTACACCGGCATGATCAAGGCGCCGGTCTTCGGCCTGGTGATCGCGGTCATCGGTTGCTACGAGGGCCTGCAGGTCAGTGGCAGCGCCGAGAGCGTGGGCCAACTCACCACCAAATCGGTGGTCGAATCGATCTTCTGTGTCATCGTACTTGACGCCGTTTTCTCCATCATCTTCCTGCTGGCGGGCGTCTGATGGTTCCGCCCGATATCGAACAGAATCCCGAGGACGCTCCGCCGCCCAAGGACTTGCCGCCGACGCTGGAAGGCGGCCAGATCGTCGATCATCGCGACGGCCGCGACGTCGCCATCTGCGTGCGCGATCTCAAGACGCAGTTCGGCAGCAACGTCATCCACGAGCATCTCGACTTCGACGCCTTCAAGGGCGAGGTGGTGGGTCTGGTTGGCGGCTCGGGCACCGGCAAGTCGGTGCTGTTGCGCACGATCATCGGCCTCATCCAGCAGCGCGAGGGATCGATCGAGGTTCTGGGAACCGACACCAAGGGACTGTATGGCGAGGCCGAACGCCGGCTACAGCGGCGCTGGGGCGTGCTGTTCCAGGACGGCGCCCTGTTTTCCTCGCTGACGGTGGCCGAGAACATCATCGTGCCGATCCGCGAGCATGCGAAACTCGAGGAAGACATGATGCGCGAGATCGCCGCGCTCAAGATCGCCCTGGTCGGCCTGCCGGCCGATGCCGGCGACAAGAAGCCGGCGGAACTTTCAGGCGGCATGCGCAAGAGGGCGGCGCTGGCGCGCGCCCTGGCGCTGGACGCCGAAGTGCTGTTCCTCGACGAGCCGACAGCCGGTCTCGACCCTATTAGTGCCACAAAGTTCGACGAGTTAGTGCGTCAGCTTCAGCAGAGTCTTGGCTTGACCGTGCTGATGGTGACCCACGATCTCGACAGCCTGAACGCGGTCTGCGACCGCATCGCGGTCCTGCTCGACAAGCGCGTGGTTGCGGGTACGATGGCGGAACTGCTGGTCTACGAGCATCCGTGGATCCAGGAGTATTTCCACGGCGTACGCGGTCGAGCCTCGCGCGGCGAGCAGGAGTAGAAGCGGCCCTCGATGGAAAACAAGTCGCCCTATGTGCTGATCGGCGCGGCCGTGATGGTCTTCATTGCCGCCTTGGCGGGTTTCATCGTCTGGAAGCTGCGGGCCGGCGACGAGACCGCTTATGCCTATTATAGTATTCTTTTCTCCGGCGAAGTGCAGGGACTGACCAAGGACTCTCCGGTCTTTTACCGGGGCCTGCGCGTCGGCCGTGTCACCAGCATCGGCCTCACCTCGCGCTCCGACGTGCAGCGCAACACCGGGCGCGAGCGGCTGTCGGAGAAGATCGAAGTCGTGGTTGCCGTCGAGGCCGCGATCGACATCCGCGAGCGCTCCTACGCCGTCTTCGAGAAGCCCTTCATCGCCGGCGCCGCCTTCGTGCAGATCGTCGGCCGCCTCGATGTCGACCAGATAAAGCCGAAGAAAAAAGTAGGCCAAGTGCCCTATCCGGAAATCCGCGAGGGCGCGTCGTTCCTGCAGGCGACCTCGACTTCTGCGCAGGAGCTGCTGGCCAAGGCCGGCACCACCGTGGACAGGCTGAACGACCTGCTGAGCCCC
>JBBRFD010000020.1:0-42373 GCA_038224985.1 Reyranellales bacterium
AAGGCCGGGGGCGATGAACCAGCCCGACTGGTCACCGTCTTCCTGGCGCGACCGCGCCGCGGGGCAGGCGCCTGACTACCCGGACGCGGCGGCGCTGGCCTCGGCCGAATCCCGCCTGTCCTCGATGCCGCCGCTGGTCTTTGCCGGCGAGGCCCGCAAGCTCAAGACCGCCCTGGCCAAGGTCGCGGCCGGCGAGGCCTTCCTGCTGCAGGGTGGCGATTGCGCCGAGAGCTTCGTCGACTTCACCGCCAACAACATCCGCGACACCTTCCGCGTGCTGCTGCAGATGGCCGTGGTGCTGACCTATGGCGCCGGTGTGCCCGTCGTGAAGCTCGGCCGCATGGCCGGCCAGTTCGCCAAGCCGCGCTCGTCCAATGTCGAGAAGGTTGGTGGCGTCGAGCTGCCATCCTACCGCGGCGACAACGTCAACGGCTTCGAGTTCACGCCGCAAGCGCGCAAGCCCGATCCCGAGCGCATGGTGCAGGCCTACAACCAGTCGGCCGCCACGCTCAACCTGCTGCGCGCCTTCGCCCAGGGCGGCTACGCCGACCTGCACGAGGTCAACCGCTGGAACCTCGACTTCGTTGCCAACTCGCCGGCTTCGGCGCGCTACCAGGACCTGGCGGCGCGTCTCGATGAGACGCTGAACTTCATGGCCGCTTGCGGCCTAAACTCGGCGACGACGCCGCAGATCGCCGAAACAGACTTCTTCACCAGCCATGAGGCGCTGCTGCTGCCCTATGAAGAGGCGCTGACGCGCGTCGATTCGACCTCGGGCGACTGGTACGACTGCTCGGCTCACATGCTTTGGATCGGCGACCGCACGCGCCAGCCCGACGGCGCGCATGTCGAATTCCTGCGCGGCGTCCGCAATCCGCTGGGCTTCAAGGCCGGCCCCTCGCTTTCGACCGACGACACGCTGCGCCTGATCGAGACCCTGAACCCGACCAACGAGGCCGGCCGCATCGTCATGATCGTGCGCATGGGTGCCGCAAACGTGGCGGAAAAGCTGCCGCCGCTGGTGCGCGCCGTGAAGCGCGCCGGTTACTCCGTGGTGTGGTCCTGCGATCCCATGCACGGAAATACCGAGAGCGCGTCGAACGGTCGGAAGACCCGCCACTTCAACAATATCCTGAGCGAGGTGAAGGACTTCTTCGCCGTGCACCGGGCCGAGGGAACACATGCCGGCGGCGTGCATTTCGAGATGACCGGCCAGGAAGTAACGGAATGCATGGGCGGGGCCACCGACATCACCGTCGATAACCTGAACGAGCGCTACGAAACCCAGTGCGATCCCAGGCTCAACGCCAGCCAGGCGCTCGAACTGGCTTTCCTGCTCGCTGAGCAGCTCAAGTCAGAGCGCCTGTCCGTGGCGAGAACGGCGGGCGTCTGATGCTCGCGCGCGCCAAGGCCGGGGGCGAGCCGCTGACGCATCCCGACAACGACGAGATCGAGCGCTACACCGATCACTACTTCAATCGCACGAAGCAGGTGATCGGCAAGTTTGGCGACATGCGCGTGACCTACGCGGTCTTCATGCGCCGTCCCGTGGTGTTCGCGCCGCGCCTCGCACTCGACTGGCTGGTCGAGCTCGAACGCTCGCGCGGCGTGAAGGTGGAAATCGACCAGCGCTACCAGGAAGGCAAGTGGGTCGGTGCCGGCGAGCCGATGATGTACATCACCGGCTCGTTCTTCCATCTCGTCGATCTCGAGACGAACTTCTTGCAGAAGCTCGGTCCGGCCTGCGTCGCCGCCTACAACGCCTGGACGATGTGCGCCGATATGCCGAAGACGGCCTTCCTTGCCATGGATGCGCGTCACTGCGCCGGCACCGAAATGGCCGAGATGATGGCCTATGCCGCCTCCGTCGGTTCGGCCCGGGCCAAGCGCAAGGCCGGTGCCGTGGGCTTCATCGGCAATGCCACGCATGCGACGGCGCATTTCTTCGGCCGCGACCAGGGCCTCGGCACCATGCCGCATGCCCTGATCGGCTATGCAGGCTCGACCATCCGCGCCGCCGAGATGTTTCATGAGACCTATCCGGGCGAGCCGATGACCGTGCTGGTCGACTACTTCGCCCGTGAGATTTCCGATTCGCTGGCCGTCTGCCGGCGCTTTCCCGAACTGGCGGCGAAGGGCCAGTTGGCACTTCGCCTCGACACCACCGGCGGCCGCTATATCGAAGGCCTCGATCCGGCCTCGTCCTATGCCGTGCTGGAACGCTTCTCGCCTGAGTCCATCCGCGGCTATCGCAGCGAGGAGGAGCTTCGCTTCCTCGTCGGCACCGGCGTTTCGGCGGCGGCGATCTTCCACCTGCGCGCCGAACTCGACCGCAACGGTTTCAAGGACGTGAAGATCGTGGCCTCGTCGGGCTTCGGTCCCGCCAAGTGCCGCATCATGGCCGAAGCGAAGGCTCCCATCGATATCGTCGGCTCAGGCTCCTTCCTGCCGTCCAACTGGAGCGAGACCTACGCCACCGCCGATATCGTCGAATACGACGGCGAGCCGCGCGTCAAGATCGGCCGCGAATTCCTGCTGCGCTCTCGCGCCAGCAGCGGCGGTCAGCCTCTTTAAGGAGACATTCCATGCTCAAGCTCTATTTCGCGCCCGGTGCCTGCTCGACTGCATCCCATATCGGCCTTGAGGAGAGCGGCGCCAAGTTCGATGGCCAGGCGCTGTCCTTCGCCAGCAACGAGCAGAAGACTCCGGAGTACCTCAAGGTCAATCCGCGCGGCCGTGTGCCGGCGCTGGTGGTCGATGAGGGAACCATCGTCGAGAACACCGCCATCCTCGATTACATCGCCGGCAAATTCGCCCCGCAGCTCATGCCCAAAGACCCGGTACAGCGCGCCCGCGCCCTCTCGTTGATGGCCTGGTTCTCCAATACGGTGCATCCGAACTTCACTCATATCGGTCGGCCCGAGCGTTTCGCCACCGATACGGCGGTGTTCGATCACCTCAAGGCCACGGGCCGCGAAAACTTCCACGCCAACCTGAAGGAGATCGATGGTCTCCTGGCCGGCAAGCAGTGGATGATGGGAGACGCTTTCAGCGTCGTCGATGGCTACGCGCTGGTCTTCTACGGCTGGGGAAAGCGCATCGGCCTGCCGGTCGGCGACCTCAAGAATTATACTGCCTGGAAAGACCGCATGCTGGCCCGCCCCGCCGTGATGCGCGTCCTCGAACGCGAGAAGAGCGTCCTGCTCGCGGCTTAGAGTCTTTTCGGCGAAACTCGAATCATTCCCTCCCCATCTAAATGGGGAGGCCCAGGCTTAGGCCACGAAGCTCTGGTACATGAAGCGGAGGTCCTGCTTTTCCTGCGGCGTGATTTCGCCGTCGAGGATGCGGGCTTCCCAGCCGCGTAGCTTGCGCTTGATTTCGGTCGGCGTGCGTGGGCTCAGCAGCACCATGAAGAACTGTTCGTGCGGGGAGAGATCGCGGTCGCGGCGATAGCCGAAGGGACCGTTGCCGGGTGGACGGCCGCCGCCACCGCTGCCACCACCGCCGCCTCCACCACTGCCGAACGGCCCGGGGTGGTTCGGTGAGGGACCGGACGGGTGCGGGCGGATGTCATGGGAGAGGATCTCGTCCCATGTCAGTCCGGCTTCGCGGACCATGGTCGAGGCAAGTTTGGCCGCAGCCAACGCCTCTCCGGCGTGGTCGCTGCCAAGGATCTCCAACACCTTCGCCAAGGTGGCGCGGTTGAACGTCGACATCTACTCCCGCTCTCCCATCGCCGCGCTTCCGAGGGGGTCGGATCACGCGGCTATGAGTGTCTTTTGACTATTGGATGAGTTAGCGGCTCTAAGTTCACACAAGATATAGGCCATTCGGCTTTCAAGCAAGTCTGGTCAGCGTGGCTGCAGAGAGCTATTGCCGAGGCATGTCTCCGCTTCCGCCGATCGCCACGCCGCCCGTCCGCAACGCCTTTCCGGTCTATCTCGCCGGCCTCGCCAGCTGGTTCGTCCCGCTCGGCGTCCAGATGGTGCTCTTCCCTTGGCTGGTCGCCGTCGTCCTGCACATGGACGCCTTCGCCGTGGGTATCGCCCAGGTGGCATTGATGGCGCCCTCGATCCTGTTCCTGCCGCTGGGTGGGCTGGCGGCGGATCGCGGCAACCCGCGCCGGCTGCTGCTGCGCTATCACCTGATCTACGCCTTGCCGCCTCTGGCGCTGGCCGCCGTCATCTACATGGGCGGCCTCAGTTATCCGGTCCTGATCGTCTATGGCTTGGCGGCCGGCGCCATCGGCGCCTTCGCCATCCCGACCCGCGACGCGCTGCTGCCCTCCGTGGCCAAGGGCCATTTGTCGAGCGCCGTGGCGCTGGCGACCGCGCTTCAGTTCGTCGGGCAGCTCGTCGGCATCGGGTTGGCCTCGACCGCCGACCGCGTTGGCGCGGCACCGCTGCTGGTCTTCAATGCTGTGCTCGTGCTGCTCGGCAGCGTCGCCGTCATGGCGTTGCCGCGGCCCGCGCCGCATCCGCCGGTCGAGCATCCGAGCTATTGGCACAGCATCCGCGACGGCGTCACCGAAGCGGCGCGCTCCGAGCAGATCTGGCCGGTGCTGCTGCTCAACTTCGGTGTCGGCATTTTCTACGTCGGCCCCTTCATGGCCGTCCTGCCGCTGATCGTGCGCGACATCTATCACGGCGGTGCCGCCGAGCTGGCTTACGTCAACCTGGTCTTCTGGGCCGGCACCATCATCGCCGCCATGCTGCTGGCCGGCATCGCCCGGCGCGTGACGCTGCGCGGCCGGTTGGTCGCCCTTGCCGTGACGGTGGGCGCCCTGGTGCTGGGCACCATGGCGACGCTGCCGCCGTTCTGGGTGCTGGCGTTGCTGTGCTTCATCTGGGGCCTCGGCGCCGGCGTCACCATGACCCAGAGCCGGACCGTCGTGCAGGTCGTGGCCCCGCCGACCCATCGCGCGCGGCTGATGTCGCTGTTCCAGCTCGGCCTGAGCGGGGGCGGCCCGATCGGCGCCTTCCTCGGTGGCGGCATGGCCGCACTCTGGGGCTTGCAGGCGGCGCTCGTCCTGCCGGCCATCGCCATGGCCGTGCTGATCGGCTTTACGCTGTTCTTCTCGCAGGTCTGGTCGATGCGGACCGTCGAACGGGCCGCCGCCTGATTATTCGGCGGCGGCGCGCAGTCCCAACCCCAGCGCTGCCCACACATCGCTCAGCGCCTCGACCAGCCGCGCCATCTCGGCGTCGTCGTGCAGGGGGGTCGGCGTGATGCGCAGGCGTTCGGCGCCGCGCGGTACGGTCGGGTAGTTGATCGGCTGGACGTAGATCGAATGGCGGTCGAGCAGCAGGTCGCTGGCCTGCTTGCAAAGCGCGGCATCGCCCACGAACAGCGGCACGATATGCGTCACCGAGGGCATGACCGGCAGGCCGGCGGCGGCTAGGCGGCGCTTCAGTGTCGCGGCGCGCTCCTGGTGGCGGGCGCGGATATCCGGGTTGGCGCTGACATGGCGCACGCTGGCCAACGCGCCGGCGGCGATGGCCGGCGGCAGCGAGGTCGTGAAGATGAAGCCATTGCCGCAGGAGCGTACGAAGTCGACCAGTGCGGCGGAGGCCGCGATATAGCCGCCGATCACGCCGAAGGCCTTGGCGAGCGTTCCCTGGACGATATCGACCTTATGGAGGACACCGTCGCGTTCGGCCACGCCGGCGCCGCGCAGGCCGTACATGCCGACGGCATGGACCTCGTCGAGATAGACGAGCGCGTTGTAGCGGTGGGCGACATCGCAGAGTTCACCGATCGGCGAGATATCGCCATCCATCGAATAGACCGACTCGAAGGCTACGATCTTGGGCGTTTCCGGGTCGGCGCCGGCCAGCAGCTCTTCGAGATGGGCCACGTCGTTGTGGCGAAAGATGCGTCGCGCCGCGCCGGAGTGGCGGATGCCGGCGATCATCGAGGCGTGGTTCAGCGCGTCGGAATAAAGCTCGCAAGCCGGCAGCATGGCGCCCAGCGTCGCCAGCGTCGTTTCATTGGCGACATAGCCCGAGGTGAAGATCAGCGCGTCCTCCTTGCCGTGCAGGGCGGCGAGCTCACGCTCCAGTGCGGCGTGCAGCGTGTTGGTGCCGGAGATATTGCGCGTGCCGCCGGCGCCGGAACCCTGGGCGGCGATGGCGGCCTGCATGGCTTGCAGGACCACGGCATGCTGGCCCATGGCGAGATAGTCATTGGAGCACCAGACCGTGACGTCGCGCACGGCGCCGTCGCGATGCAGGCGGGCGCGCGGGAAGGCGCCGGCGATCCGCTCCAGCTCGGCGAAGACGCGATAGCGGCCTTCGTCCTGAAGGCGCTTCAGGTGGCCTGAGAAAAAGGCTTCGTAGTCCATTGCTTCCCCCGAGACGCCGATTTTAGTCGGATCGCCTATGAACCATAGGGAATTAAGGTCGCGGTGCGCCTTGATCCAACGCACATCCCCGTGAACCCCTCAGGCGACAAGCGATCCGACGATCCCAATGCTGAGGACCAATGAAGCCGACAGCAGCGGCAGCGCTCCCAGCCAGCGTACGCTGCCCGGCAGGTTGTCCCAATAGCGCAGCGTAGGGAAAGCCGCCCAGATGGCGAAGAGCAGGCCCAGCGCCCAGAAAACAACGGCGAAGGGGATCGCCACATTGGCCTGGTCAGGCGTGGCCATGGCGATGCCCGAACCGATGATGGCGGGTGGCACCGCCGAGGCGAAGAAGGCGACCGCCCAGATGGCGCGGCCGCGGATCCGCCGGTAGGTGCCCGCCGGCGGATTGGCGCTTTCCATCAGCCCTTGAAATGGCCTTCCGACTTGAGATCGGCCAGTGCGGCGTCGAACGACTGGTGCAGGCGGCCGAACAGGTCGGCCATCTCGGCCTCGTTGATGATCAGCGGCGGGCAGATGGCGACGCGGTCGCCCATGTTGCGCACGAACAGGCCGCGCGCCTGGGCGTGGTTGGCGACGCGTGTGCCGGCGCCGACCGTGGCGAGGTCGAAGGAGGTACGGGTCTTCTTGTCGGCCACGATCTCGATGGCGCCGACCATGCCGACGCCCATCGCCTCGCCGACCAGCGGATGATCGGCGAAGGACTGGATGTGCTTCTGGAAGATCGGGCTCATGCGCTTGGCGTGGCCGAACAGATCGGTCTCGTCGTAGATCTTCTGTGCTTCGAGGGCGACGGCGGCGGCCACCGGATGGCCCGAGTAGGTGAAGCCGTGGCCCCAGGTGCCGATCTTGTCGCTCTCGGTCATCAGCGCCTGATAGACCTTCTCGTTGATCATCACCGCCGAGATCGGCAGGAACGAGGCCGACAGCGCCTTGGCGCAGGTCAGGATGTCGGGCTTGATGTTCATCGTCTGGCAGCCCCAGACATTGCCGGTGCGGCCGAAGCCGCAGATCACTTCGTCGGCGCAGAACAGCAGGTCGTACTTCTTCAGCACGGCCTGTATCTTCTCGTAGTAGCCCTTGGGCGGCACGATGACGCCGCCGGCGCCCATCACCGGCTCGGCGATGAAGGCGGCGCAGGTCTCGGGGCCTTCCTTGAGAATCAGCGCCTCGAGTTCCTCGGCGCAGCGCGTGGCGAACTGCTCCTCGGTCTCGCCTTCGGTATGGAAACGATAGTAGTGCGGGCAACTGGTGTGCAGGATGCCGGCGATCGGCAGGTCGAAGGAGCGATGATTGGTCGGCAGACCGGTGAGGCTGGCCGAGGCCACGGTGACGCCGTGATAGCCCTTGATGCGCGAGATGATCTTCTTCTTCTCGGGGCGGCCCAGCGAGTTGTTCATATACCACACCATCTTGATGACGGTGTCGTTGGCCTCGGAACCGGAATTGGCGAAGAACACCTTCGACATCTCGACCGGCGCCATCGACTTCAGCTTTTCGGCGAGGTTGATGGCCGGCTCATGCGAGCGCTGGTTGAAGGCGTGGTAGAACGGCAGCTGCTTCATCTGCTCGTAGGCGACCGTCGCCAGCCGCTCGTTGCTGAAGCCCAGTGCCGCCGACCACAGGCCCGCCATGCCCTCGATATATTCCTTGCCGTCGTCGTCCATGACGTAGACGCCGCGGCCGCGCACGATCGTCAGGGGGCCGGTGGCCTCGTGCTTCTTGAAGTTGGTGTAGGGGTGCAGATGGTGCGCGACGTCGCGCGAGGCATTGGAATTGCCGCGAAAACTGCGTGAAACGTCGTTCATGTTGGCACTCCGGATGAAGAAAACCGTCTGTGGACGGACGATACCCACCCATGGTGCCCAGTGTCCAATACCCAACGACAGGGGACGGTGAGCGAATTGACGGCTGCGGTGGGGCAGGGCAATTTACTGCAAGATATGCACCTGCGCATAGCTTTCGGGCCGGTCTCGAGCCGGGTCACTCAAAAACCGGGCATGCGCAGACGGTGCAATAGGGGGACTTGAGAATGCTGTTCACGCTTCGACGCTCGTTCGCGCTTGCCACGATGGTGGCCGCGGGTATTTCCGCCGGCTCCATCGCCGACGCCAAGACTTTCAAATGGGCCAATTCGGGCGACGTCAGCTCGATGGACCCCTACGCCCGGCAGGAAACCTTTCTGCTGACGTTCACCTCCAACATCTACGATCCGCTGATCCGCCGCGACAAGGCGCTTAAGCTCGAGCCGGCGCTCGCCCTCAAGTGGGGCCAGAGCGACAAGACGACCTGGTTCTTCGACCTGCGCCCCAACGTGAAGTTTTCGGACGGCACGCCGTTCACCGCCGCCGACGCCGTGTTCTCGCTCAACCGCGCCAATGGCCCGGGTTCGAACATGGGCAGCAACTTCGCCTCGGTGAAGGAGATCAAGCAGGTCGGCGACCTGCGCGTCGAGGTCATCACCAAGTATCCCGATCCACTGCTCGCCGACAAATGGGCGGCACTCGCCATGATGTCGAAGGCCTGGGCGGAGAAGAACAACGCCCTCAACTCGGCCGACATGACCAAGAACGAGGAAAACTACGCGACCCGCAACGCCATGGGCACGGGCGCCTTCCTGCTGAAGGAGCGCCGCGCCGGCGAGAAGACCATCCTGGTGCCCAACCCGACCTGGTGGGACAAGCCGACCCATAACCTCACCGAGGTGATCTTCACCCCGGTGTCCAACCCGGCCACCCGCGTCGCCGCCCTCAAGGCGGGCGACATCGACATGATGTACGAAGTGCCGCCGGCCGATACCGAGACGCTGAAGAAGGATGCCAACGTCAAGGTGCTGGAAGGCCCCGAGACCCGCGTCGTCTACCTCGGCTTCAACACCGAGAAGGCCGAGCTGCCCGAGTCCAACATCAAGGGCAAGAATCCGTTCAAGGACAAGCGCGTGCGCGAGGCCATGCACCGCTCGATCGACGTCGAGGCCATCAAGCGCACCGTGATGCGCGGCCAGTCCTTTCCGACCACCCTGATGGTGGCGCCGGGCATCAACGGTTACATGAAGGATATCGACAAGCGCCCGACGCTGCTGGCGCCCGATGCCGCCAAGAAGCTGCTGGCCGATGCGGGCTACCCCAACGGTTTCGAGACCGGCATGGATTGCCCCAACGACCGCTACGTCAACGACGAGAAGATCTGCCAGGCCGTCGTCGGCATGCTGGCCAAGATCGGCATCAAGGTGAATCTGCGGGCGCAGACCCGCAACCTCTACTTCGCCAAGATCCTGCGCAAAGGCGATGGCGCGCCGGGCGACACGAGCTTCTATATGCTCGGCTGGTCGCCGGCCCAGACCTACGACGTGCACAACGTCTTCGAGGCGCTGATCCATACGCCCGACGGGCCGAACAAGAAGGGCCTGTTCAACGCCGGCGGATATTCCAACCCGGCCGTCGACAAGCTGGCCGACGCCATGGAGCAGGAGACCGACAAGGCCAAGCGCGACGACATGATCAGGCAGGCCACCAAGCTCTATATCGACGACTACGCGTATATCCCGTTGCACCAGCAGGCGGTCGTCTGGGCGGCACGCAAGAACATCGACCTGTTCCAGCCGGCGGATAATTCCTTCCCGCTGCGATTTGTCACCGTCAAGTAAGCGCAACCATGACGATTCGACCGGCCCTGACCGCCACCAGCGGACAGGGCCGGTTCCGTTTTGGTGCCAATCCTGCTAGGCCTTGATCTGGCCGATATCCATTCATGCTCGCATTCATCCTGAGACGCCTCGCGCAATCCATCGCCGTCCTGCTGACGGTCGGATTGGTGTCTTTTTCGCTCTTTCAGTATGTCGGCGATCCGATCAACGCCATGGTCGGCCAGGACACCTCGCTCGAGGAACGCGCCCAGTTGCGCGAAAAGCTCGGCCTCAACGACGCGACGCCGATCCAGTTCGCCCGCTTCATCGGCAATGCCGCGCAGGGCAAGTTCGGTCTGTCCTATCGCACCTCCGAGCCGGTCGGCCGGCTGATCCTCGAACGCATGCCGGCGACGCTGGAGCTGGCGGCTTGTGCTGCCTTCTTCGCGCTCTTCGTCGGCGTGCCGATGGGCGTTTATACCGGCCTCTATCCCAAGCACTGGTCGAGCAAGGTCTTCCAGGCGGTGTCGCTGATTGGCATCTCGCTGCCGCCCTTCCTGATCGGCATTCTGCTGATCCTGTTCTTCGCCGTGATCCTGCACCTGCTGCCGTCCTTCGGGCGCGGCGAGACGATCAACCTCGGCTGGTGGACGACCAACTTTCTGACCTGGAAGGGACTGCAGGCGCTCATCCTGCCCTCGATCACGCTGGGTCTCTTCCAACTCACCCTGCTGATGCGCCTCGTGCGCTCCGAGATGCTCGAAGTCATGCGCACCGACTACATCAAATTCGCCCGCGCCCGCGGCCTCAGCAACCGCGCCGTCAATTTCGGCCATGCGCTGAAGAACACGCTGGTACCGGTCGTCACCATCGCCGGTCTGCAGTTGGGCGGTCTCATCGCTTTTGCCGTGGTCACCGAGACAGTCTTTGCCTGGCCGGGCATGGGCCAGCTCTTCATCCAGTCGGTGCAGTTTGCCGATATCCCGGTGATGGCGGCCTATCTGCTGCTGATCGGGCTGCTGTTCGTCACCATCAACCTGATCGTCGATCTGCTTTACTTCGCCGTCGATCCCCGCCTGCGCGCGCAGGGCGGCGGCACAGGTGTGGCGGGACACTGAGATGGGCAGCTGGTTCGCCCGCGCCGCCGACAGCGACATCTGGTGGAGCTTCAAGTCCTCGACCATGACCATGATCGCGGCCGGCGCCACGCTCCTGATCATAGCTATCGCCTTGCTCTCGCCGCTGCTGGCGCCGCACACGCCCTTCGATCCCGGCTCGCTCTCGCTCAGCGATGGTCTCAAGCCGCCGGTACTGATCTCGCCCGATGGCGAATGGACCTTTCCGCTGGGCACCGACGACCAGGGCAGGGACGTACTTTCCTCCATCATGTACGGCACGCGGCTGTCGCTGTTGGTCGGCTTCGCGTCGGTCGTGGTGGCCATGCTGATCGGCATCACGCTGGGACTGCTGAGCGGCTATATCGGTGGCACGCTCGATGCCGTGATCATGCGGGTGGCCGATGTGCAGCTCACGTTCCCGGCCATTCTTACGGCGCTGCTGATCGACGGCGTGGTGCGCGGGCTGATCTCGGTGCAACGCCACGACGAGATCGCCATCTTCGTCATCGTTGGCGCCATCGGCCTCAGTTTCTGGGTGCAATACGCCCGCACCATCCGCGGCTCGGTGCTGGTCGAGAAGAACAAGGAATATGTCCAGGCGGCGCGGGTCATCGGCCTGTCGCCGCTGCTCATCATGGTCCGCCACGTGCTGCCCAACGTCACCGGCCCCGTGCTGGTGATCGCCACCATCAACCTGGGCCTCGCCATCATCACCGAGGCGACGCTCAGCTTCCTCGGCGTCGGCCTGCCCTCGACCCAGCCGTCGCTCGGCACACTGATCCGCCTCGGCAACGAGGTGCTGCAGTCGGGTGAGTGGTGGATCACCGTCTTCCCGGGCGTCACGCTGGCCGCCCTCGTGCTGGCGGTGAACCTGCTGGGCGACTGGCTGCGCGACGCCCTCAATCCGAAATTGCGCTGAAGAATGGCCACGTCAAACAATCCCCCGCTGCTCGAAGTCAAGAACCTCCGCGTCGAGTTCCCGACGCGGCGCGGCACGCTGCTGGCGGTCGACGATGTCTCCTTCGAGATCGCGCCGGGCGAGGTGCTGGGCGTGGTGGGCGAGTCGGGCGCCGGCAAGTCGCTGACCGGCAATGCCATCATCGGGCTGCTCGAACCGCCCGGCCGTATCGCCGGCGGCCAGGTGCTGCTCGAAGGCAAGCGCATCGACAACCTGCCCTACGAGGAGATGCGCAGGATCCGCGGCGCGCGCATCGGCGCCATTTTCCAGGACCCGTTGACCAGCCTCAATCCGCTCTATTCGGTGGGTCGCCAGCTCATCGAGACGATCCAGACCCATCTGCCGCTCTCGGCTTCGGCGGCGCGCGCCCGGGCGCTCGATCTGCTGAAGGAGGTCGGCATCCCGGCCGCCGAGAACCGCATCGACCACTACCCGCACCAGTTCTCCGGCGGCATGCGCCAGCGCGTCGTCATTGCACTGGCCCTCTGCGCCGGGCCGCGCCTGATCGTGGCCGACGAGCCGACGACGGCGCTCGACGTGTCGATCCAGGCGCAGATCATCGCGCTGCTGAAGCGTCTGTGCCGCGAGCACGGCACGGCGGTGATGCTGGTGACCCACGACATGGGCGTGATCGCCGAGACCGCCGACCGCGTGGCGGTGATGTATGCCGGGCGCCTGGCCGAGATCGGTCCGGTGCGCGAGGTCATCAAGCATGCCCAGCATCCCTATACCAAGGGCCTGATGGGCTCGATCCCGAGCCTAGGCGTGCGCAGCGAGAAGCTGATCCAGATCGACGGCGCCATGCCGCGCCTGACGGAGATCCCGCAGGGCTGCGCCTTCAACCCGCGCTGCACCTATGTCGGCACGCGCTGTCTCGTCGAGCGTCCCAACCTCATGACAGCCGGATCGAGCCGCGCGGCCTGCTGGCTGCATGATGCCGGCGGTGTCGGTGAGAAGATCGCGCCCCAAGCTTCTGTTGGGGAGACCGTCAATGCCTGACGGTCCCGCTTCCCGGATGAACGCGCGCAGCTTCGTCCATATCCAGGGCCTCAAGCGCTACTTCGACGTCTCGGCGCCGTGGCTGGTGCGCAAGCTCGAAGGCAAGCCGCGCCAGGTGGTGCAGGCGGTCGACGGCATCGATATCGAGATCGCCAGGGGCGAGACCTTCTCGCTGGTGGGCGAGTCGGGTTGCGGCAAGTCGACGGTGGCGCGCCTGGTGGTCGGCCTCTATGCACCGACGGCGGGCTCGATCGAGTTCGACGGCAACGACATGGCCGTCAAGCGTAGCCGCAGCGATATGGCGGCCCTGCGCCGGCGCATGCAGATGATCTTTCAGGACCCGTTCGCCAGCCTCAATCCGCGCTGGCGCGTGTTCGACATCATCGCCGAGCCGATCCGCGCCTTTGGCCTGTCGTCCGACAAGGCCGATCTCGAAAAGCGCGTCGGCGATCTGCTGAAGCAGGTGCGGCTGGCGCCGGTCGACGGCCGCAAGTTCCCGCATGAATTCTCCGGCGGCCAGCGCCAGCGCATCTCGATTGCCCGCGCCCTCGCCAGCCAGCCCGAGTTCCTGGTCTGCGACGAGCCGACCAGCGCGCTCGACGTCTCGGTGCAGGCGCAGATCCTCAACCTGATGGTCGACCTGCAGCGCCGCTTTGGGCTGACCTATCTCTTCATCTCGCACAACCTCGCGGTCGTCTATCACATCTCGACCCGCGTCGGCGTGATGTACCTCGGCCGCCTCGTCGAAGTGGCGCCGACCGACACGCTCTACCGCCGGCCCAAGCACCCCTATACGCGGATGCTGCTCGACACCATTCCCGACCTCGAAATGACCGGCCGCCAGCGCGCGCCTGTCGCCGGCGAGGTGCCGAGCCCGATCGATCCGCCCTCGGGCTGCACTTTCCACCCGCGCTGTCCGTTCGCCAACGAACGATGCAAGGCGGAGCGCCCGGAAATGATCGCCATTGAGGGCGGCTCCGTGGCCTGCCACGCCATCGAGGAAGGTCGCCTGCCCATCGAAGACCGGAGCTATGCGGTCCGCGCGTGAGTTTGTCGCGGAAAACCGGCGGCAAAAGCGTTAGTCTGCTCTGTCCTTTTCCTCCCCCTTCATAGGGGGAGGTGTCGGCTTCTTTCGCCGACGGAGGGGTCATGAGCACGGGCACGGTAGCCTCTGACCCCTCCGTCGCCGTATGACGGCGACACCTCCCCTTCGCGGAGGCCGCGAAGGGGAGGGGCCACTTGAAGCAGGAGTTATCCGACATGCCGGTCATCAATCGCATCGCCTCGTTCCACAAGGACATGACCGCGTGGCGGCACGACATCCATAGCCATCCCGAGACCGCCTTCGAGGAAGTCCGCACCGCCGACGTGGTGGCCAAGAAGCTCGAATCCTTCGGCCTCGAAGTGCATCGCGGCATGGCCAAGACCGGCGTCATCGGCGTGTTGCGTTCGGGCAAGTCGGGCCGCGCCATCGGCCTGCGCGCCGACATGGACGCCCTCGACGTGCACGAGACCAACGGCTTCGATCACAAGTCGACCATCCCCGGCAAGATGCACGCCTGCGGCCATGACGGTCACACCGTGATGCTGCTGGGCGCCGCCAAGTATCTCGCCGAGACCAAGAATTTCGACGGCACGATCTACTTCATCTTCCAGCCGGCCGAGGAGAACGAAGGCGGCGGCCGCGTCATGGTGGAAGAGGGGCTGTTCGAGAAGTTCCCGGTCGATGGCGTCTACGGCATGCACAACATCCCGGGCATTCCGGTCGGCAAGTTCGCCGTGCGTCCCGGCCCGATGATGGCCGCCTATGACATCTTCGAGGTCGTGCTCAAGGGCATCGGCGGTCACGGCGCCATGCCGCATCACACCATCGATCCGGTCGTGGTCGGCGCCCATATCGTGACGGCGTTGCAGTCGATCGTGGCGCGCAATGTCGATCCGATGGACACCGCTGTCGTCTCGACGACGCAGATCCATGCCGGCGACGCCTGGAATGTCATCCCGCAGGAATGCACGCTGCGCGGCACGGTGCGGACCTTCAAGAAGCCCGTGCAGGACATGATCGAGAAGAACATCGAGAAGATCTCGCGCAACATCGCCGCCGGCTTCGGCGCCGAGGTCGTGAAGTGGCGCTACGAGCGGCGCTATCCGGCGACCGTCAACAGCGTGGCCGAGACCGAGTTCGCCGCCCATGCCGCCTCGGCGCTGGTCGGCCTCGACAACGTCAACCGTAACCCGACCCCGGCCATGGGCAGCGAGGACTTCGCCTGGATGCTGCTGAAGCGGCCTGGCTGCTACATCTGGATCGGCAATGGCGACGGCGAAGGCAGCTGCATGGTCCATAATCCCGGCTACGACTTCAACGACGAGATCCTGCCGATCGGCGCCTCCTACTGGGCGACCCTGGTCGAGCAGCAGCTCGCCCGCGAGCCCGTGCGGCAGGCGGCGGAGTAGGGCGGACAGCGACGGTGCTGGCGGCTCGTCACCCCTATGACGGCGCGCTCATAGGGCTCGCCACGATCCACGCCAAGGAGCGGGCCATCGCCGCGCCCTTCCGGCGCGTGCTGGGTGCGCGCGTCGAGGTCGCGCCCGGCGTCGATACTGATACGCTCGGCACCTTCTCCGGCGAGATCGCCCGGCCGGCCTCGCCGGTCGAAGTGACCGACATGAAGGCGCGCATGACCTTCGCCGCCATGGATGTCGATTGCAGCCTGGCCAGTGAAGGCAGTTACGGGCCGATCCACAAGGTGCCGCTGAAGGCGGGCGGCATGGAGCTGCTGACCTTCCTCGACCGCAAGCGCGGCGTGCGGGTGACGGAGACACTGACGACGCACCGCACCAACTGGCGGATGCTCTATTTCAAGGCCGGCGAGGACGCGCGCGTCGTGCGCGAGTTGGCCGCACTCGGTTTTCCCGATTTCGGCGTCTTCGTCATGCAGAACGACAACTGGCTCACCGTGGTGAAGGATCTCGCCACGGTCGAGGACATCGTGGCCACGGTGAACCGGGTGGCGCGCATCTCGGCCGACGGCACGGCGCTGCTCATTCCCGACATGCGCGCCCACCGCAATCCGCTGCGCATGAAGGTGATCCGCGCCACGGCCTGGCGCCTGGCGCGCCGGTTGATCGACCTCTGTCCCAAATGTGGCTCGCCCGGCTTCGGCCATATCGATTCGCGGCGCGGGTTGCCGTGCGAAGGCTGCGGCGATCCCACCCACTGGATCCATTTCGAGATCGACGGCTGTTCGGGTTGCGGCCACGCCGTGGCGCGGCCCCGCAAGGATGGCCGCCGGACGGCGTCGAAGCTGTCGTGTCAGGGGTGTCGCGTAAAAAGTTAACCCGTCGTATCCGTCGCCAAATGAAACAGGCAATCGCCGCGCTCGCAGCGGGCGGGGACGCGCTTGCACAGCACCAGACCGTCGTGGCGGAAGCTGAGCACCTCGGGCGCGCGCCACGGCGTGTGGTGGAAGTGAATACGGGCGGCCGGCTGGCCGGCTTTCACATCGGCGCCGAGGTCGACCAGCGGCTCGAACAGCCCACTGTCGGAGGCATAGACGTAGTAATCGTCGCCACCGATCTCGGTCAGGCGCGTTTGCGTCGCCGCCGGCACCGGGAAATCCTTCAGGAGACCAATATGCGCCAGCACGCGCCGCATGCCGTCCTCGGCGACCTTGAGGGAGCCCGGCGTCACCAGCCCGCCGCCGCCCAGCTCGGTGCCCATGGAGACCACGCCCTGCCGGAACGAGGCCGAGGTGAAGGTCTTGCCGCCGCCCTGCGGGGCCGCTGCGAGGTAACTCACCGGCGCGCCGAAGGCTTTCAGCATGCCGATGACCTTGGCCATGCGCGCCTCGTCGCCGTGGCGCGGCGCCAGCGCGCTCGGGATGTAGGTGAGCGAGCTGCCGCCGGAATGGAAGTCGAAGCTGTAATCGTTGCCCGGCAGCAGCGCATGCTCGATCCAGTAGGCGATCTGCTGCGTGATCGTGCCCTCGGGATCGCCGGGGAAGGAGCGGTTGAGATTGCCTTCGTCGATCGGCGAGGTCCGCGTGCCAGCCATCGCCGCGGGGAAATTGGCCGAGGGCAGGATGATCAGACGGCCCTGGATATTCTTCGGCTCGAGCGCGCGGATCAGGTTGCCGAGGCCGATCTGGCCTTCCCATTCGTCGCCGTGGTTGCCCGCCTGCATCACGACCTTGGGGCCGTTGCCGTTCTTGATGCGCACGATGGGAATGGGAATCCAGCCATAGGCCGAGCGGTGCACGGAGTGCGGCACGCGCAGGAAACCGGTGGCCTTGCCCTCGCCGTCGAGGTCGATATCGGCCGAGAGCCGGCTGACGGCCGAGAAGTCTGTCCTGGCCTCGGTTTTAGGGGCGGTACTCAAATCGGTTCACTCCACAGACGGTCGTTGACCAGGGCCTCGGCGACATCGGCCGAGATGGCGGCCAGCAGCTTCTCGCCCTTTGCCGCCGAGGCGGTGCCGGCATCGCCGATGACGCCGATCGGCGAGCGTGACGAGAGCTGGCGCCAGCGATAGACGCCTTCGTTGACGCCGGGGATGGACGAGAGGCCGGGAATATAGGGCCCGTGCATCTGCGACAGCTCGTCTGGATTTACCAGCTCGGGCGTCATCGCCATGATCATCGAGGTCTCGGCCTCGCAGGCATGCAGCAGCGCCTTTTGCTTCTCCAGAAGGCTGGCGATCGACTTGGCAGCGATGTCCCAATAGGTGCCGGTGGCGAAGGGCAGTTTGTACTCGACGGTTAGCTCGCCGATCATGTTCTGCAGCGCCGTGGTATTGCCGCCATGGCCGTTGAGCACGAAGATGCGCTTGAAGCCGTGCCGCATCGCCGAGGTGACGACGCAGCGGATCACCGCATTCATCGTGGCGTAGTCGAGCGTGATGGTGCCCGAGAGCGACATGTGATGCTCGGACATGCCGAAGGGGATGGTCGGCGCCACCACCACCGGCGTTGTCTTTTCCATGATGCGCGCAGCGCGATGCGACACCTCGTGGACGCAGCGCCAGTCGACCATGCTGGGCAGATGCGGCCCATGCTGCTCGGTGGCGCCGATCGGCACGATGACGATGGCATTGCGCGCGGCCAGCGCCTTGATCTCCGAGGCCTTTAGCCTCGACCAGTCGATCTCGGACACCTACGCGGCCTAGAGCGACGGCAGCGGAGTCAGCGCCATGCCGAGGTACTTCTTGTGCAGGCGGTCGATCTCGCCGTTCATCATGTTGAAGAAGATGAAGCTGTCGAGCCAGCGCACCAGATTGTGCTCGCCCATGCGCACGCCCATATGGGCCGGGCTGCGGCGGATCGCGAACTTGAGCTCGAACTCCTTGGTCGGATTGGCCTTCTGCATGTCGGGGATGAGCAGGCTGTTGGTGGCGAAGAGCTCGGCCTGGCCGGAGAGATAGGCGGCGGCCGCCGTGGCGTCGTCTTCGGTGCGCATGATCGTGGCCTTGGGGTTCATCGCCGTCAGCGCCAGTTCCTGTGTCGTGCCCTTGGCGGCGGCGACCTTGAGGCTGCCGATCTCGGCGGCCGAGGTCACCTTGGCGCTCTTGGGTCCGAAGACCGCGAGGTTGGTGTCGGCATAGGGTGCGGTGAACATGATCTGCTTGGCGCGCTCGGGCGTCAGCCCCATCACCGAGATCACGATGTCGACCTTGTCGGTCAGCAGGAAGGGGATGCGGTTGGCGCCGGTGACCTGCTGCAGCTCGAGCTTCACGCCCAGCGCCTTGGCGACCATGCCGGCCAGTTCGACGTCGAAGCCCTCGGCCTCGCGCTTGGCGTTCTGCGAGCCCATCGGCGGCACGTCGAGCGGCACGGCGATGCGCACCGCGCCCCTCTTGAGGATGTCCTCGAAGCGGTCGGCCTTGGCCGCCGTGGCCCCCATTGACGTAAGCGTGGCCGTGAGTGCGACGGCCGCAAGGCCGGCGAGAATGCGGTTCATGATGTGTGTTCCCCTGAGATTCCCTAATCGGAGGTGATCTTGGAGGAGGAGGGGAGGGGCCGTCTACAGGCAGTGCAGAAGAAAGCACATATGCATCCGATTTGAATTGGACTGTGCCTTCGCGAGTCTTGGGAGAAAGTGTTGTTAGAGAGGCCGAATCAGAGGCGGCTTTTCGCGTTCTCGGCATCCTCGCGACGCCTTGCTTATTGCCCTGTTGTTGCAGGAACAATTCCGCCACTGCGCCCGTTATGCATAACTGCAGGAGTCTACATGGAAGATCCAAATCTCATCCTGACCATGGATCGAATTCGCGCGCGACACGTCGGCGCCGAGCTTATAGTCGCGAGCTTTTTCGACGAGCCGACCAATACGGCCAGCTATGTCGTACATGATCATGCGACCAAGCGGGGCGCCGTAATCGACAGCGTTCTCACTTCGACCCAGCCGCCGGACGCAGATCCACAAAATCCGCCGATGCTACTTAACATTCAACACTCACGGTCGGAGCAAGCAGATGAACGATCAGGTGTCCGTTACCATCACGCGCCAGGATAAGTATCGATTTCTCGTCGATTTTGGCTCCGGCATCGCCGGGTCCGTCGCTGACGAACCCGCGCCGCTCGGTGACGGTGCCGGTCCGTCTCCGTCGCATCTGCTGGCGGCCGCCGTCGCTAACTGCCTTTCGGCAAGCCTTCTCTTTGCGCACAGCAAGTTCAAGGAAGACCCGGGGACACTCAAGGCGACCGCGGTCTGCCGGTTCGGGCGGAACGACAGGAACAGGCTGCGGGTGGTCGGCATCGACGTCACGCTGACCTTGGGCGTGGCACCCGAAACGCTTGGCCATCTCGATCGCGCCCTCGCGCAGTTCGAAGAGTTCTGCACTGTCTCCCAGAGCGTGAAGGCCGGCATTCCCTTCACGGCGGCCGTCCTGGCGCCCGACGGCCGCGTGCTCAAGTCGGGTTGAGGCCCCGCATGTGCGAACTGTTCTGCCTGTCCAGCCGCCTGCCGACCCGCGTTACTTTTTCGCTCCGTAAGTTTGCCGATCGCGGAGGATTGGACGGCCGCAACATCGACGGCTGGGGTGTGGCTTTCTATGACGGGCGCGAAGCGCGCCTCTACAAGGAGCCCGAGCCGGCGGGCGACAGCCCATGGCTCGCCTTCATCCAGGATCGCCGCCTGCCGACGCGCCTGTTGATCTCGCACATTCGCCACGCCACCCGTGGCAGCCTTTCGTTGGTCAATACCCAGCCGTTTGCGCGCGAACTCGGAGGGCGGACGCACCTGTTCGCGCACAACGGCCGCTTGGAGGACGTCGAAGATCGTCTCGCCACCTCGGCGAAGCGCTTCCGGCCGCTGGGCGATACCGATTCGGAAATGGCCTTCTGCCTGCTGCTGGAGCGCCTGTCGCTCCTCTGGGAGGGAGGTGACGTCCCGTCGCTCGCAGCAAGGCTCGCCGCCGTGACTGACTTTGCCACGGAAATGCGGCCGCTGGGCCCCGCCAATTTCCTCTACAGCGACGGCGCGGTCGTTTTCGGACATGGGCACCGCCGCACACAGGCCGATGGAACCATCGCACCGTCAGGCCTGTGGTGCCTCCAGCGCGCCTGCGCCGTCGATACCGAAGCGCTGGCGCCGTCCGGTGTCACCATCGAGCCGGGTGCTGATTCACAGGAGATCGTGCTTCTGGCCAGCGTTCCCATTACCGGCGAACCATGGCGTCCGCTCGCTGAGGGCGAGATCGTCGTTGTTGCTGACGGTCAGGTCTTGCCAGCTTCCTTTCCGTCGTCGCGCAGCCAGACATAGATCGCCGGTATCACCAGCACTGTAAGTGCCGTCGAAGACGCCAGACCGAACACCATCGAGATCGCCAGTCCCTGGAAGATCGGGTCGGTGAGGATGAATGCGGCGCCGATCAGGGCCGCGGCGGCGGTCAGAAAGATAGGCTTGAAGCGGATGGCGCCCGCCTCGAGCAGCGCGTCGCGTAACGCCGCGCCCTCGGCGCGGCGGTGCTGGATGAAGTCGACCAGCAGGATCGAGTTGCGCACGATGATGCCGGCGAGCGCGATGAACCCGATCATCGACGTCGCGGTGAAGGGTGCCCCGAACATCCAGTGACCCAGCACGATGCCGATCAGGGTCAGCGGCACCGGCGTCAGGATCACCAGCGGCAGGCGGTAGGAGCCGAACTGGGCCACGACCAGCAGGTAGATGCCGAGGAGCGCAACGCCAAAGGCGGCGCCCATGTCGCGGAAGGTCACGTAGGTCACCTCCCATTCGCCGTCCCACAGCAGCGACGACTTCGATTCGTCGGCCGGCTGGCCGTGATAGAGAATCCTGGGCGGTCCGGCCTTGCCCCAGTCGAGCTTGGCGATCTCGCCTTCGACGGCCAGCATGCCGTAGATCGGCGCCTCGAAACGGCCAGCCACTTCGGCCTGCACCATCTCGGCGAAGCGGCCGTCGCGCCGGAACAGGGTGTATGAGGCGGGCTCGCGCTTGACCGTGACCACGTCGCCCAATTCGACGTTTGCGCCCTGGCGCCGCGTACCGCCGGCGGGCAAGGGCGTCGACAGGATGCGTTCGCCTAGCCACTCGGTGCTGCGCGGCAGCTTGACGACGATCTCGATCGGCTTGGCATTGTGGCTGCGCTGGGAGTAGCCGACCTTCACGCCGCCGATGATGGCGGCGATGGTGTCGTATACCGCCTGCTCCTCCACGCCGTAGAACTCGAGACTCTCCTGGTTGATCGAGAAGCGCAGGCGCTCGCCCGGCGGGCGGAAGGTGTCGTCGAGGTCGACGACGAAGGGCACCTTCTCGAAGGCCTCGCGTACCTTCATCGCGGTCTCTCGGCGTGTCTTCTCGTCGGGGCCGTAGATCTCGGCCAGCAGGGTGGAGAGCACCGGTGGGCCGGGCGGCACTTCGACTACCTTCACCACGCTGCCCGCAGGCTTTGCAAGCCTCTGCAGCCGCTGGCGCACGTCGAGGGCGATGGCGTGGCTGGCGCGGGCGCGCTTCCCCTTGGGTAGGAGATTGATCTGCAAGTCGCCCTGCTGCGGGGAGACACGGAGATAGGAGTGGCGCACCAGGCCATTAAAATTGAACGGCGCCGCCGTGCCGGCATGAACCTGGATGGACGTCATCTCGGGCAGGTCCTTGAGCCGGCCGGCCGCCGCCATCAGGAAGCGGTCGGTCTGCTCGAGCGTCGTGCCCTGCGGCAGGTCGACGACGACCTGCAGTTCGGACTTGTTGTCGAACGGCAGCAGCTTCACCGCGACGTCGCGTGTGAAGAACAGGACGCAGACCGCGAGCGTGGCGATACCGACGACCAGCAGGAAGTAGCCCGAGCGCCGGCGGCCCTGCAGCAGCGGACGTGCGACCCTGAGGAAGAGCCGTCCAAGCACACCGACCGCATTGTGGCCGCCCGCCGTCGCTCCGGACGGCGGGCCCTGGGCGAAATGGCGGCCGGCGACGCGGTACAGCAGCCAGGGCGTGATGACGACGGCGACGAAGAACGAGAAGATCATCGCCATCGAGGCGTTGGCCGGAATCGGGCTCATGTAGGGCCCCATCAGGCCGCTCACGAACATCATGGGCAGCAAGGCCACGATGATGGTGAGCGTGGCCACGATGGTGGGGTTGCCGACCTCGGCAACGGCCCCCACGGCGGCGATCTTGAGGTCAGCGCCGCCGCGCGCCTGCCAGTGGCGGACGATGTTCTCGACCACGACGATGGCGTCGTCGACCAGGATCCCGATCGAGAAGATCAGGGCGAACAGGCTGACGCGGTTGATGGTGTAGCCCATCAGCCACGAAGCGAAGAGGGTGAGTAGGATCGTGGTCGGAATCACCACCAGGACGACGATGCCCTCGCGCCAGCCGACGGTGATTGCGATCAGCAGTACGATGGTCAAAGTGGCAAGCGCGAGATGAAACAGAAGTTCGTCGGCTTTCTCGGTCGCCGTCTCGCCGTAGTTCCGGCTGATCGTCACGATGACGTCGTCGGGTACCAGGGCACCCTGCACCGACTTCAGCCGCTCCAGGATCTGGTCGGCGACGATCACCGCGTTGGCGCCACTGCGCTTGGCGAAGGCAAGGGTCACCATCGGCCGGGTTTCGAGTTCGCCCGAAGCGCCGCGGGTCAGGGTCCAGGTCCGGTGGCCCGGCTCGGCGGCACCGACAACGATGGTGGCCACATCCTTGACGTAGACCGGACGGCCATCGCGCGACGTGAGCAGTAGGAGGCCGACGTCGGGAACGCCCTGCAGAGTCTGCCCCACCACAACGGGAACGCTGCGGTTGAGCTGGCGGAAGGCACCCGCCACGAACGACCGGTTGGCGTTAGCCAGCTTGTCGACGAGCTGGTTGAGCGTGATGCCGTAGAGGGCCAGCCGCTCCGGGTCAGGTTCGACCCGGATCTGGTTGGCGCTGCCGCCGACGATGTAGCTCAGCCCGACATTGTCGGTCTTGACGAGCTCGTGCCGCAGCTCGTCGGCGATCTGGAACAGACCGTTGTCGGTCCAGCGCGCCGCCGCGCCGGCCTTCGGTTCGAGCGTCAGGGCCACGATCGCCACGTCGTTGATGCCGCGGCCCACGATCAGCGGTTCCGGAATCCCCTTGGGCAGATCGACGATGTTGGCCCGGATCTTCTCGTGGATGCGCAGAAGGGCGGCATCCTCCGACGTGCCCACGAAGAATCGCGCGGTCACCAGCACGGCGTCGTCCTGGGTGAAGGAATAGACGTGCTCCACACCGTTGATCGCCTTGACGATATCCTCGAGCGGCTTGGTGATCAGTTCGATGGCGTCGCCGGCCTTGTAGCCGTTGGCCGTCACCAGGATGTCGACCATCGGCACGCTGATCTGCGGCTCCTCTTCGCGCGGCAGCGACAGCAACGCCAGGGCCCCCACGAGCACCGCCGCAACGAGGAAAAGCGGCGTCAGGGGTGAAGAGATCGAAGCGCGCGTCAGCGCCCCGGAAATGCCGAGCTTCATGGCCGAACCACCACGTCGCCCTCGTTGAGGCCTGACAGCACCTCGATGCCGCCATCGACCGGCAGGCCGGGCTGGATCACGACCTCGGCGCCGTCCTTCAGCTTCACGTAGCTGACGCCGTAGCGGCGGTAGACGAGGTCGGCCTGGACGACCAGCGCGTCGCGCTTGCCGGTGGCGACATAGACCCGCGTACGTTCGCCGACGAAGAAGTCGCCCAGGCCATCGACCTCGGCGTCGGCGATCACCCGGCCCTGGTCGATCTGCGGGTAGACCAGCCGCACGCGACCGCGCCGCAGCGTTTCCTGGTCCTGCTGCTGAAGGCCACGCGAGCCCACGAGGATCGTGTCGCCCGCCTTCATGAAGCGGGCATGCCGCTCGGGAAGCTGCAGGCGCAGGATGTAATTGTCGGTGGCCAGGGTGGCGACTGTCTCGCCGGCCAGCACGACGCTGCCGACGGACACGGGGACCTTGAGGACTCGGCCTGCGGCTGGCGCCAGGACGGCGCCCTCGGTCGATTGCTGCTCGACGACCTCGCGGTCGGAGCGCAGGGCCTGAAATGTCCGTTCGGCGACATCGAGGCGCGTGCGCGCCTGGTCGAACTGGGCCTGCGAGACGGTGCCGGACGTTCGAAGTTGCTGCATGCGGCCGAGGTCGAGTTGAGCCTGCTCGCGCGCCGAGCTTTGGGCCTGGATGCGCGATTCGAGCGCCTGGATCTGCAGCGCGAGCTTGGGGTCCACGACCAGGGCGATACGATCGCCGGCGGCGACCTGGTCGCCCTCGCGTACCGTAAGGGTCGCGAGGGTGCCGCCGATGCGCGCGCGGGCCGGAAGCTCGCGGACCGGCTCGACCGTGGCGATGACGGCCTTGCGGTCATCGACCTGCCGGCGGGTCACAGCCTGCTGGGCAGCGGCGGGCTGGAGGACACCGGCCATCAGCAGCAGGGCGGCGACATTGCGGATCATTATCTGTTCCCTCGGGTAAGCGGGCTTGACATACATATTAGTAAAAACTAAAGTAGCAAGTATGAATGTAGATGAGCTTCGATCCCGCGCCGGCGAAGCGGCTTCCTTCCTGAAGTCGATCGCCAACGACCGGCGTCTGATCATCCTGTGCGAACTCGTGAAGGGCGAACGGACCGTCGGCGAACTTGAGGCCATCGCGGATCTCAGCCAGTCGGCGCTGTCGCAGCACCTCGCCAGGCTGCGCGAGGCCAAGCTGGTGAAGACCCGCCGGAAATCGCAGTCGATCTACTACTCGTTGGCCGATACCGGCGTGAGCAAGGAGATCGGCGTCCTGCACGATGTCTATTGTCGGCCGGCGCGTCTCCGGTGACGTGAAGAGGAGAGAAAAATGTCGATCGAACGCGCCGTGATGGCCTTCGCAGGCGTCATGATCCTGGCAAGCCTCGTGCTGAGCCAGATCCACAGCCCCTACTGGCTGCTGTTCACCGCCTTCGTCGGGCTCAATCTCGTACAGGCCTCGTTCACCGGCTTCTGTCCGGCGGCGATGATCTTCAAGCGTCTCGGCTGCAAAGAGGGCTCCGCCTTTTCCTGACGTCGGGCGCCACGCGACCCTGCTGTGCTCGATGAGACGGCTCTGCTTCATTGATGCAGCATGGTCGTTGGCCGCACGAGTTCCTTGATATACCGCAAAATCATCCATCGCTGGATGTGAGATGCTTCCGCTTCAAGGATCGGAGGATGCCATGCCGAAGATCGTCGTCCTGGGTGCTGGAATTGGCGGAATTTCGATGGCTTATGAACTGCGATCGGCGGTCGGCCAGCAGGCGGACATCACGGTCGTTTCCGATTCCGCGTGGTTCCATTTCGTGCCGTCCAATCCTTGGGTCGCCCTGCGCTGGCGCAAGCCCGAGGACATCAAGATTCACCTGCCCGAGGTGCTGACGAAGCTCGGCATCGGCTTCGACGCCAGCGGAGCGAGGCGCCTGTATCCCGATAAGAACGCCATCGAGCTCAATGATGGGCGCAGGCTTTTATACGATTACCTGGTCATTGCGACCGGGCCGGCGCTCGCCTTTGACGAGGTTCCAGGCCTTGGCCCCGACGCCAACACCATTTCGATTTGTCACGTCGATCATGCCGGAATGGCGGCGGAACGGTGGGACCGCTTCTGCGCCGATCCTGGTCCGATCGTCATTGGCGCCGTGCAGGGCGCGTCCTGCTTCGGGCCGGCCTATGAGTTCGCCCTGATGGCGAGTACCGATCTGCGCCGTCGCAAGATTCGTGACCGCGTGCCGATCACGTTCGTCACCGCCGAGCCCTATATCGGCCATCTCGGATTGGGTGGGGTCGGTGACACCAAGGGCCTGCTCGAATCGGTGCTGCGCGATCACGACATCAAATGGGTGACCAACGCCCGGATTGACCGGATCGATCCGGATGCGGTCGAGTGCACGGAGATCGTGGCGGAAGGCAAACCCGGTCCGCATCATCGTTTCACGGCCAAGCTCGCCATGCTGATCCCGGCGTTCCGCGGTGTCTCGTGCCTGATGGGAGACGACGGCAAGGGCCAGCCGGGTCTCGCCAATTCGCGCGGCTTCGTGCTGGTCGACAAGCACCAGCGCAACCCGACGCATGGAAACATCTTCGCCGTCGGCGTTTGCATCGCCATCCCGCCTTACGAACAGACGCCGGTGCCGGTCGGGGTTCCCAAGACCGGCTACATGATCGAATCGATGGTGGCGGCGGTCGCGGCCAACATCTCGGCCTTGATCGCCGGCCGGACGCCATCGAGCGAGCCCACCTGGAATGCCGTCTGTCTCGCCGACTTCGGCAACGACGGCGTGGCCTTCGTTGCACTGCCCCAGATTCCGCCGCGCAACGTCAACTGGTCGAGCCGCGGCTACTGGGTGCATGCGGCGAAAGTCGGCTTCGAGAAATACTTCCTGCACAAGGTGCGAAGCGGCGCCGCCGAGCCGGGTTACGAGCGATTGTTGATGAAGGTGTTGGGGATCAACCGTCTCCGCCCCGAACAGACCGAAGTCCCGCCGCCCGAGCGCGCGGCCTGAAAGGAAACACGATATGTCCTACTACATCAGCAAGACGCTCGCCCCGGGTTTCGACGAGGCGGTGCGGCGCACGACGGAAGCGCTAAAGGAAGAGGGCTTCGGCGTGCTCACCGAGATCGATGTGAAGGACACGCTGAAGAAGAAGATTGGCGTCGACTTCCGCCGGTACCGGATCCTGGGCGCCTGCAATCCAAAGCTCGCCTACGAGGCCCTTCAACTTGAGGGCAATGTCGGCACCATGCTGCCGTGCAACGTCGTGGTGCAGGAGGCTGCGGATGGCGGGGTCGAGGTCGCGGCGATCGATCCCGTGGCGTCGATGATGGCGATCGACAATCCCCGCCTCAAACAGGCTGCCGAACAGGTTCGTGACAAGCTCCAACGGGTCGTGTCGAGGCTTTGAAGGGCGAACCCGGACCGGGCTGCGGATGAGGGAACTGGAAAGCGACGACATGCGGGTCTCACCGTAAGTTGCTTGTTTGTTCCAGTTTATACTTCCTGTGGATCGTCGCCAAGTCGGTGAAAATCAGACCCCTTGGGGAGGGTGGGGGAAAAGCGAGAAGAATCGCGGAAGTGCCGATGGCATAAGCATCGGAGGTTTCTCACAGGGGTGAGAAGATCGTGAGAAACCGTATGAGAAATAGGGTCTTCTCTGCAGTCGCGGCCCTCAGTGAAGAACGGCGCTCAGGAAGGTCTCCAGTTCCGGCGTATTCGGCTTGCCCAGGGTCGCCGCCGCCGGTCCCTGTTCCCAGATCTTGCCCTCGTGCATGAAGACCACGCGGTTGGCGACCTTGCGGGCGAAGCCGATCTCGTGGGTCACCAGCATCATGGTCATGCCCTCGCGCGCCATCTCCTCCAGCACCTTCAGCACCTCGCCCACGAGTTCGGGATCGAGCGCCGAGGTGATCTCGTCGAACAGCATGAGCATGGGCTGCATGGCAAGCGAGCGGGCGATGGCGACGCGCTGCTGCTGGCCGCCGGAGAGCTGGTCGGGATAGGCGTCGATCTTTTCGGCGAGGCCCACCTTGCGCAGCACGATCTCCGCCAGCTTGCGCGCCTCGTCCCGGGGCACGCCCTTCACCACCTTGGGCGCCAGCGTGATGTTCTTCTCGACGCTCAGGTGCGGGAAGAGGTTGAAGCTCTGGAAGACGATGCCGACATGCTGGCGCAGCGCGCGCAGGTCGGTCTTGGGGTCGTTCACGATCTTGCCGTCGAAGGCCACCGTGCCACCTTGGATCGGTTCCAGTCCGTTCACGCAGCGCAGCATAGTGCTCTTGCCCGAGCCGGAGCGGCCGATGATGGCGATGATCTCGCCCTTCTCGACGCTGAGGGATACGCCGTTCAGCACCGTGTTGGTGCCATAGCGTTTGACGACGTCTTTCAGTTCAACGAGCGACATGCAGCCTCCGCTCGAGACGGCGGCTCAACTGCGTCAGCGGGAAGCAGAGCGCGAAGTAGAGCGCCGCCACGATCAGGTAGACGGTGAAGGGACGGAAGGTGGTGGCGGTGGTGAGCTGGCCCTCGCGGGTCAGCTCGATGAAGCCGATGACGGCGGCCAGCGAGGTGTTCTTGATGAGCTGCACCAGGAAGCCGACGGTCGGCGGGATGGCCAGCCGCATGCCCTGCGGCACGATGATGTAGCGCAGCTGCTCGGTGAAGCTGAGGCCGAGCGAGGCGCCGGCCTCCCATTGCGTCTTCGGGATGGCCTGCAGGCAGCCGCGCCAGATCTCGCCCAGGAAGGCGCCGGCATAGATCGAATAGGCCGCCGCCGCCGCGATCCAGGGCGAGACGGTGATACCCACGATCGACAGGCCGAAGAAGAAGACGAAGAGCCAGGCCAGCAGCGGCGTGCCCTGCACCCCATGGACATAGACCGTGCCCAGCCAACGCGCCGGTGCGAAGGGTGCGACGCGCAGCAGTGCGACGCTCAAGCCAACGACGGTCCCGCCGAGGAAGGCGATGGCGGTCAGCGCCAGCGTCCAGCGCATGGCGGCGACTAGGTAGAGGAAATCGATCCAGGACAGTTCGCGGATCATCGGCTGCCTTTCGGACGGCCGAAGACATAGCGGTAGATGCCGGCGAAGATCAGCCGGAAGACCAGCGCCAGCACGAGATAGGCGACGGCCACGACGATATAGACCTCGAAGTCGCGGAAGGTGCGCGACTGGATGATCGAGGCCATGTGGAAGAGGTCCTGCGCCGAGATCTGCGAAACCACGCTGGTCGCCAGCATCAGCAGCACGAACTGGCTGGCCAGTGCGGGAAACATCAGGCGCAAGGCGGGGAAGATCACGACGTAGCGGAAGACCTGCAGGCCGGAGAGGCCGAGCGATTGTCCAGCCTCGAGCTGGCTGCGCGGGATGGCTTCGAGGCCGGCGCGGATGATCTCGATGGAATAGGCGCCGAGATTGACCGTGAGCGCGATCATGGCGGCGGTATTGGCGTCGAACTTCAGCCCGGCGCTGGGCAGGCCGAAGAAGATCAGGAAGAGCTGCACGATCAGCGGCGTGTTGCGGATGGTCTCGACATAGACAGCCATCGCGCCGCGGATCCACGGCCCGCCATAGACGCGGCCGGCCGCGCCGGCGAGACCGATCAGCAGGCCCACGACCATGGTGACGATGGAGAGTTCGAGAGTGAGGACGAGTCCCTCGAGCAGGAACTCCCAAGCGGCGAAGACGTCGCGGAACTGGAAACTGTACGTCATACGCCGCTGCTGCTGCTGCTCCCCGAACGGAGCCTAGCGCCTCTCGCTCCTTGGATCGAGCGCGTCCTGCAATCCATCACCGACGAAATTGCAGGCGATCACGGTGAGGAAGATGAGCGCGCCCGGCCACAGCGCCAGCACCGGCGCCTCATTCAGCAGGTCCTGTGCGCCGGTCAGCATATTGCCCCAGCTTGCCGCCGGCGGCTGGATGCCGAGGCCGAGGAAGGACAGCGTCGATTCGAAGAGGATCAGCGTGCCCATCGACATGGTCGTGGCCACCACCAGCGAGCCCGCCGTATTGGGCAGGATGTGGCGGAACATGATCCGCGCCGGTTGGGCGCCGAGTGCGCGCGCAGCGCGGGAGAAGTCGCGCGCCTTGAGCGACAGCGTCTCGGCGCGCACCAGCCGGGCCACCGTCGTCCAGCCGGTCAGGGCGACAATGACGACGATGCGGTAGAGCGAGAAGGTCTCGGACTGGGCGATGGTGTCGGGGATGCCCAGTTTGCGCGGATCGATCGCGGCCAGAACGATCAAGAGCGGCAGCAGCGGCAGGGCGATCACGCCGTCGGTCAGGCGCATCAGGATAGCGTCGAGCCGGCCGCCGAGATAGCCCGCCAGCACACCGATCAACGCGCCGATCAGCGCCGAGAGCAACGCGCCTGCCAGCCCGACCAGCAGCGAGACCTGCCCGCCGTTCAGCAGGCGCTGCAGCAGGTCGCGGCCGAGGTCGTCGGTGCCAAGCCAGTGCTCGGCCGACGGCGGTTCATAGCGGCGGAAAAGATCGGTGGCGCCAGGATCGATGCCGCGCAGATCGGCGATGAAGGGTGCTGCGAGGGCGAGAACGACCAGTGCCGTGAGGAAGACCAGCGAAGCCTGCGCCATGCGGTGGCGCAGCAGCCGGCGCCACATCATGCGGTCAGGGCTCATGCCGGTTGTTGGATTTGCCGCGCTCATGTCGAGTCGCCGGTCAGCGAGACGCGAGGATCGACCCAAGCATAGGAGAGATCGGCCAGCAGATTGCCCAGCAGCGTGGCGAAGGTCGCCAGCAGCAGGCCGACGAGGGCCAGATTGTAGTCGTTGTCGAGGATGCCCTGGTAGATCGCCTTGCCCATGCCTGGCCAGGCGAACATCGTCTCGGTGATCAGCGCGCCCGAGACGAGGCCGCCGAAGGAGAGCGCGAGGATGGTCAGCACCGGCGCCAGCGCATTGGCGAAGGCGTGACGCCACATCACGCGCTCCTCCGAGGCGCCCTTGGCGCGGGCAGTGCGGACATAGTCCTGGCGCAGCGCCTCGATCATGGCGCCGCGCATGAAGCGCGTGTAGCCGCCGATCTGCACCAGCGTCAGCGTCAGCACTGGCAGCGCCATATGGCGCAACTGCAGCCCGAGGCTCTCGTACCACGATGCGCCGCGCTTGATGTCGGCCATGCCGCCCGCCGGCAGCCAGCCCAGCACCACGGCGAAGAGCGTGATCAGCAGCAGCGCCAGCCAGAAGGGCGGGGCGGAGATGCCGGCGAAGGAGAGAAGATTGATGGCGTAGTCGACGCGGCTGCGCGGCCTGGCCGCCGCCCCCATGCCGAGCGGCAGAGCGATGGCCGCCGACAGAACGAAAGCCGTGCCGGCCAGCAACAGGGTGTTGCCGAGCCGCGGCCACAGCACGTCGAGGACGGGCCGGGCGAAGGAGCGCGAATAGCCGAGGTCGCCGGAGAGCGCGTTGATCGCCCAGGCCGCGTAGCGCTCGAGCAGCGGCTTGTCGAGGCCGTAGAGCGCGCGCAGGCGGGCCACGTCGGCCGGCGTCATGCGCGGATCGCCGGCGGCCATGATGTCGACCGGATCGCCCGGCATCAGGCCGATCAGCACGAAGACGATCAGGCTCATCAGCGCCAGCGTGACGAGAGTCTCGATCAGGCGTCCCGCGAGGTAGCGGGTCATGCCGCCAGCCGCTTCTCCAGGCCGGCCTTCGCCGCCGGCCAGTGGGTGTCGACGATCGAGAAGATCACCGAGTCGCGGACATAGCCGCCGGCCCAGACCGAGGGTTCGTACCAGGTCGAGCCAATCTCGAGCTTCTTGTGCGCCTCCTCGATGTTGAGATAGCGCGTCATGCCGACGTAACGGCCGCTCGCCTTGTGGAAGACGACGAAGGCCAGTTCATGCACGGCGTCGCTGCGCTTCAGCGCGCCGTCGATATAGGGATCGTAGAGATTGCCCAGGGTCGAGGTCGTGACGGTGACGATCTCGGGATGCTGTGCTGCCGGCCGTACCAATTCGCGATGGCGCTCCTCCAGCGGCTCGAGGCACACGAAGCGGCCGTCGAGAGCGATCTTGTGCAGGTCCATCTCAGTCTTCCCAGCGCCAATCCTCGATCCACAGCGTCGAGGAGTTGAGGTGACCGGTCGGCCGCACGCCCTTCAATTGTTTGGGCAGGACGAAGGCGTCGGAACGGAAGTAGAGCGGCAGCACCGGCAGGTCGTTGGCATAGAGGCGCTGGAATTCGGCAAAGAGCGCGCGGCGCTTGGCCGGATCGAGTTCCTGCTCCATGGCGTCGAGCGTGCGGTCCATCTCGGGGTTCTTGTAGGCAGGATAGTTCTGGCCGGCCCAGTTGTTGGCTTCCGTCGGGATAGAGGTCGAATGCAGCGTGGTCTGCGGCACGCCCTCGGGCCGCGTCACCCAGGCATACATGGCGAGGCCGGTGAACTTCCGCCGGTTCAGGCTTTCCGAGAAGATGCGCGGCGGCTCGGGCTTTAGACGCACGTCGATGCCGGCCTGGCGCCACTGGCTCTGTAGCACCTGCGCCACCTGCTCGCGCACGCGGTTGCCGGCGGTCGTTGTCAGCTCTAGCGACAGGCGCTCGCCCTTGGCATTCTGGCGCACGCCATTTTTGATCTCGCTGAAGCCCGCCTCGTCGAGCAGCTTGCGGGCGGCGGCGGGGTCATAGGCATATTGCCGGACGCCGGGGCTGTACATCTTGTCGAGCGGGCTCACCTCGCCATGGGCCACCGGCTGCTTGCCCTCGAACAGCTTCTGCGAGACGGCTTCGCGGTCGATCGACAGCAGCAGTGCCTGGCGCACGCGCAGGTCGGCCAGCAGCGGATTGTCGAGATTGGTGTCGATGTGCTCGTAGATCAGCGCCGGCTTGTAGACGACGTTGAAGCGGTCCTTGTGGCGCTTCTCGAAAGCCAACGCCTGATCGAGCGTCAGGCCAAGCTCACCGATGACATAGTCGACATTGCCCGACAGCAGGTTGGCCTCGAGTGCGGCGCTGTTCTCGATGAACTTGAAGACGATGCGATTGAAGTAGGGCTTCTTGCCGTACCAGTACGGGTTCTGCTCCAGCACGATGCGGCCGCCGGGCACGATCTCGACCGGCCGGTAGGGGCCGTAATAGAGGCCGGGATTGGTCGTGTCTGAATCGTATTTGGTCTTCTTGCGATACTCGACCGGGCTCGCCTCGAAGATCGGCCGCTCGATATGGGACGGCAGCAACTTCAGCGCGTCGGCGTTGTAGTCGAAGGTCACGCGGTCGGTGAGCAGGGTGTAGTTGCGCTCGTCCTTGATATCGACCTTGAGGATGCGGCGGAAACCTTCGGCCGCGGCGACGCCGGATTGTGGATGCTTGCCGACCTCGATCGAGAAGGCGACGTCTTTCGTGGTGACCGGCGTGCCATCGCCCCATTTCACGCCGGCGGGCAGGGTCCAGTCGACCGACATGCCCTTCTTGCCGTCGGGCAGGTCGACGACGCGGGCGCGGCCGTTATCGACGGTCGGCAGGTCGGTGCAGAGCAGGCAGGCGAGGTTCCAGTCGGGATCGTAGGCCGTGGTCGGCCGCGTGCTCATGTTCTCGATCAGCGAGCGCGCCAGCATGGCGTCGAAATAGGGATGCCAGGTGCCGGGATACTGGTTCATGCCGATGACCAGCTCGTCCTTGGCGCGGGCGGGCGCGGCGAGCGAAAGGCAGGCCAACAAGAAGATAAGAATGCAGCGCAACATGCCGGCAACGTCGCATCGGCGGCCTAGCAAGGCAACCGCGACGGCGCTAGTCTGACACCATGGAAAACGGCGAGCCCATTCGCTACCGGGAGCGGACTCGAGACTACTACCGGGCCCTCGGCTACGCCACCGACTATGTCTGGGCGCGGTTCGACGATGTGCCCTTCGCCCGGCTGGGCAAGCCGTTGGTCGAGGCACGGATCGGATTGGTCACCACGGCCGGTCCGCCGAGTGGCTACCAGCGCGATGACAAGGGCGCGCGGCATGTCTGGTCGGGCGAGGTGTCGCAGCCGCCGGACAGGCTCTTCACCGCCAACCTCGCCTGGGACAAGGAATCGACCCATACCGACGACCGCGGCTGCTTCATGCCGATCGAGGTCGCGGGCGAGTTGGTATCGGAGGGACGCTTTGCCGGTCTGGCGGCGCGGTTTCACGGCGTGCCGACCGAATACAGCCACCGCAAGACGCTGACCGAGGATGCGCCGGAAATTCTCGCGCGGCTGCGGGCGGATTGCGCGGATGCCGCGATCCTCTGTCCACTTTGACCCGTCTGCCACCAAACCGTGAGTTTGGTCGCCCGATACCTCGAAGAGAACGGACTGCCGACGGTGATTGTCGGCTCGGCTCTCGACATCGTCGAGCACTGCGGCGTGCCGCGCTTCGTCTTCACCGATTTCCCGCTGGGCAATCCCTGCGGTCCTCCGTGGCGGCGTGACATGCAGAAAGACGTGCTGGCGCTGGCGCTCGGCCTTCTCGAAACAGCAGAACAGCCGCGAACGACGGTCAAGGCGCCCTTCGACTGGAAGGACGATCCGGGCTGGCGGCTACGCTATGGCCGAGTCGATGCGGCCGAACAGCAGCGGTTGCGTGAGCTGGGCGAACAACGCCGTCAGAAGCAGGCTGAACTCAAGCCTAAGAGTTAGCGCCCCAGCCGGGGACGGGGCGCCGGCGGGCGGCCGCCGTGATTGGCCGACCACTGTTCGGGCGCCTCGAGGAAGGCGCTGGTTTCGGCCAGGCCCTTGTCGTCGAAGTACTTGTGCTTGCGCGCCGCTTCCAGCGCATCCCACCAGGTGGCCAGCGAATGCAGCTTCACGCCGGCCGCGGCCAGCATCTCGATGCTCTGCGGGAAGATGCCGTAGTGGAAGATGACGAAGCAGTCGGTGACCTTGGCTTCGGCCTTCTTGAGGGCCTCGATGAACACCAGCTTGCTGCCGCCGTCGGTCGCCAGATCCTCGACCAGCAGCACGCGCTTGCCGGGCTTCAGCTCGCCCTCGATCTGCGCCATGCGGCCAAAGCCCTTGGGCTGCTTGCGGACGTAGATCATCGGCTTCTTGGCCAGCGCCGCCAGGAAGGCGGCGAAAGGGATGCCCGCGGTCTCGCCGCCGGCCACCACGTCGATTTTGCTCCAGTTGATCGTCTTGGCGATCATCTTCATCGCGTGGTTCATGATCTTCGCCCGGGCTTCCGGGAAGGAGATCAGCTTGCGGCAATCGATGTAGACGGGGCTCGCCCGGCCCGACGTGAAAATATACGGGTTCTCGGGCCGGCAATGGATGGCCTCGATCTCCAGCAGCAGCTTGGCGGTTTCACGCGCCTCGGCCGTGTTGGTGGCCCGGGCCGCGTGGGCCTTGCCATTGAGCCTGCCCGCAGACCCGTTGACGGTCGCGGCAGGCGGAGTTGTTTTCTTCTTCGTCGCCATGACTTATCCCCCGAGCGCCTGCGACAAAACGAACTGGGCTGTTTACCGTTCCAAGACAGGGGCGGCAAGGGCCGCTCCCGTAGAGCAGAGCCTTATTGCAAAAGACTATTTTTCAGTTTCATCATGCAACTCTTTTGACGGCGCCACTGGCTGTGGCCAGCCCCTGTAAATCGACATAATTCGCAGGAAAAGACATAGCCCGGCGCCGAAATACGCGACGGACAGCGATGGCAGGCCGACCTTCGCCCGTGGCAATCGAGCCGGCGCCGGCCACGGCATAGAGTTCCGACCGGGCACGGTCGGGATCTGCTGGGTCGGGAGGTCGTGGACCACGTCGCCGCCGATGCAGGTGATCATGCCCTGCATGGCGCTGATGGCGAGGACGAAGGTGGCGGCGAGGTCGATTGCATCGACCAGCATGACGCAGTCCAGCGCGTTTGCCCGCCGCCGGAGGAGAGGCCACAGTAGACAGATGGCATCCAAGAGGGCGTCCAAACCGGCCCCACCCCATCGCTCACGTCTGCATCGCGTCGTCTACGTTCGGCGCCGGCTGCTGATCTCCATCCTGTTCGGCGCAGCTCTTTACTTCTTGCTGCCCGGCGACTGGCGTCTGTCGACGCGCCTGCTGGCATCATGGGACCTGACGGCGCTGATTTACGTCGTCTTCGCCTTCATCATGATGCATCGCTCGACGGTCGAGACCTGCCGCACGCGGGCCGCGCTCTACGACGAGAACGACTGGGTCATCTTGCTGCTGATCGTGGCAAGCGCCGCCGCGAGCTTCGGCGCCATCATCGCCGAGCTGGCGGCCGTCAAGTTGGGCAAGATCGATCCGGTGCTGGGCTTCTCGATCACCGGCGCCACCGTGGCGCTGTCCTGGACCTTCGTGCACACGATCTTCGCGTTGCACTACGCCAATCTCTATTACCGGCCGGACAACAAGCCCGGCGTTCCCGGTGGGCTGGAATTCCCCGGCGGCGCCGAGCCGGCCTATGGCGACTTCCTCTACTATTCCTTCGTCATCGGCTGTGCAGCGCAGACGGCCGACGTGAACACCATTTCGCACGAGATGCGACGATTGTCGCTGATCCACGGCATCGTGGCCTTCGCCTTCAACACCGCGATCCTCGCTCTGATGTTCAATATCGGGGCGGGCCTGATCTCGGGCTAGCGACTGCCATAATTGCCGCGCCTTGAGGGCCTATGGCTTTGCCCATGGTCATGCGTACACGTCTGGGCGACAGCCTCGGTCTCTTCGGTTTCCTCGTAGCCTGCTTTGCCGTCGCAGCGATCGGCGGCTCCGTCACCGCGGGCAGCGTCGGCACCTGGTACCAGGCGCTGCACAAGCCTTCTTTCAATCCACCGGACTGGATTTTCGGGCCGGTCTGGACCGCACTCTACACCCTGATGGCGATCGCAGCCTGGCGCGTCTGGCGCCGCACCGGTTGGAGCAACGGCATGGAGCCGCTGTCGCTGTTCGGCGCGCAGCTCGCGCTCAATCTTTCCTGGTCGGTGCTGTTCTTCGGCTCGCGCCGCATCGGTGCTGCGATGGTCTGCATCGTGGCGCTGTTCCTCGGCATTGCGGCGACAGCTGCGGCATTCCGCAAGACCGACCGGCTCGCGGCTTGGCTGATGGCGCCTTATCTTGTCTGGGTAGCCTTCGCCGCCGTGCTGAACTTCTCGATCTGGTCGCTGAACTAGCGGCCCGTTGGGAAAGTATAGCGGTTGGCGAGGGTGGGGATGCGGCTGGTGCCGTCGAAGCAGACGATCTCGGCCTCGTGCGCCATGTTGCCCTTGCCGTCGGAACGGTAGGTCGTGACGATGCCTTGATAGTCTTGCGTCGCCAATGCTTCGCGAACAACAGCCGGAGTCGGCGGTTGATTTGCCGAGCGCAGCTTGCGCAGGACCTGCGCCACCATCATCACGGCATCGTACTGGGCGGCGGCAAAGGCATCGGGATCGCCGTTGTAGGTTTTGCGATAGGCGGTGAGGAAGTCGCGCATCGCCGGCGTCGCCGCCGAAATCGGCGAAGCGGCGGTTTCGGCGCAGACACCTTTCAGCTCAGCCGGCTCGAGTAGCGTCGCCGTGGCCGGCTGGTGCATGGCCGAGCCGGCCACGATCGGCAGCTCGGGCAGGAGCTGACGTGCCTGGCGGATCGCCAGCACGGTCGAGGGTGCGTGCAGATGCAGGACCAGCACATCGGCATTGGCGGCCTTGGCGCGCAGCAAGGCGGGCGTCAGGTCGTTCGCGGTCGGTGCGACGCTTTCTTCGAGAACCGGTGGGGTCTTCAGATCGGCGAAGGTCTTGGCGAGCTGCTCGCGGCCGGACTGGCCATAGGCTGTGCTCTGGTAGATCACCGCGGGCCGCTTGGCGCCGAGCTTCTCCACGACGTAGCGCGCATGCGCCACCTTCACGGTGGCGTCGCTGGGGAAGAAGCGAAAGAACTGCGGGTTGCCCATTTCGCTGAGGCGCGCCGTGCCCGAAATGGTGAGCAGCGGCACGCCGCGCTCCTGCGCCAGCGGTAAAAGCGCCAGCATCTGCGTGCCGAGGATCGGACCGACAACGGCGAGCGGGGCCGGGCCGTCGCCGACCGCGCGGCTCCAGGCGGTGACGGCGGCCTCCGGTGTGGCCGCCGTGTCGAGCACCGCGGGCTTGAAGGCGATGTCGCCGATCTGGCCGATCGCCAGCAGCGCGCCATTGCGCTGGCTCGTGCCTTCGAGGGCAACGAAGCCCGTCAGCGGCACGAGAATGGGCAGCCGCACTTCCAGCGGCTGCTGCGCGGACGCTGGCGCTCCGAGCAGGAGCGCCAGGGCGAGCACTACTGCGCTGCGCCGCCGGCCCATGGCGACATGACCTCGTTCATGCCGGTGAGTTCGCCGGTCTTGGGATCGCGCACGATGCAGCAGGGATTGGCGAAGCCGAGCGGGGAGATGTGGTTCATCACCTCGGTAATCGGCAGCTTGGCGGCGATGGCCTTCTTCACGGCATCGGGCAGGTCGCGGTTGACGCGGATCGGGCCCACGCCCGAGACGTCGATGCGCGGCTGGTGGAAGGCCGCTTCGACGTCGATGCCACGGTCGATCAGCATCAGCGAGAGCTGCGCCACGGCGGGCACGATACGCCGGCCGCCCGAGGCGCCGATGCAGAACCACGGCGCGCCGTCCTTGACCACGACAACGGGGCAGATGTTGCAAAGCGGCTTCTTGCCCGGGCCGATCGAGTTGGGTTTGTTGGGTTCGGGATCGAACCACAGCATGCCGTTGTTCATGGTGATGCCGGTCTTGGGCAGCATCACGTTGGAGCCGAACAGCGACATCAGCGTCTGTGTTAGCGCCACCATGTTGCCTTCGGAATCGGCGGCGCAGAAATGCGTCGTGCAGGTATTGGTCGGCCTGTCGCCCATGGTCTTCAGGCGCTCGTCATAGGCCTGGTGCATGCCTTGGGCGATGGCGACGAAGAACTCGGCGCCGGGCGCGCCACTGCCCTTGGTCGCGGCACCCGCCAGTTCGAGCGTGCGGCGCAGCGTCGGGCCGGCGGTGAGGCCTCCCGCAACATTGATCGTGACGCCATGATGCTCGAAGGACAGCGGCTCGATCACCTTGGCTTCGTAGGCCTTGAGGTCGTCGTAGGAGATCGCCGAGCCGCCCGCCTGCAGGTCGGCCGCGATATCGCGGGCCAGCGAGCCTTCGTAGAATTCACGCGGCCCGCCTTCGGCCAGCCGGCGCATCGTCTCGCCGAGCTTGCCGAGCTTTATATAGCGCTTGTTGCCTTGCCAGTCGTTGGTCGGCACGCGGCCGCCGTCGCAGAGATAATTGGCCTTGGAGGCGGCATGCTTCGAGAGCTGCTCGGCGCCGTTGGCGATCATCACCTGCATGTACCAGTCGAGCTCCATGCCGCGTTCGGCGAGCTTCACGCCGGGCTGCAGCACGTCCTTCCACTTCATGGTGCCGAAGCGCTCGAGCGCTTTGCCGAGACCGGCGACCATGCCGGGCACGGCGATCGAGTGGTAACCGAACTCGTTGCGCTGCTCGAGCACGTCGGGCCAGGAGAAGGCATTGGCTGGGCCGGGACCAGTGATCGGGTAATTCTTCGGATCGAGTTTCTTGGCCGAGAGAGGGCCGTAGTCGATCGTATAGGCCTTCTTCTCCTTGGCGCTCCAGATGGTCATGAAGCCGACGCCACCGATGCCGCTCATCCACGGCTCGATGGCGCCGATCGCCATGCCGGTGGCGACGGCGGCGTCGATGGCATTGCCACCCGCTCTCAGGATCTCGGCACCGGCTTCCGCCGCCCGGCCGTTCTGGGCGACGACGACGCCCTTGCCGCGCACGGCCTGTTTGGTGATCTTCAACTGGCGTGTCAGCGACTCGCTCATGAACTCGATCCTCTTTGCATTTGGCTCTTCCGCTCGGGGGCGACTTTAGCGGGGCACCAATTAGCCACAAACCCCGTTAAACTGCATGGCGGCCCGGCGGATACCGGGTCAACGCATGGAATCGCGGGCCGGTGAGCGAACTCAATCAGATCGACCTGCAGGCACTGAAGACGGGCAACAAGCGTGCCTGGGATGGCTTCGTGGCCGCCGCCGCGCCGTTGATCAATGCCGTCGTGCGCCGCACGCTCGCCACCTACCGGCTGAGCGAGGACGACGTGCTGGACGCAGCTCAGGACGTCTTCGTGCGCCTCTGCGCCAGCGATTATCGGCTGTTGAAAGCCTATGACCCGGACCGGGCAGGAATATCCACATGGCTGGCAGTGGTTTCCCGCTCCGCCGCCATCGACCATGTCCGCCGCCGCCGCCAGGCGACCGATTCGATCGACGACGTGCCCGAATCCGCCCTCGGTTTCGAGGATAAACACGTCGAAAAACTCAAGATTCCCATGGGATTGCTGACGGATCGGCAGGTCCTGATCCTCAAACTGCTCTACGACGAGGACAAGGACGTGTCGGAAATCGCAGAAGTGCTGAAAATCGATGCCCAGACGGTCCGCAGCACCCACCACAAGGCGATGCTGCGGTTGCGAGAACATTTCAAGGTAGACGCGTCGTAAAGCGGGGATGAATTCCGTTATTCCGGCGTAAGCTGGACAAGGAGAAACCCATGAGTAACCAGCGTCCCGAAAAGACCGACCAGGAGCTGTGGCGGAGCCTTGCCGTAGGCCGGGACGTCGCGCCCGGACCGGTTTCCGCAATTTCCGAAGGTGATCTGGCCACTTGGCTGGAGGGACGGCTGTCCGAAGCCCAGGCTGCCCATATCGACCGGGCGATTTCCCGCGATCCCGAGCTGTGCAGCGCTGCCTTCGAACTGAGTGAAATTCTCGGCCAACCGTTGCCGGCGGCGCCGCAGCGCCTGATCGTGCGCGCCCAGGCACTGGTTGGCTTCGAAGCCGAGCGCAGGGCCCCGCGGCGCGGCTTCAGCTCATTCCTTGCACCTTGGCTTAGCACCGGCTTCGGCCTGCAGCGGGCAGGAATGGCCTCCATGGCCGTCGTACTCGCCATCATGGGCTTCATGATGGGCGGCGGTCTCGGCGAATCCTATGCCCATGAGCGGCAGGGCAACTTGGTCCGGCCGGCCTCGACCGATACGCTGTCCGAGATCGGCGACCTCTTCAACGACGGCACCTGAGATGTCCTCGCGTTTGACGCAGGTGTTGCTGGGACTGTCGCTCCTGCTCAACCTCTTTGTGTTGACCGGTTTCGTCTATCGCACCTGGATCGCACCGCCCGCCGTTGCCGACTTCCGTCCGGTGGGCCCGCCGCCGGGCGGCCGTCCGGGTGGTGCTGGCGGACCGGGCGCGCCGCCGAGCCCGCTCGACGTGCTGGCCCATGAATTGAAGCTCGACGATGGCCAACGCCACGCGATGCGCGAAGTTTTCGATAAATACGCCGCGGGCCGGCGCGACCGGCAGCGCGAGATCCAGATCGTGCGCGAGCAGATGGCGGTCGAATTGAAGAAACCCAACACCGACTACGCCAAGCTCGAACCGATGGTCGACCAACTCACCCGCCTGCGCGGTGACCAGCAGAAGGATAATCTGCGGGCGATGCGCGAGATTGAGCCCAAGCTGCGGCCCGATCAGCACGAGCGTTTCGAAGCCATGCTGGCCGAGCGTCTCGGCGGCTGGTGGGGACGTCCCGGCGGTCAGCGTGGGCCGGAGGGTCGTGGTGGGCCGGGCGATGGCCCCCGCGGGGCCCGTCCACCTCAATAGGAGCATCACCATGGCCACCATCGGTCGACGTGTTTTCGTTGCGGGCGCAGCGGCCCTGGCGACCGGAAGTGGTTTGCTCCGAAGTGCTTCCGCCACGGCGATGGGCTTTGGCGAAGCGCGCCACCTACTGTCGCGCGCCAGTTTCGGCGCAACGCCGGCGGATATCCACGCCCTCGAATCGCTCGACTACGCCGTGGCGGTCGACAAGCTCCTCGCCAACGCGCGTCCACAAGCCGGAACGCCAGCACCGCGCTGGGTGAACGAAGGCCTGGCGAACCTGCGCCAACAGCAGCAAGCGTCTCAAAAGAAGAGCGGCGACGGCAAGCCCGTGGTCGTTCAGAGGCCCCTGCAGGAGGAAGGCCGCGAGCTGCGCAACTGGTGGATCGAGGAGATGCTGGTCACCGACCAACCATTGGTCGAGCGTATGGTGGTGTTCTGGCACAACCATTTTACCTCTTCGCTGCAGAAGACGCGCTATCCGGCATCGCTCTATTGGCAGAACGGGCTTTTCCGCGCCCAGGCTCTGGGCAATTTCGCGGCTCTGCTCAAGGCAGTGGCGCGCGATCCGGCAATGCTTCTCTACCTCGACGGCGTGCGCAACGTTTCGCGCCAGCCCAACGAGAATTTCGCCCGCGAGCTTCTCGAACTCTTCACCCTGGGCGAAGGGCATTACAGCGAGGCTGACATCAAGGCGGCGGCCCGTGCTTTCACCGGCTGGTCGATCGAACGCGAGTCCGGC
>JBBRFD010000021.1:0-41724 GCA_038224985.1 Reyranellales bacterium
CACACCGACGGCGGCGCGGGCCTGGATCGCCTTTATCTCGGCACTCTTGCGCACCGCGTGATAGCGGAACGCGGTGTAGAGGTTCACCGGAAACGGCATCGAGGCGTTGAAGTCGATGATCAGCACGACGCGCGTCTGCGGCGTCTTGTTCTTGACCCAATGCTCGCGCGTGTCGTCGAACACCAGCGGCTCACCTTCCTTCCAGAAGAAGTGGTGCCCGCCGATCTCGATCCAGCATTCCTCGGGTTGATCCGGCACGATCAGCGGATAGTGGAAGCGCACGACGCCGGCGGCCGAGCCACGATGCGGCTCGATCTCGGCATAGCCATGCAGAATGCTGAACAGCGCCGTGTGGACGCCCGGGATCCTGCTGATGGCCGCATAGGTTTCCGGCGCGGCGGCGATGTTCTCGGGGATTTCGTTGCCCCAGATCTTCATCAGGAAGGTGCGCCAGGCGCGACCCGCTACATAGAGATCGCGTGGATGGACTTCGTGCAGTGCGGGAATGTTGTCGTGATGTGACAGGATGTACTGAAGTTCGGCCTTGATCTTGTCGTGGCTCTTGCGCAGCTCGGCGAGCATGGGGAAGACCTTGAGAGCCTCGGCGCCGCCCAGCGGCAGCTTGGGCATGCGGCGCATGATCATGTCGGACATCTTGAGGTTGAAGTCCTCCAGCGGCTGCTGGGGTAACCAGATGTGCTTGGTCAGATAAAATCGACCCTTTTGACCGACCTTGTCTTCCGTCTCCATGTCCTCGCCCCGGGGCTATGTGAACCGATTGGAGGTCCTTTGTACCTCCAAATGCCTGTGAAAGTGCAGTCCTATTGACGCGGTGGGCGCGACCCTCGGTCTCAATTCCCCCTGTGAACCCTCGGAAATCATGGAACAATCCGCACCCTTCGGTATGATAGGGCAATATGTTCCGGTTCGCCGACGTGCCGCTATCACTTTCGGGAATGACCCGTATCGCCGGGCCTCGGGTCTTCCTGCGGGCCCCAACGATGGACGATTGGACGGAATGGGCCGAATTGCGCGCCCGCAGCCGGGCATTTCTCACGCCTTGGGAGCCGACCTGGCCCGACGATTCGCTGGGCCGGGACCATTACCGCCGCCGGCTGCGCCAGCAGGTCAAGGAATGGCGCGGGGGCGAGGCTTACGGTTTTTTCGTCTTCCTGCACGACCGGCGCCGGCTGATCGGCGGCATCAATCTCAGCAATGTGCGTCGCGGTGTCGCCCAAGCGGTTTCGGTGGGTTATTGGATGGGGCAGCCCTATGCCGGCCACGGCCTGATGACCGAGGCGCTGCGCACCCTGCTTCCCTTCATTTTCGACGATCTCAGGCTGCACCGACTGGAAGCGGCCTGCCTGCCGCATAACGAGCCGTCCAAGGGCGTATTGTCCCGCGTCGGCTTCCACGAGGAAGGCCTGGCGCGGCAATACCTGCGCATAAACGGCGAGTGGGCGGATCATCTCCTGTTTGCGCTCCTGCGCGCCGACTACGACAACATGCTGCGAGCGGCCCGATAAGGGGTATTCATGCGCAATCTCACACCAGACACCATCACCCGGGCGTTTGCCGAATATTCGAAGAACGCGCCATCGGCGCGCACGCGCGAATTGCTGGTCGGACTCGCAGGCCACCTCCATGGCTTCGTGCGCGAGAACAACGTCACCCAGGCCGAATGGGAAGCAGCGATCGGCGCGCTAACCCGCGCCACCGCTTTCACCGACGACAAGCGCAACGAATACATCCTGTTCTCCGACCTGCTGGGCGTCTCGTCCCTGATCGACATGGTGAACGCCAGCCATACGGGCACGCCGTCGTCGGTGCTGGGCCCGTTCTTCATCGAGGGCGCGCCCGATCTGCCCAACGGCGGCGATCTCTGGCGCGGCCAGGTTGGCGAGCCGCTGGTGGTGAGCGGCAAGGTCACCGACGACAAGGGAGCGCCACTCAAGGGCACCGTGCTCGCCCTCTGGCAGAACGCCGGCAACGGTCTCTATGCCCAGCAGGATAGCGGCCAGGTGTCGACCAATTATCATGCCCGCCTGACGGTCGCCGATGACGGCACCTTCGCTTTCTCCACGGTGCGGCCGGTTTCCTACAAAGTACCGGACGACGGTCCGGCCGGCGACATGTTGCGCGCGCTCGGCCGCGAGGCCTGGCGTCCCGCCCATTTGCACATGATCGTCCAGGCGCCGGGCCGGCGACCCCTGATCACGGAATTCTTTCCCGAGGACGATGCGCATCTCGACGGCGATGCCGTGTTCGGTGTGCGCGGCGATCTCGTGCTGCCATTCCGCAAGGTCACGGACCGCAATGCCCTGCCGGCCAATCTTGCGGCACACAACACGCTGCCGATGCCGGTGTGGACCGCTCGCATCGACCTCATGCTCCCGCCGGCCTGATCTCTTCTGATGCCTCTCGTCAGCGTTCACGGCGTCTCCAAGGTTTTCGCCAACGGTATCCAGGCCCTCCAGGGCGCTTCGCTCGACGTCAACGAGGGCGAGTTCCTGAGCGTGCTGGGCCCCTCGGGCTGCGGTAAATCCACGTTGCTGCGCCTGATCGCCGGCCTCACTGCGCCCACTGCCGGCTCGATCTTCTGGGGCGACAACAAGCGCGATGTCGGTTTCGTCTTCCAGGAGCCGACCCTGCTGCCGTGGTCGACGGCGCTGGCCAATGTCGCCTTGCCGCTCAAACTGCACGGCATGGCGGCAAGCGAACGCGATGCGCGCGCGGGCGAAGCTTTGTCGCATGTCGGCCTCGCCGGCTTCGAAGGCGACTATCCGCGCGAATTGTCGGGCGGCATGAAGATGCGGGTGTCGATCGCGCGCGCCCTGGTCACGACGCCGCGCGTCTTGCTGATGGACGAGCCCTTCGCCGCCCTCGACGAGATCACGCGCCACAAGCTAAACGGCGACCTGCTCGACCTCTGGCAACGCACGAATGTCACCGTCGTTTTCGTCACGCACTCGGTGTTCGAATCGGTGTTTCTCTCCCAGCGCATCGCCATCATGGCGGCGCGGCCGGGCCGCGTGATGTCACAGCTCCGGGTCGAGGCGCCTTATCCGCGGCCCGACTCTTTCCGCACCTCGTCGGAATATTCAGCGATCTGCCGTGTCGCGTCGAGCCGGCTCGGCCAGGCGATGGCGGCATGAGCCGGCTCGTGAGTGCAAGGATCATCGGCCCGATTGTCGTTGGCGTCATCTTTCTGGCGCTGTGGGAATGGATCGTACACCGGGCGGAGATCCGGCACTATTTCCTGCCGAGCCCGGTCTATATCGCCCATACGCTGATCGACGACTGGTCGATGCTGGCACCGGCACTCTGGGTCACACTCAGGATCACCGCCGAGGCACTGCTGGCGGCGGTCGTCGGCGGCGGGTTGCTGGCGATCCTGTTCGCGCAGTCGAAGTGGATCGAGGCCTCGTTCTACCCCTATGCCATCATCCTGCAAGTGACGCCGATCGTGGCCATCGCGCCACTGATCATCGTCTGGGTCAACGACGTCCATCTCTCGCTGTTGGTTTGCGCGTGGCTGGTGGCGTTCTTTCCGATCCTCTCCAACACCATCCTCGGATTGAACTCGGTCGACCACAATCTGGTGAGCCTGTTCGAGCTCTACGGCGCCGGCCGCTGGAAGACGCTGATTCATTTGCGGCTACCCGCCGCGCTGCCGTATTTCCTGGCCGGCCTGCGCATCTCGGGTGGCCTGGCGCTGATCGGCGCCGTTGTGGCGGAATTCGTCGCCGGCTCGGGCGGCAATGCCTCGGGGCTGGCCTTCCGTATCCTCGAGGCCGGCTATCAGCTCAAGGTGCCGCGCATGTTCGCGGCGCTGGTACTGATCTCGGCCGCCGGCATCCTCATCTTCCTGGCGCTCAGCCTGCTGTCACACCTGTTGTTGCGGCGCTGGCACGAAAGCGCGATCAACCGCGGCGATTGAGAGCTGCCCGCGCCATGAAGAAAGTGCACACGGCAACGCCCGCTCCCAGCAGCAGGTAACCCGCATGACAGGAGTGCGTAACATAGAGCGCGCCTCGAAAGACCAGCGGTGAGAGCAGGGCGCCGAAGAACACGAAGAGCTGGGCGACGCCGGTGAATTCGGCGGCGCGTCCGGGTGGAGCGCGAAAGGCGCTTTCGGTGATGAAGACGCCATTCCAGCCCACGGCGGTGCCGCCCAGCACGATGCAGACGGCGTAGACCGCGCCCGGCGGCCAATCGGGGCCTGTCATTGCCATTGTCACAACGGCGGCCACGACGATGCAGCCGATGCCGGCCAGCGCCAGCGACGGTTTGCGCAAGGCGTCGGCCAGCTCGCCCCAGAAGATGCGGCCGAAGGCGCTCGCCCGGCCGTCGTCGTAGAGCGCCCGCAGGGGCTGGATGACGATGGCGGTGACCAACGCCACCACGCCGACGGAGGTCGCGGCCCAGCGCCAGCCGAAGTCTAGCGCCAGTGTCGGCAGCACGGCGCCGCAGATGGCGAAACCCACCGGGACGCCGCTCTGCTTCGGCGAGAAGGTGACATTGGCCACTCGTGGCGGCGACACGCGGGCGAGGAATGCGAGCTGGCACTGGTGAGCGGGCTCGAGCCAAGCCGATGATGAAGGCCGACGGGGCCCGGCAAAGGCGCTCTCTGGGAAGGTGGCCGTTACCTGCCGCTGCGTCGCGCCGGCTTGCCACGCGAGCCCGAGCCCGTTTGCGCGCCACGGAAGACGCGGGAATGCTGCATCTTGCCCAGATGGACGCCGACATTGGCCGAGGCCGCCTGACCGGGCAGTTCCAGCTCGTGCGCTTCGAGGCGGCGGATCTCGTCGCGGATGCGGGCGGCATCCTCATAGTCGAGGTTGGCCGCGGCGTTGCGCATACGCTTCTCGAGCTCGGTGATATGGCTGCGCAGGTTGTTGCCGACGAGCTGGATGTCGCCCGAGACGCCGGTATCGACAGTGTAGTGGTCGCGCTCGGACGTCGACTGCAGGATCTCGTTGATGTTCTTCTTGATCGAGGCCGGCGTGATGCCGTGCAGCTCGTTGTAGGCCGTCTGCTTGGCGCGGCGCCGGTCGGTCTCGGCGATGGCGTATTTGATCGAGTCCGTCATCTTGTCGGCATAGAGGATGACGCGGCCGTCGACGTTGCGGGCGGCACGGCCGATCGTCTGCACCAGCGACGTTGGCGAGCGCAAAAAACCTTCCTTGTCGGCGTCGAGAATGGCGACCAGCGCGCATTCGGGACTGTCGAGACCTTCGCGCAGCAGGTTGATGCCGACCAGCACGTCGAAGGCGCCCAGGCGCAGGTCGCGGATGATCTCGATGCGCTCCAGCGTGTCGATATCCGAATGCAGGTAGCGGCAGCGGATGCCGGCTTCGTGCATGTATTCGACGAGATCCTCGGCCATGCGCTTTGTCAGCACGGTGACCAGGACGCGCTCGGCCTTCTTCGCGCAGTCCTTGCACTCGGCAATCAGGTCGTCGACCTGCTTTTCGACCGGGCGGATGATGACGGTCGGATCGATCAGGCCTGTGGGGCGGATGACCTGCTCGATGAAGGCGCCCTGCGTGCGCTCCATCTCCCAGGGGCCCGGCGTGGCGCTGACGAAGGTCGTCTGCGGACGCAGCGCTTCCCATTCCTCGAACTTGAGCGGGCGATTGTCGATGGCCGAGGGCAGGCGGAAGCCGAACTCGGCCAGAACGCTCTTGCGGTTGAAGTCGCCGCGGAACATGCCGCCGATCTGCGGCACCGTGACGTGGCTCTCGTCGCAGATCAGCAAGGCGTTCTCGGGGAAGTATTCGAACAGCGTCGGTGGCGGCTCACCAGGCTTGCGGCCGGTGAGATAGCGTGAATAGTTCTCGATGCCGGCGCAGGCGCCGGTCGTTTCCATCATCTCGATGTCGAAGATCGTGCGTTGCTCGAGACGCTGCGCCTCGAGCAACCGTCCGGCGCGGTTGAACTCGTCGAGCCGCTGCTTGAGATCGGTCTTTATCTGCTGGATGGCGCCCTGCATGGTTGGCCGTGGCGTCACGTAGTGGCTGTTGGCGTAGACGATGATGTCCGACAGCGTCGCCGTCTTGTCGCCGGTCAGCGGATCGAACTCGACGATCGATTCGATTTCGTCGCCGAACATCTCGATGCGCCAGGCCTTGTCTTCGTAATGGGCGGGGAAGAGATCCACGGTGTCGCCGCGTACGCGGAAGGTGCCGCGCTGGAAGGCGTTGTCGTTTCTCTTGTATTGCTGCTCGACGAAGCGGCGGATCAGGGTCGAGCGGTCGACCTTCTCGCCCTTGGCGAGGCGGAAGGTCATCGCCTGGTAGTTCTCCAGCGGACCGATGCCGTAGATGCAGGAGACGGAGGCTACGATGATGACGTCGTCGCGCTCCATCAGGGCGCGCGTCGCCGAGTGGCGCATGCGGTCGATCTGCTCGTTGATCGACGAATCCTTCTCGATGAAGGTGTCGGTGCGCGGCACATAGGCCTCGGGCTGGTAGTAGTCGTAGTAGGAGACGAAGTATTCCACTGCATTGTTGGGGAAGAAGGTCTTCATCTCGCTCCACAGCTGGGCGGCGAGCGTCTTGTTGGGTGCCATCACCAGCGCCGGCCGGTTGGTGGCGGCGATGACATTGGCCATGGTGAAGGTCTTGCCCGAGCCGGTGACGCCCAGCAGCACCTGATTCTTTTCGCCTTCCCTCACGCCGGCGATCAGCTGGCGGATCGCCTCCGGCTGGTCGCCGGCCGGCTTGTAGTCGGACACCAGATCGAACGGTTTGCCGCCGACGCCGACGGGGCGCCTCTGGATGTAGGGCATCAGCAGCGGAACCGCCGAAACGGTGAGATTTTTCGATACCATGGCTTCGATTATATGATGCGTGGACCAAGGATCGGCAATGCTAGGTTCACCCACCGGTTTTGCTGAAATACTGTGCCTGAACTCCTCTCCGCTCCCTTCCTGATTGCCGCCCTGGTTGCGTTCATTGCCGGCATGGTGCGGGGCTTCGCGGGCTTCGGCGCCGCCATGCTGATGACGCCGGCTTTCTCGGCTTTGTATGGCCCCGCCGTCGGTATCGCACTCTGTCTGTTGCTCGAGATCGTCGTGGCCCTGCCGCTTCTGCCGGCGGTGGTGAAGCTGGTCGACTGGCGGCGCATCGGCCTCTTGTTGCTGGCCGCTGCCGCCGCTGTTCCCCTCGGAAACCTGGCGCTGAGCCAGATCGATCCCCAGCCGATGCGTTGGCTGATTTCGGCCATCGTCCTGATGGCGGTGGCCATGCTGGCCAGTGGCTGGCGCTTTTCCGGCAAGCCGAACCTCTCCGCGACGCTTGGCGCGGGAGCCTGCAGCGGTTTCCTCAATGGCCTGTCCGGCATGGCCGGACCGCCGATTATTTTCTACTATATGGCCGGCAGCGATACGGCGGCGCTGGTGCGGGCCAATCTCACGACCTATTTCGTCTTCATCGACTTGGTGACGCTGGCGGTGTTCACGGCGCGGCAATTGATCGGCTGGGACACCGCGCTGCAGGCGCTGGCGTTGGCGCCGGCTGTGGTCATTGGCGGCATGGCCGGCGAGCGGCTGTTCCCGCTGGCCAGCGAAAGCTTCTATCGCCGCCTCGCCCTGGGACTGTTGGTCGCCGTGGCGATTGGCGTGCTGATCCTGTAAGCGGGCGGCAATGACAATCTGGGACAGGATCGTGGAGTTGATGTCGAGGCTCGGCCTCGGCGGGCTGCTGGGCATGTTGTCGCCGCTCGACGACGGCACGCATCCCGGCCTGCGCCAGATCGGCTTCACCATCGGTGTGATCGCGCTTGGCGCCAAGATGGCCAGCGTGGACGGCGAGGTGACGCGAGACGAGGTCGAGGCGTTCCGCTCGTTCTTCCAGGTGCCGCCGGGCGAAGAGAAGAACGTCCAGCGCTTCTTCGATCTCGCCAAGAAGGATGCCGCCGGTTTCGAGGCCTATGCACGGCAGGTGGCGGCGCTGTTTCCCGATGCGCCGGAAATCCTCGACAGCGTCCTCGAGGGCCTGTTCGACATCGCTAAGGCTGACGGCAAGGTGGCGCCCACGGAAGCGGGCTATCTGGCCGAGGTGGCGAAGATCTTCGGTCTCAACTCCGCTCGTTTCGAGCGTGCGCGGGCCGCCGCCCTGGGTTTCGTCGAGTGCGAACCCTGCATCGTGCTGGGGATCGACCCGCTGGCGACCGACGAGCAAATCCGCGAGGCGTGGTTGCGTCAGGTCCGGGCCAACCATCCCGACCGGTTGATTGCGCAGGGCTTGCCCGAAGAGGCCATCGCGGTCGCCAACCGCAAGCTGGCGCTGATCAACGATGCCTATGACCGGCTGAAGCGGGAGCGGGGACTGGGTCCGGCCTGACCTGTTGCGAATGATACGCTTGTTTCGTTGAGGCTGCAGATAGCCGCGCGTAGCCTGAGCCTATTCATCGTTGCTGATTCATTTTTCAGGTTTCCCCATGAACGCGATCGTTTCGCACGACATCCTGCGGCCCCTCCAGGTTGGCCGCTCCTTCACCGACCGCTTTTCGATCTCGTCCGTGGATATGGCGGGCTTCGCCGCCCTCTCGGGAGATCGCAGCCTCGTCCACGGCACTTGCGATTTCGCGCGTCACCTCGGGCTCGAAGGCCGTGTGGTCTATGAGGGCCTGCTCGTGATCCGCCTGACCCGGCTTATCGGCGTCAAATTGCCGTCGCTGGCCGACAGTCTGTGGGGTGGGTTGCGTATGGACTTTCACCATCCGCTCTATGTCGACGAGGACGCCGCGTTGACCGTCACCATCGACGACATCCTGCCGACCAGTTGCATCGTGCGTCTCGGTCTGCGTGTCGCAGCGGCCGGGCGCTTGATTGCCGACGGCAGCCTCGACACACTGAAGTGTGACGGCTTCTAACATTCCGGCCCTGACCGGCCTGCGCGCCCTCGCGGCGCTGTGGGTGGTGTCGTTCCATGTGAGCGGCCTCTGGCAGGGTGAAGCGCCGTTGGCCGGGCTCGGCTATCTCGGCGTCGATCTCTTCTTCATTCTGTCGGGCTTCGTGCTGACGCATGTCCATGGCGAGCGCTTTCGCCATGAGAGCCTGCGCGCTTTTCCCGATTTCATCGCCCGCCGCGTCGCCCGCATCTTTCCGGTGTGGCTGGCCGTGCTGGCGCTGTTTGCACTCAAGCACCACACGCTGGGCGCCGGCGACTGGTCGCTCTATGCGATGCTGGCGCAGGCCTGGGGCATCGTGCCGACGCAACTCGTCAATCCGCCGGGCTGGAGCGTCAGTCTCGAATGGGCGGGCTATCTGCTGTTTCCGCTGCTCGCCTTCTGGCCGCTGCGCATCGCCGGACGGAGACAGGCGCTTGCCATCGTCCTCCTCCTGCTCGCGGCATTGCTGGCAGGTTATGTCGCGGCGGGTGGCATCAGCCTGCATGACGACGAGGCCTGGTATCCGCTGCGCTTCGTCTGCGAGTTTACCATCGGCATGGCGCTGCGCCGCGCGATGGATTTCACCCCGGTCGATGTCGGCAAATTCGACCGGCTGGCGCGAACGCTCGGCACGATCCTTCTCTCGGGCGCGATCCTCGTTCCTTTCATCGGCCGCAACCTCGCGGCCGATATGCTCCTTGTCGCGGGTTTCGCGGCCTTTCTCTTTTCACTGGCGCAGGCCGACGGCGCCTTCTCGCGTGCCCTCGCATCGCCGCCGATGCTTTGGCTCGGCGAACGGTCGTATTCACTCTACGTCGTGCACTGGCTATTCCTCGAATTGCTTTGGGGTCGGGCCGATGCCGGCATCGTCTCGCGTCCTGCCGCAGCCTTCCTCATGGTTGCCAGCGCCATCGTTGCCGCGGCGATTCTTTATGCGATCGTCGAGCGACCGGCGCGGCGATATCTGTCTAGAATGGCGGCGTGAACATCATCGACCATCCGTCTTCCAATCACGCGCCGCGGCCCGAAGGCGGTGCGGTCGATGTGCTGGTGTTGCATTACACCGAGCTGCCGCTGCAGCAGTCGCTCGATATCCTCTGCGATTCCACGCGCGAACATCGCGTCAGCTCGCACTATGTGCTGGCCGAGGACGGTACCTTATATAGCCTCGTGCCCGAGGACCGGACCGCCTGGCATGCCGGCCGCTCGCATTGGCGGGGCCGCGAGGCGCTGAATGCGACGTCGATCGGCGTCGAGATCGTCAACCTGCAGGGCGACAGGCACGACTATCCGCCCGTCCAGATCGCCGTCCTGATCGAACTCTGCCAGGGCATCGTCGCGCGCCATCCCGCCATCGTGCCGCGCAACGTCGTTGGCCATTCCGACATCGCCCCCCAGCGCAAAATAGATCCCGGCCGGCGCTTTCCGTGGAAGACGCTGGCGGCGGCCGGCATCGGGATATGGCCGCGTGCCGGCGGCCGGCCGCTCGACGGCAAGCTCCAGCCGGCGCTGCAGCGCTTCGGCTATGCGCCGCCCGTCGCGGTACCACCCAAGGAGATCGTGAAGGCTTTCCAGCGCCACTTCCGGCCGGCCCAGGTCGATGGCATGCCCGATGCCGAGACGCTCACCCTGCTGGCCGACCTGCTTGACCAGGTGGGGTCGGGGGCCTAGCTAGCGCCCGTAGGTCAGACGGCTGGATGGCTGCACTGATCCGGGCAACCGGGTTGGTGAGGAAAGTCCGGGCTCCACGGAGACACGGTGCCGGTTAACGGCCGGCGGGGGCGACCCCAGGGAAAGTGCCACAGAGAACAGACCGCCGGGCCAGTCCGCTTTCGGGCGATCGCTGGCCAGGTAAGGGTGAAACGGTGGGGTAAGAGCCCACCGCGCGACCGGCAACGGAAGCGGCAAGGCAAACCCCACCGGGAGCAAGACCAAATAGGGGCGGCACGCCGGGCAACCGGCAGCGGTGTTTCCGCGACGTCGCCCGGGTCGGTCGCGCGAGGTGTCCGGTGACGGGCATCCCAGAGGAATGGCCATCCATCGCCCTTACGGGCGGGGACAGAACCCGGCTTACAGGCCGTCTGACCTACATTTTGCGTAACAAAGGAGATATGGCACTATAGGCATGGGCTCTAAGTCTTTCAGATTCCTTGTGGATTCAATTGTTTCACGATTGCTTCCCGAGATAACCCATGATATCCCGTAGCATCCCGTAAACGAGTGGGAACGCAGGAGCGTGGGGCCCTTGCGGCGGGATCTAAGGGGAAGGGGCCGTGGCTTTTCGGTCCGAAATCCAGATGAAGCTCGACAAGAAGGGACGGGTTTCCTTACCCGCCGCCTTTCGCGACGAGCTGCCGGCCGAGGACCGCGGTGCATTTGTCCTCTATCACTCGCCCAGCGCCGAGGGCGTGGTGAACGGAAACTCCCGACTCGGCTTCGACGGCATGCTCGATCGCCTGCGCAACGAGGCGCTCGGCCCCAAGGGTTCGCTCACGGTCGCCCTCGATGACGAGGCTTTCGACCCTGCCGGTTATCTCTCCTCCAGCGCCCGTACCATCCCGATGGAGCCCGATGGCCGCTTCGTGTTGCCGGGCGAATTCGTCGAGGCGCTGGGCATCGACGACATCGTTCTCTTCGTCGGCCGCGGCGACAAGTTCCAGCTCTGGGCCCCGGACCGCTGGCAGGCCCGCAAGGACGCCGACCGCGCCAAGATGGCCGCCTTCGTGCGCGGCCTCGGGAGCGACGCGTGACCGCGCCGCATATCCCCGTGATGCTGCGCGAAGTGGTCGAAGTGCTGCAGCCGCGCGACGGCGGCCGCTATGTCGACGGTACCTTCGGCGCTGGGGGGTATACAACGGCGCTGCTCGATAGCGCCGACTGCCAAGTCTACGCCATCGACCGCGATCCCGATGCCATCTCGGCCGGCAAGGCCATGGTCGAACGCTACGAGCCGCGTCTGCGCCTGATCGAAGGCCGTTTCGGCGACATGGCCGATCTGCTGTCGGCCGAAGGCGTCTCCGAAGTAGATGGTGTGGCGCTCGATCTCGGCGTCTCCTCGATGCAGTTCGACCGCGCCGAGCGCGGCTTCTCCTTCCGCGGCGACGGCCCGCTCGACATGCGCATGGAAAAGCGCGGTCCTTCGGCGTCGGACCTGGTGAACGACGGCGACGAAAGGGAAATCGCCGATATCCTGTGGCGCTACGGCGAGGAGCGCCGTTCGCGCCGCGTCGCCCGCGCCATCGTCGAGCAGCGCAAGACCAAGCGTTTCGAGACCACGGGCGAGCTGGCTGAGGTCGTGCGCCGCGCGGTCGGCCCGCTGCCCAAGGACGAAAGCGATCCGGCGACGCGCGCCTTCCAGGCATTTCGCATCGCCGTCAACGACGAGTTGGGCGAACTCGCGCGCGGTCTCGCCGCCGCCGAGCAGGTGTTGGCGCCGGGTGGTCGCATGGCCATCGTCTCCTTCCATTCGCTCGAGGACCGCGCCGTCAAGGAATACGTGCGCAGCCGCGCCGGCCGCACGCCGTCGCCCTCGCGCCACGCGCCGCCGCCGGTTGGCGCCGCCGCTGCCGTCACCCTGCGCGATCTCACGCGCCGCCCGCTGTCGCCTTCAGAGGCGGAAGTGTCGAGCAACCCGCGCTCGCGTTCGGCGCGTATGCGGGCCGCCGAAAAGATCGCGGTGGGAGGGGCGGCATGATTCACCGCGGCCTCGTGTTCTGGTCCGTCGTCGCGGTCGCCACGGCCGTCGGTCTCTTCACCGTCAAATACAAGGTGCAGGACCTCGAGGAGAAGATCGACCGCACCAACCAGAAGATCATCGAGAGCCAGAAGGCCACGCATATCCTGCGGGTCGAATGGGCCCACCTGAACGAAGCCGAGCGCATCCAGCGCCTGGCCGAAAAGCACCTCAAGCTCGAGCCTGCTTCGATCAAGCAGGTCGTCCGTCTCGACACGCTTAAAACCGAATCTGTCCCCCCGCGGCGCGAAGCACCACTCCCTTCCCCCCCACGTACGGGCAACGACGTCCCCTCGTCGACTTTGCCCGGTGGTGCCCGCGTCGCAGCGGAGGCTGGCAGCCCCTCGCCAGCCTCCGCACCCCATTCAGTGCGTAACCCCGGACCCACGACGCCCCCTCGGCCGGCTCTCATAAAAGAGACGGCAACCACGGGTCCGGAAGGCGACGGCCAGAGTGCCACGGCCTCCATCGATGAAATCCTCTCGCGTAGTGGAGGAACCCGGTGAGGCTTTGGCCCAAGTCTGCGTCGCCCGAACCGGCCGTCGCGCTCAGCGCGGCGGCCGGCGCGCGTAACGGCTCCGCGCAGGAGCGCCTCAAGGGCGACGCGCAGGAGACCGCACGGCACCGCCTGATGATCGCCTCGGCGATCTTCTCGCTGGCCTTCGCAGCTGTCGCCCTGCGCATGGGCTACGTCTCGTTGATGCGCGACGGCGCCGAGCCGACGCAGCGTGTAGCGGCGCGGGGTGGCGCCATCCAGGCCGAGCGCGGCGACATCGTAGACCGCAACAACATCGTCTTCGCCACCTCGGTGCCGGTGATGTCGGCCTTCGCCAATCCCCGGCTGGTGCTCGAGCCGCAGGACGCCGCGCGCAAGATCGCCGCCATCCTGCCCGAGCTCAAGTACGACGATCTCAAGGACCGCCTCGAGGCCGACCGCAGCTTTGCCTGGATCAAGCGCGGCATGAGCCCGCGCGAGCAGGATCTGGTGAACCGCCTCGGTATTCCCGGCCTCGACTTCCAGGCCGAAGAGCGCCGCATCTATCCGCAGGGTAGCTCGGCTGCCCATATCATCGGCTATGCCAGCGTCGACAATTCCGGTCTCGCCGGCGTCGAGCGTTACTTCGACCAGCAACTACAAAGCGGCGAGACACTGCAGCTCTCCATCGACCTGCGCCTGCAGCGCATGATCGAAGCCGAGCTGGTGCGCGCGGTCGCCAAATTCTCCGCCATTGGGGCGCAGGCCATCGTCATGGACGTGACCAATGGCGAGATCCTTGCCATGGCTTCCTTGCCGACCTTCGATCCCAACAAGGCCAAGACCATCACCAACGAGGCGCTGTTCAACCGCGCCACGCTGGGCGTCTACGAACAGGGCTCGACCTTCAAAATCTTCAACACCGCCATGGCACTCGACAGCGGTAAGGCGACGGTGACCAGCGTCTACGACGCCAGCGCCCCGATCAAGATCGACCGCTTCACCATCAACGACGACCATGCGCAGAACCGTCCGCTGACGGTGGCCGAGGTTTTCAAGTATTCGTCCAATATCGCCTCGGCCAAGATGGCGCTGGAGCAGGGGCCGGAGGCGCAGCGCGCCTTCTTCAACAAGATCGGCTTCCTCAAGGCCGAGCCGGTGCAACTGCCGGAAGCCGCCGCGCCGCTCTATCCGCGCTCGTGGATGAAGATCAACACCATGACCATCGCCTACGGGCACGGCATCTCGGTGACGCCGCTGCATCTGGTGACGGGTGCTGCCGCCATGATCAACGGCGGCATCCTCTATCCGCCGACCTTGATCAAGCGCACCGCCAAGAGCGATCCCGGGCGGCGCGTCATCCAGGCCAAGACCTCGCTGTCGATGCGCCAGCTGCTGCGGCTCAACGTGGTCGAGGGCACGGGCAAGAATTCCAACGTCGTGGGCTACGAAGTCGGCGGCAAGACCGGCACGGCGGAAAAGCCGTCGCGCGGCGGCTATCGCCAAAAAGCCTTAATTAGTTCGTTCATTGGCATGTTCCCGATGAACGAGCCCAAATTCGTGATTCTGGTGTCGCTCGACGAGCCCAAGGGCACTGCCGAAACCGGTGGCTACGCTACCGGCGGCATGGTCGCGGCCCCCAGCGTCAAGGCGATCATCGAGAACATCATCTCGCTCTACGGCTTCCTGCCGGGCGACGTGAAGGAAGGCCTGCCGCCGCTGGAGATTGGCTCGATGCCGGTGGCGCCGTCGATTCCGGCGCCCGCGCCGACGCCCGTCACCTCGCGCCGCGACCGTACGCCCGAGCCGCGCAAGGCCCTGCCGGCCAAGCCTGGTCATGTATCCGCCCAGGCGCCGGGCGGCCAGACCGCGAGCGTTCCCCTCTCGGGAGTGCGCCGCGTTGCGACTGAGTGAACTCATGCAGGGTGGAACCCCGAGCCGCGACCTCGATCTCGCCGGCCTGACGCTCGACTCGCGCAAGGTTCAGCCTGGATATCTGTTCGCCGCTCTCAGCGGCACCAAGCAGGATGGCGCCGGCTTCATCGCCGATGCCGTGAAGCGTGGCGCGGTGGCAATCCTCGCCAGCACCGATGCCGCCTTGCCGCCGCTGCCCTCGGAGATCGTCGTGCTGCGTGACGCCAATCCGCGCCGGCGCATCGCGCTGATGGCCGCGACCTTCGCTGGAACGCAGCCCGCGACCATCGCTGCCGTGACCGGCACCAACGGCAAATCCTCTACCGTCCATTTCCTGAGCCACATTTGGGCCACGCTGGGCGAGAAGGCTGCGAGCATCGGCACACTCGGCATCGTCTCGCCGGTGCTCGACCGCGACGGCGGGCTGACGACGCCCGATCCGGTGGCGCTTCACGCCGATCTCGCGACGCTGGCGCAGGGTGGCGTCACGCATCTCGCCATCGAGGCCTCGAGCCATGGCATAGACCAGCATCGCCTCGACGGGTTGAAGCTTACGGCCGCGGCCTTCACCAACCTGACGCATGAGCATCTCGACTATCACGCCTCGATGGACGGTTACTTCGCGGCCAAGGCGCGGCTGTTCGAGACGCTGCTGCCAGCCTCCGGCACGGCGGTGGTCAATGCCGATGCCGATCGCGTCTCGGCACTGGCCAGGATCTGCGCCGACCGGGGCGTGCGCTTCTGGAGCTACGGCTTCAAGGGCAAGGAATTCAGGCTCGACAAGGTCACGCCGACGGCGGCGGGTCAGCATCTCGCGATGACCGTCCTTGGCGTTCCTCACGAAGTCGAATTGCCGCTGGTCGGCGGCTTCCAGGCCTCGAATGCCATTGCCGCCTTGGGTCTTGCCGTTGCGACGGGCGCCGATCCGGCCCGCGCCGTTGCGGCTCTTGCTACTCTCAGCGGGGCGCCGGGACGGCTGCAGCTTGTCGCCCGCCACTCAAGCGGCGCGCCGGTCTATGTCGACTATGCCCACAAGCCCGAAGCGCTTGAGACGGTGCTGGCGACGCTGAGACCTTTTGCCAAGGGCAAGTTGGTCGTGGTCTTCGGCTGCGGCGGCGACCGCGATCGCGCCAAGCGGCCGGTAATGGGCGAGATTGCCACGCGCTTGGCCGACCTTACCATCGTCACCGACGACAATCCGCGCAGCGAAAAGCCAGCTGCGATCCGTGCCGAGATCCTTCGTGGCATTCCCGCCGATCGCAAGAACTGGCGCGAAGTGCGAGACGACCGTCATGCCGCCATTGCCGCCGGAGTCGCGGCGTTGAAGAGCGCCGACGATCTGCTGCTGATCGCCGGCAAGGGCCATGAGACCGGCCAGACCATCAAGGGCGTCACCCTGCCTTTCGACGATGCCGAAGTGGCGCGCGAACTCACGGGACCGACACGTTGAGCGCACTGTGGACCTCCGAGGATGTCGCGCGGGCGCTGCCGTCGGCGGCGATCACGGGCCGCTTCGAGGCATCGAGCGTTACCTTCGACAGCCGCGCCGTCGACAAGGGCGAGTTGTTCTTCGCGTTGTCGGGAGAGACGACCGACGGCCACGGCTATGTGGCCGATGCCTTCGCGCGCGGCGCCGCCGCCTGCGTCGTGTCGCGTGACATGCCGGAAGTGAAAGGCGCCCTGGTGCGCGTGCCGGATACGATGACGGCGCTGGTCGATCTCGGCCGTGCCGGCCGGCGCCGCTGCAATGCGCGCATCGCCAGCGTCACCGGGTCCGTGGGAAAGACCAGCACCAAGGACGCGCTGCGTGCCTTGCTTTCGGTGCAGGCGAAAACCGAGGCCAGCGCTGCCAGCTACAACAATCATGTCGGCGTGCCGATCAGCCTCGCGCGCCTGCCGGCCGATGCGGCTTATGGTGTCTTCGAAATCGGCATGAACCATCCCGGCGAGATCGAGCCGCTGGCGCGCCAGGTCGAGGCCCATGTCGCCCTCGTCACCAATGTCGAGGCGGCGCATATCGGTCACCTGGGCTCCGAAGAAGCCATCGCCGACGAGAAGGCCTGCCTCTTCGCCGGCATGCGCGAAGGCGCAGTAACCGTGCTCAATCGCGACAATCGCCACTACGAGCGGCTTGTGGATCGTGCCCGCGGGTTCGGCGTGACTCGCACTGTCGGATTCGGCAAAAGCGATGCAGCCGACGCGCGGCTCGTCGCATGCAACCTGCAGGATTCGGGCAGCGATATCGTCGCTTCTCTCCACGGCCGGCGTCTTGAGTATCGTCTCGGCGCGGCGGGCGAGCATTGGGCGTTGAACAGCGTCGCGGCCCTGGCGGTCGTCGAAGCGCTCGGTGCGGATGTCGCCAAGGCGGCTGCGGCGCTGGCCGAGGTCAAGGCATCGCCGGGACGCGGTCTGCGTCGGCGGTTGAAATTTGGGACAGGGACGATCGAACTGCTGGATGAGAGCTACAACGCCAATCCGGCTTCGGTACCGGCGATGCTGGCGGTGCTGGCGCGCACGCAGCCGGGGCCGGGCGGCCGTCGCCTGCTGGCGCTGGGCGACATGCGCGAGTTGGGCGAGGGCGCGGATGCCTATCATGCCGGACTGGCCGATGCCGTTGCCGCGAGCGGTGCGGCGCAGGTGTTTCTCTGCGGCCCTCACATGCGCGCGCTGTGGGACAGGCTCTCGGCGGCGCAGCGCGGCGCGCATAAGCCAGATTCGGCAGCGCTCGCCGGTGAGATGGCCTCGACGCTCAAGGCCGGCGATGTCGTCGCGGTGAAGGGTTCGCTGGGGTCAAAAATGAAATTGGTCGTCGACGCCATTCTCGCGGCGTCGGACGGCGAGGCAGGAAACTGAGATGCTGTACAATCTCCTCTATCCGCTGGCCGACACCTTCGGACCCTTCAACCTCTTCCGTTACCTGACGACGCGTTCGATCGGCGCCTTCCTCACCGCGTTGATCCTGTCCTTCTTCATCGGCGGCGCGCTGATCCGCTGGCTGCGCAGCAAGCAGGGCCAGGGCCAGCCGATCCGCGACGACGGACCGGAAAGCCACCTGCTGACCAAGAAGGGCACGCCGACCATGGGCGGGCTGCTGATCCTGATCGGCCTCTCGGTCGGAACGCTGCTCTGGGCCGACCTCACCAACCGCTATGTCTGGATCGTGCTCTTCATCACGCTGGCCTTCGGCGCGGTGGGCTTCTGGGACGACTTCCTCAAGGTCACCAAGCGCAACACCAAGGGTGTGCCGGGCAAGGTCAAGATGGCGATCTCGATCCTGGTGGCAGCACTGGGCGCTTATATGATCTCGCAGCTCTCGCCGGTGCAGTTCCGCAACCAGCTGGCGCTGCCCTTCCTCAAGGACTTCCTGATCCCGCTCGGCATCGTCGGCTTCATCGGCTTTGCCGTGCTGGTGATCGTCGGCTGCTCCAACGCTGTCAACCTGACTGACGGGCTCGATGGACTGGCCATCGTGCCGGTGATCATGGCGGCGGCGGTGTTCGGCTTCATCACCTACATCGTGGGCAACGTCGTCTTCACCAACTACCTCTACGTTCACCACATCCCGCGCACGGGCGAATTGGCCGTGCTGCTTTCGGCGCTGGTGGGGGCCAGTCTCGGCTTCCTCTGGTTCAACGCGCCGCCGGCCATGGTCTTCATGGGCGATACCGGTTCGCTGTCGATGGGCGGCGCGCTGGGCGCCACCGCCGTCATCACCAAGCACGAGATCGTGCTGGCCATCGTCGGCGGCTTGTTTGTGCTCGAGACGGTCTCGGTGATCGTCCAGGTGCTGTCGTACAAATGGACCGGCAAGCGTGTCTTCCGAATGGCGCCGCTGCATCATCATTACGAAAAGAAGGGTTGGGCCGAGCCCACCATCGTCGTGCGCTTCTGGATCATCGCCGCCATCCTCTCGATGGTCGGCCTCGCCACGCTGAAGCTGCGGTGAGCGCATGATCGATCTGGCTCCCTTGAAAGGCTCGTCCTTCGTGGTGCTGGGGCTCGCACGCTCCGGCATTACGACGGTGCGCGCCCTCAAGGCGGCCGGGATCGACTGCATTGCCTGGGACGACGATGCCGCCAAGCGCGAGGCGGCTATCCGCGAGGGTGCGACGCTGGCCGATCCAGCCAACATCGATTGGCAACGCTTCGCCGCATTGGTCATCAGCCCGGGCATTCCCAACCTGCTGCCTAAGCCGCATCCGGTGGCCGCCTCGGCGCGCAAGGCCGGCAAGGCGCTGATCTGCGACGTCGAGCTTCTGGCCCGTGCCGAGCCCAAGGCGTGCTACGTCGCCATCACCGGTACCAACGGCAAATCGACCACCACCTCGCTGATCGGCCACATCCTGAAAAGTGCCGGCTTGAAGGCCGAAGTCGGTGGCAATATCGGCCGTGGCGCGCTCGATCTGCCGCCGCTGGGAGAGGGCGGCATCTACGTTCTCGAACTCTCGTCATACCAACTCGAACTGCTCGACACCTTCCACGCCCATGTCGCGGTGTGGCTCAACATTACACCCGATCATATCGACCGTCATGGCGACATGACGGGCTATGTCGCGGCCAAGCAGCATATCTTCGATCGCCAGGGGACCGGCGACTGCGCCGTGATCGGCATCGACGACGATTACTCGCGCACCGCCTTCGACAAGGTCAGGAACCGCGCCGGTATCGCCGTCGTGCCGCTGCAGCTCGAAAAGCCGGTTTCCGGAGGCGTATCGTTCCGGGCCGGCCAGCTGATCGATGCGGATGGCTTCGCCGTCGACTTCTCCGAGGTGCCGACCTTGCCGGGCGATCACAATGCGCAGAACGCAGCCGCCGCCTGGGCCGCCTGCCGCTGGCTGGGCGTGGCACGCGAGAAGATCGTGGTAGGCCTCAAGACCTATCTCGGCCTGCCGCATCGCCAGGAGCGGGTCGCCTCGGTGGGCAACGTCACCTATATCAACGACAGCAAGGCGACCAATGCCGATGCCACGGCACGGGCGCTGTCCTCGTACAAGAACATCTACTGGATCATCGGCGGTCAGGCGAAGGAGGGCGGTGTGGCGCCGCTCGCCGGATACTTCGATCGCATCCGCCATGCCTTCCTGATCGGCGAGGCAAGCGATCTCTTCGCCGGCCAGCTCGAGGGTAAGCTCCCTTACAGCCGTTGCGGCGATCTCCAGTCGGCGCTGACGTCGGCGCATGAGCACGCGCAGCGCGAGGCGAGCGGACCCGCCGTGGTGCTGCTGTCGCCGGCCTGCGCCTCATGGGACCAGTGGTCGAGCTATGAGCATCGTGGCGATGCCTTCCGCGCCATGGCGCGGGCGCTGCCGGGAGCCGAGACTTTGGGGAGAGCGGCGTGATCCAAGTTCCACGCGACGACCGCAGCGTTATCGGACAATGGTGGTGGACCGTCGACCGCTGGTCGCTGGGCGCTATCCTGGCCATCATGGCCTTCGGCGTGATGCTGACGCTGGCCGCCTCGCCGCCAGCCGCCGAGCGCATCGGCGCCGATCTCTTCATTTTCGCCAAGCGCCAGTTCATGTTCCTGCCCCTGGCCTTGGTCGTCATGCTGACGATTTCGCTGGTGACTCCGCGTCATGTGCGGCGCCTGGCGCTGCTGGTTTTTGCCGGCAGCATCGTTTTGCTGGCCGCGACATTCATTATCGGTGTCGAGATCAAGGGTGCGCGGCGCTGGATCTCGGTGCCCGGCCTGTCGAGCCTGCAGCCGTCCGAGTTCGTGAAGCCCAGCCTCGCGGTGATTTCGGCCTGGCTGCTGGCGCAGAGCCGCGCCGAACGGCGCATGCCGGGTTATTTCCTGTCGACGCTGCTGGTCGGCGGCGTGCTGACCCTGCTGATCCTGCAACCCGATCTCGGCATGAGCATCGTCGTCGCCGCCGTCTGGGCCTGCCAGCTTTTCGTCGTCGGCCTGCCGATGTGGGTCGCTGGCTTTGGCGTGCTGGCCGGTGGTGCCAGCCTGGTTGGCGCCTATTTCATGCTGAGTCACGTGCGCAGCCGCTTCGACCGCTTTCTCGATCCGTCCTCCGGCGACAACTACCAGGTCAATACGGCGCTCGAGGCCTTCATGAACGGTGGCCTGTTCGGCCGTGGCCCGGGTGAGGGCACGGTGAAGGCGCAGCTGCCCGACGCACATACCGATTTCGTCATGGCGGTGGCTGGCGAGGAATTCGGCCTGATCGTCTGCCTCATCATCCTGGCGCTCTTCGCCTTCGTGACGCTGCGCTCGCTGTCGCGCGCCACGAAGGAGACCAGTCTCTTCATCACGCTGTCGGCGACCGGTCTTGCCGTGCAGTTCGGGCTGCAGGCGGCCATCAACATGGCCTCGACCATCCAGCTCATTCCCGCCAAGGGCATGACGCTGCCCTTCGTCTCTTATGGCGGCTCCTCGGCGCTGGCCATGGCGATCTGCCTCGGCATGCTGCTGTCGCTGACGCGCGAGCATGCCGGTCTGAGGGAGGCCGTCTAGATGGCGCCCACCTTCAATCAACAGGGCGGTCCTGTGGTTCTGGCAACCGGCGGCACCGGCGGGCATGTGTTCCCCGCCGAGGCGCTTGCCGGTGAGCTCGAAGCGCGTGGCGTGCCGTTTGCGCTGGTCACGGATTCGCGTGGCCGGCAGTGGCAGGGCGCACTGGCGCGCCGGCCCATTCACTATATCCATGCCGACAGCCCGACCGGTTCGTTCAAGCGCCGTATCCTGGGCGGCTTCGCCCTGCTGCGCGGCTTGTTCGATGCCTGGTGGGCATTGCGCAAGCTGGCGCCGGCCGCTGTCGTCGGCTTTGGCGGCTATGCTTCGGTACCGACCATGATGGCCGCGCGCCTGCGCAATCTGCCTTCGGTGCTGCACGAACAGAACGCCGTGCTCGGCAAGGCCAACCGCATGGTGATTGGCGGCGCCGCCCGGGTGGCGACCTCTTTCGCCCGCACGCGGCACATCGCCGACAACGACGGGCGCGCGCAACTCGTCGGCAATCCGGTGCGCGAATCGGTGCGGGCGCTGCGCGCCTCGCCCTATCGCGCCCCGACCGGCGACCGCACCGTCGATCTGCTGGTCTTCGGCGGCAGCCAGGGTGCCGCCTCCTTCAGCAAGGTTATTCCTGAGGCGGTCATCGCCTTGCCGCCGGCCTTGCGCTCGCGCCTGCGCATCGTGCAGCAGTGCCGGCCGGAAGATCTCGAGCAGGTGCGCGCCCGTTACGCCGAGGCCGGCATCGTGGCCGAGCTGGCGCCGTTCTTCGCGGACCTGCCGCAACGCCTGGCCTCGGCTCATCTTGTTATCGGCCGTTCCGGCGCCTCGACGGTATCGGAGCTGGCGGCCATTGGCCGGCCGTCGATCCTGATCCCGTTTCCCTATGCCGCCGACGATCACCAGACCGCCAATGCGCGGGCCTTCGAGGCCTCGGGCGGCTGCATCGTCATTCCGCATTCCCAATTCGACGCCGCCACGCTGGGCGGTCATCTGCGCCGGCTGTTCGAAGAGCCGCAGCGTCTCGCCGACATGGCGGCGCAGGCCTGGTCGGTCGGCCGGCCCGATGCCGCCGCGCGGCTGGCCGATCTGGTCGTCGAACTGATTTCACCGAAATTTGCCGCTTCAGGAGCCGCCGCATGAGAGCGATGCCGCTGGACATCGGGTTGATCCATTTCGTCGGCATCGGCGGCATCGGCATGTCGGGCATCGCCGAGGTACTGCATCATCTCGGCTACAAGGTGCAGGGCAGCGACGTCGCCGAAGGCGCCAATACGCGCCGCCTCATCGAGCTCGGCATCAAGGTGGCGATCGGCCATCGCGCCGAGAATATCGGCGCTGCCCAGGTCGTCGTCGTGTCGAGTGCGGTGAAGAAGGACAATCCCGAGGTGCTGGCCGCCCGCGCGCGTCTGGTGCCCGTGGTGCGTCGCGCCGAGATGCTGGGCGAGCTGATGCGGCTCAAGTGGGCGATCGCCGTTGGCGGCACCCATGGCAAGACCACGACAACCTCGCTGATCGCCGCCGTCCTCGATGCCGGCGGGCTCGATCCGACCGTGATCAACGGCGGCATCATCAACGCCTATGGCACCAACGCGCGCCTGGGCGAGGGCGACTGGATGGTGGTCGAGTCGGACGAATCGGACGGCTCGTTCCTGCGCCTGCCGGCCACCATCGCCGTGGTCACCAATATCGATCCCGAGCATCTCGACCATTACGGCACCTTCGACGCGGTGCGTCAGGCCTTCGTGCGCTTCGTCGAGAATATCCCGTTCTATGGCTTCGCCGTGCTGTGCTCGGATCATCCCGAGGTCCAGGCGATGATCCCGCGCCTCACCGACCGCCGTCTCGTCACCTACGGCATCGGCGCCAATGCCGACGTGCGCGCCATCAACCTCAAGCTCGACCGCAATGGCGCCGATTTCGACGTGATGATCGAGAATCGCGCCACCAACCAGTCGCGCATCATCTCGGGCATGCGTCTGCCGATGTTCGGCCAGCACAATGTGCAAAACGCGCTGGCCGCGATCAGCGTGGCGCAGGAAATGGGCGTACCCGACGACACCATCCGCCAGGGGCTGGCGTCCTTCTCGGGGGTGAAGCGCCGCTTCACCAAGACTGGTGAGGCCCATGGCATCACCGTGATCGACGATTACGGCCATCACCCCGTCGAGATCGCCGCCGTGTTGCGCGCCGCGCGCCAGGCCTATGGCGGCTCGGGCCGCGTCATCGCCGTCATGCAGCCGCACCGCTATTCGCGCCTGGCCTCGCTGAAAGCCGAATTCGCGGCCTGCTTCGGCGATGCCGATACGGTGATCATCGCCGATGTCTATGCCGCCGGCGAAGCACCGATCGAAGGCGTCAACCGCGACATGCTGGTGGCGCTTGCCGCGCGTGCCGGCAATCGCGAAGTCATTCCGCTGCAGGCGCCGGGCGAGTTGCCGGAACTGATCTGGAAGATCGCGCATCCGGGCGACGTGGTCGTCTGCCTCGGCGCCGGCAACATCACCTCTTGGGCGCATGCCTTGCCCGGCCAGATCCAGCAGCTCGCCGTCGAGCGGGCAGGCCCGCGCGCTATCGCCAACGATCCTGGCTCGGCGGCATGATGGCCCTCGCGACCTCGCGCCCGCATTTGATCGATCGGCTGCCCAAGCCGCGCGGCCGGCTGACCGCCGATGCGCCGTTGGGGCCGCAGACCTGGTTCAAGACCGGTGGTCCGGCCGAGGTGCTGTTTCGCCCGGCAGATACGGACGATCTGGCGGCCTTCCTTGCCGAAGTACCGACTGAAGTGCCGGTGATGGCGTTGGGTGTCGGTTCCAACCTGCTGGTGCGCGACGGCGGCGTGAAGGGCGTGGTCGTGCGCTTGATGCGCGGATTCACCGGAATCATCGTCGAGGGCGAGGAACTCGTTGCCGGCGCCGGCGCGCCCGATCTCAACGTGGCGCTGACGGCGCGCGATCATGCGCTGGCCGGCCTCGAATTCCTGAGTGGCATTCCCGGCACCATCGGCGGCGCGCTGCGCATGAACGGTGGCGCCTATGGCAGCGATCTCTCGCAGGTTTTCGTTTCGGCCGAAGCGGTCGACCGCAAGGGCCGCAAGCATCGTGTCGGCGTGCTCGAAATGGGCTTCAGCTATCGCCACAGCGATGCTGCCGCCGACTGGATTTTCACCTCGGCGCGACTCAAGGGACTGAAGGGCGATCAGGTGGCTATTGCCCGGCGCATCGCCGAGATCGATTCGGCGCGCATCGAATCGCAGCCGCGCAGCCGCACCGGCGGGTCGACCTTCGTCAACCCCGAGGGCCACAAGGCCTGGGAGCTGATCGACCGTGCGGGTTGCCGCGGCCTGAAGCTGGGCGGCGCGCAGGTCTCGGAGAAGCACACAAACTTCCTGATCAACAACGGCGATGCCACCGCTGCGGAAATCGAAGCGTTGGGTGAAGAAGTCCGCCGCCGCGTGTTCGCGCAGAGCGGCGTGCAGCTCGAATGGGAAATTCGCTGCATCGGAGAGGCCAAGTGAAGAACGTTGCGGTCCTGATGGGTGGCTGGTCGCCCGAGCGCGAGGTGTCGCTGATTAGCGGCAAAGCCTGCGCCGAGGGACTGCGCGAGGGCGGCCACATCGTGCTCGAATACGACGTCACGCGTGACCTGCGCGCACTGATCGATTTCCTGCGGCCGGCGGCGGGGGGCGGTCCCGACGTGGTGTTCAACGCCATGCACGGCCGCTTCGGCGAGGACGGCTGCATCCAGGGGGTGCTGGAAATCCTCAAGGTGCCCTATACGCATTCCGGTGTGCTGGCATCGGCCATCGCCATGGACAAACCGATGTCGCGCCATGTCTTCACCTCGCTGGGCATGCGCGTGGCGCCCGGCAAGGTGATCGAGCGTCACAGCCTGGCGTCGGGCGATCCGATGCCGCGTCCCTATGTGGTGAAGCCGATCGATCAGGGCTCCAGCGTCGGCGTCCATATCGTGCGAGAGGGCGACAATCTCGCGGCCGTCGAGTCGGCGGAGGCCGCGTTCGGTGAGCGCGTGCTGGTCGAGAAGTTCGTGCCGGGGCGTGAGCTCACCGTGGCGGTGATGGACGACAAGGCGGTTGCGGTCACCGAATTGCGGCCGCGCACGCGCTTCTACGACTACGAGGCCAAGTACACCGACGGCGTCACCGAGCACCTGATTCCCGCGCCGATCCCTGCCGAAGTCTACGACCAGGCCAAGCAATGGGCGCTGATGTGCCATCAGGCGCTGGGCTGTAACGGCCTCAGCCGCGCCGACTTCCGCTGGGACGACAGCAAGCCCGGCACGGAAGGTCTCACCGTGCTCGAAATCAATACCCAGCCCGGCATGACGCCGCTGTCGCTGGCGCCCGAACAGGCCAAGTGGGCCGGCATCTCCTGGCCGGAACTCATGACCTGGATGATCGATCACGCGCGGCGGCCGACATGAACAACACGCGCAACGCCCGTCCTGCGCCGCCCCGAGACGCCAAGGGGGGCAGCGCACCCAAGCGCGACTACGACCGCCGCAAGAAGCGCGGCACGTCGCGCAAGACCGGCCGGCCGCTGTGGAAGCAGCCGCTGCTGCTGGGCTTGGCCGTGCTGCTGCTGGGAAGCGGCGGCGGCGGTGGCTGGTGGGCGTGGAAGGAAGGTTGGCTCGCCGAGCTGCAGCGCAGCGTCGATGCGACCACGCACAGCGTCGTCGGCGCCATCACGCCCTTCAAGCTTTCCGATGTCACCGTCGAGGGCCGCGATCTCGTGAGCCCTGATGCCGTGCTCGCGGCCCTCAACGTCAAGATGGGCGACTCGCTGCTCGGTATCGACCTGCAGGCAGCCCGCCAGCGGCTCGAAGCCATCGATTGGGTGGCCTCGGCCACCGTCGAGCGGCGCCTGCCCGAGACTCTCTATGTGACACTGAAGGAACGCCGCGCCGTCGCCATCTGGCAGAACGGCAACGATTATGTGCTGATCGACACCAACGGCCGCACTGTGCAGGCACGGCGCATGCCGCCCGGTGCCGCGTCGCTCCTGCTGCTGGGCGGTCCCGGCGCTCCCGAGCATGTCGGCGAATTGCTGCTGCTGCTAGCCTACGAGCCCAAGATCGCGCGCCAGCTGCGCGCGGCGGTCTGGGTTGGCCAGCGGCGCTGGAATCTCGTGCTCAATACCGGCGTGGAGATATGGCTGCCCGAGGAAGACTCCGTGGCGGCACTGCAGCAGCTTGCCAAGCTCGACGGCAGCCACAAGCTCTTGTCGCGCGACTTCGGCGTCGTCGATCTCAGGCTGCCGGACAAGCTCTACTTGAGGAAACGCACCCAGGGCGCGGAAGCGCTGCCGGGTTGATCGGAATGTGACGTGAAACTGTAAGCGTAAGGACGGGGGTCATCGTGGCCAAGACAAGAAACGGCATCATCGCAGCGCTCGATATCGGCACCAGCAAGGTCGTCTGCTTCGTCGCACGGGTCGACGGGCAGGGCTTGCGTGTGGTCGGCATCGGCCATCAGCCGGCGCTGGGCATGCGTTCGGGCAATATCATCGACATGGAGGCGGCCACGCATGCCATCTCCTCGGCGGTGTCGACCGCCGAAGAAATGTGCGGCGAGCATGTGCGCGAGGTCATCGTCGGCGTGAGCGGCGGCTCGCCCGCCTCGCACAACCAGAACCTCGAAGTCGCCGTCGGTCATCACGAGATCGGCGAGCGCGACGTGCGTCGCGTCCAGCAGCATATCCACCTGCCGGCCGAGACCGCCGACCGAGACATCATCCACTCCGAGGCGATCGGCTACAGCGTCGACGGCACACCGGTGCGCGACGCGCGCGGCATGTTCGGCGAGCGGCTGGGTATCGATGTGCATCTCGTGACGGCGGCCAGCAGCGCCATGCGCAACCTCCAGGTCTGCGTGCGGCGCGCCCATCTTGAGATCGCCGAGCGCGTCGTGGCGCCCCATGCCGCAGGCCTCAGTTCGCTGGTCGCCGACGAGCGCGACCTCGGCGTCACCTTGATCGACATGGGCGGCGGCACGACCTCGATCGCGGTGTTCTATGAAGGTCATCTCGTGCATGTCGATTCGATCCCGGTCGGCGGCGACCACGTCACGCGCGACATCGCCCGCGGCCTCTCGACCCCGGTCGCCCATGCCGAGCGCATGAAGACGCAGATTGGCCGGTCGGTCGCCAAGCCGAACGACGAGTACGACATCATCGACGTTCCGCTGATTGGCGAGGAGGATCGGACGCGTCCGAACCACGTACCGCGGTCGATCCTGGTAGGAATCATACGCCCTCGAATCGAGGAAACCTTCGAACTGGTGCGCAGCCGACTCGAGGCCAGTGGTGTGGATAAGTTGGCCGGTGGCCGTGCCGTCTTGGTCGGCGGCGCCTGCCAACTCGATGGCGTGCCGGAGGTCGCGGCGGCAATCCTGAATAAGAAAGTTCGTACCGGAGGTCCGCTTCGTCTTGCCGGGTTGGCCGATTCCACAGGTGGGCCGGCTTTTTCCGCCGCCGCCGGCCTACTCGCCTTTGCCCTGCAAAATCATGCTGCAATGCAAACTCCAACCACGGCCGCCGAGGTCCCTGCCGGCCGCATCGGCAGACTTGGGAGTTGGATTAGAGACAACTTTTAGGCAATATGTTGTGTAGGATATGGCACTACCTACAGGCTATTGAATAATAAAAAAAGCCGGTGGCGGTGAAGGGTCTTTCTTAAACGGGCCCGCGCCGTCGCTCCGAGCAGATACCCCCCTCGTTTGCGTGGAGAAAGCCGAATGACAATCAACCTCAGTCTCCCTCAAAAGGAGTCGGAGATCACGCCCCGGATCACCGTCATTGGAGTCGGTGGCGCGGGTGGAAACGCCGTCAACAACATGATCAGCGCCGCCCTCGAAGGCGTTGAGTTCATCGTCGCCAATACCGACTCCCAGGCGCTGGGCCAGTCGCTGGCCGATCGTCGCGTTCAGCTCGGCATCACTATTACGCAAGGTCTGGGTGCGGGTGCGCGTCCCGAGGTCGGCCGTCAGGCTGCCGAAGAAGCGATGCAGGAACTCCTGGCGTATCTCGAAGGCGCCAACATGGTGTTCGTCACGGCCGGCATGGGCGGCGGCACGGGCACCGGTGCGGCGCCCGTCATCGCCGCCGCGGCGCGCGAGCAGGGCATCCTGACCATCGGCGTCGTCACCAAGCCGTTCCATTTCGAGGGACGCCGCCGCATGCAGATCGCGGAGCAGGGCATTCTCGAACTCGAGAAGGTCGTCGACACGCTGATCGTCATTCCCAACCAGAACCTCTTCAAGATCGCCAACGAGAAGACGACCTTCGCGGACGCCTTCAAGATGGCCGACGACGTTCTGCACATGGGCGTGCGTGGCGTCACCGATCTCATGGTCATGCCGGGCCTGATCAACCTCGACTTCGCCGATATCCGCACCGTCATGAGCGAGATGGGCAAGGCGATGATGGGCACCGGCGAGGCCGAAGGTCCCGACCGCAGCCGCGTCGCCGCCGAATCGGCGATCTCCAACCCGCTGCTGGAAGATCATTCGATGAAGGGCGCCAAGGGCGTGCTCATCAACATCACCGGCGGCCTCGACATGACGCTGCACGAAGTCGACGAGGCGGCCAATCGCATTCGCGAGGAAGTCGACGCCGACGCCAACATCATCTTTGGCTCGACCTTCGATGCCTCGATGCAGGGCCGCATGCGCGTGTCGGTGGTTTCCACCGGCATCTCCGCCATGGCCGCCCAGCAGCCAGCGCCGAACTACCTGAACCTCGACATGAACCGGCCGATGCAGACTGGCCAGCCCGCGCTCAGCCGTCAGCCCGCTCCTGTCGGCCGTGTCGCCATGCCGACCGCCACTGCCGCACCGGTTACGCCAATGCCCGCCGCGCCGCCCGCTCCGGTCATGACCGCTGCGCCGGTGACGGTGACGCCGATCATGCAGGCACCGCCGGCCGCTCCGGCTCCGGTGATCCTGCAGGCGCCCTCGGCACCAGTGATGGAAGCTCCGGTCCTGCAGGCGCCGGTCGCGCCGGTCGCCCAAGCACCCATCCCGGTTCAGATCATGGCAGCCGCGCCGGTGGAAGCACCGGTCGTTGCAGCACCGGCTCCGGCGCCCGTAGCCGTGGCCCCCCTCCAGGCTCCGGTGGTGGCACCCGTTACCAGCGTCCAGAAGCCGCTGGTCGACGAGACCGACTGGCGTGTCACGCGTCCGGCCGCCAAGCCGGCCGTGCGTGCGGCCGAACCGGCTTCCCGTCCGGCTGGCGCGCGTCCGGCCATGGCGGCGGAAGCCCGCTCGCCCAACCTGTTCCAGCGCATCACGGGCGCCTTCGCCGCACCGAAGCCCGGGATGCCCGCTGCGCAGGTCGAACCGCAGGTTCGGACGGCCGAAAACGTCGTCGCTGTGGCACCGAAGCCCGCTCCGGCGCGTCCGTCGCCGGTACAGACCACGATCCTCGAGGTCACGGAGCGGGCCAAGCCCGCGCGTGACGACGACGATCTGCAGATCCCCGCTTTCCTGCGCCGGCAAGCCAACTAGGGCTTACGGCGCGCGACCTGCAAGTTCTCCACGCATCTCTTCCGAGGGGCCTTTCAGCCCCTCTTTTTTTGCCGCCGGCGTGATATAACGCAGATGCAAACGGAGTGGCTGAATTGACGATGGCGACAGCGGGGACGGCGATAGTGGGTGCAGGCAGGATTTTCCGCGCGACTACGGGCGTGGCGCTTATGGTTCTTGCGTTGGCGCTGGGCGCTTGCGGTTTATTCGGTTCATCGGACGAGACGGCCTATGTCGAGCAGCCGGTCGAGGTGCTCTACAACCGAGCCCTCGATTCACTCAGCCGCAGCGAATACAAGGCGGCCTCGAAGGGCTTCGAGGAAGTCGACCGCCAGCATCCCTATTCGGTGTGGGCGACGAAGGCCCAGATCATGTCGGCGTTCTCCTACTACCAGGCCAACAAGTACGACGAAGCCATCATCGCGCTCGATCGCTTCATCCAGCTCCATCCCGGCCACCGCGACGTGCCGTACGCCTATTACCTGAAGGCGCTGTGCTTCTACGAGCAGATCTCCGACGTCGGCCGCGACCAACGCATGACGCAGCAGGCGCTCGATGCGCTGGCCGAAGTGGCCAAGCGCTTCCCCGAATCGCCTTACTCACGCGATTCGCGTCTGAAGATCGAGCTCGCCATCGACCATCTCGCCGGCAAGGAGATGGATGTCGGCCGCTATTACCAGAAGCAGGGTCAGTACGTGGCGGCGGTGAACCGCTACCGCATCGTCATCGAACGCTACCAGACGACGACCCATGTGCCCGAGGCGCTGCATCGTGTGGTCGAATCCTACCTGTCTCTCGGCGTCAAGGACGAGGCGCAGCAGGCCGCCTCCGTGCTCGGCCACAACTTCCCGGGCAGCGACTGGTACGCCGACTCCTATTACCTGATGACCGGCGAAGATCTGCGCATCTCGACCGGCAAGCCGAGCCGGTTCCTCGGCATCTTCTGACGCCTGCGCATGCTGCTGTCGCTTTCGATCCGCGACTTCGTTCTGATCGAGAAGCTCGACCTCAATCTCGCGCGCCCCGACGATGACGGCGGATTGAGCGCGCTCACCGGCGAGACCGGTGCCGGCAAGTCCATCCTGATCGACGCCTTGAGCCTGGCACTGGGCGCCCGCGCCGATTCGTCGGCCGTGCGCCGCGGCGTGGCCCAGGCCTCGGTCGCTGCCGCCTTTGGGCTGCCGAAGAATCATCCTGCGCGGGCGATCCTGGCGGAGCAGGGCATCGACGACGAGGACACGCTCACCATCCGCCGCATCGTCGGCGCCGATGGCCGCGGCCGCGCCTTCGTCAATGGCCAGCCCGCCTCGGTCGGCCTGCTGCGCCAGCTGAGCGATGTGCTGGTCGAGATCCAGGGCCAGATGGATCAGCACGGATTGCTCGACATGGCGACCCATCGCGGCTCGCTCGACGCCTTCGCCAGCCTCGAACAGCAGGGCGCCACGGTGCGCGAGGCCTGGCAAAAGTGGCGCGCCGCCGAAGAAGCACGCGCCGGGGCCGAAGCGACCGCCGCCGCCGCCCGCCGCGACGAGGATTTTCTGCGTCATGCCGTGAAGGAACTGGAGGCGCTGGCGCCCAAATCCAACGACGAGGGGAAGTTGGCCGAAGAGCGCCAGCTGCTGCGTGCCGGAACGGCGCTGGGAGAGGCGGTGAGCCAGGCGCTGGGGGAGCTGGAGCAGGGCCGAGGCGCCGTGACGGCTCTGGCGACGGCGCATCGTCTGATCGAGCGCAATGCCGAGAAGGCGCAGGGCCGGCTCGATGTCGCCAAGGCGGGATTGGAGCGAGCGCTGAGCGAAGCGACCGAGGCGCAGGCCCAGCTCGAGATCGCCCGCGATGCGCTGGAATTCGATCCGAAGAAGCTCGAGAAGATCGAGGAGCGTCTCTTCGCGCTGCGTGCCGCCGCCCGCAAGCACAATGTAATCGTCGCCGATCTCGCCGGCCTTAGCGAAAAGATGCGCTCGCAACTCACCGCGCTCGACGATGGCGAATCGGGACTGAAGAAACTGGCGGATGCAGCCAGGGCGGCGCGCGCTGGCTACGTGTCGGTTGCCGAGGCGCAAGCGGCCGCGCGTCGCAAAGGGGCGGCGAAGCTCGACAAGGCTGTCGCGGGCGAACTGGCGCCCCTCAAACTCGAGAAGGCGAAGTTCGTGACCGACCTGGCGGCCTTGCCCGAAGCAGACTGGTCTGAGACCGGCACCGACCGGGTGCAGTTCATGGTCTCGACCAATCCCGGCGCGCCGGCGGCGCCAATCGCCAAGATCGCTTCCGGCGGCGAACTTTCGCGCTTCCTGCTGGCGCTCAAGGTGTCGCTGGCCAAGGTCGGCACTGCCGAGACCATCGTCTTCGACGAAGTCGACTCGGGCATCGGCGGTGCCACCGCTGCCGCGGTCGGCGAGCGCCTGAAGCGCCTGGCCAAGGACGTCCAGGTGCTGGTCGTCACGCATTCGCCACAGGTCGCCGCCGTCGCGGACCGGCACTGGCTGATCCGCAAGACGACGACAAAAAATGCCGCCAGCACCGATGTCGTGCTGCTCGATGCCAAAGGCCGCCGCGAGGAGATCGCCCGCATGCTGGCCGGCGCCGAGGTCACCGCCGAGGCGCGCGCCGCTGCCGATCGTCTGCTCGCCACGGTCTAGTGATGTCGAAAGCCGCGAAATTCAAGGCCGCGCTGGCCGTCGAGGACATGACCGAGCGTCAGGCGCGTTCCGAGCACAAACGCCTCGCCGACGAGATCACCCATCACGACAAGCTCTATCACGAGAAAGACGAGCCGGAGATCTCCGACGCCGACTACGACAAGCTGCGCCAGCGGCTGAAGACGATCGAGGCGAAGTTTCCGCAGATCGTCGACATGTTCAGCCCGACCCAGCGCGTGGCGCCGACACCGACCACGGCTTTCGCCAAGGTGAAGCACGCACGGCCGATGCTGTCGCTCGACAACGCCTTCAGCGAGGAAGACCTCACCGATTTCATCGAGCGCCTGCGCCGCGCCCTGGTGCGCGATATCGATCTGGCATCCGATTCCGAGGTGGCGCTGGCCTGTGAGCCCAAGATCGACGGCTTGTCGATCAGTCTGCGTTATGAGGATGGTGTCTTCACGGTCGGCGCGACGCGCGGTGACGGCACGACGGGCGAGGACGTGACGCCCAATCTGCTCACCGTGAAGGACATCCCGCACAAGCTGAAGGGCAGTCCGCCGAAGAGCATCGAAATTCGCGGCGAAGTCTATATGGAGCGCAAGGCGTTCGACGAGATGAACGAGCGGCAGGAAGCGGTCGAGGAGAAGACCTTCGCCAATCCGCGCAACGCCGCCGCCGGCTCGTTGCGCCAGCTCGATCCCGAGATCACCAAGACACGGCCGCTGCGCTTCTTCGCCTATGCCTGGGGCGAGGCGGAGCCGCGCACCTGGAAGACCCATAGCGAGTATCTCAAGTTGCTCAGATCTTGGGGCTTCAAGGTCAATCCCCAGTCGAAGCTCTGCCGAACACCGGTCGAGGTGATGGCTTGTTATCGCGAGCTTCAGACCGCGCGGCCGTCACTGCCCTATGACATCGACGGCGTCGTTTACAAGGTCGACCGCATTGACTGGCAGGAGCGGTTGGGCTTCGTCAGTCGCGCCCCGCGCTGGGCCATCGCCCACAAGTTCCCGGCCGAGCAGGCGCGCACGCGCCTCAACGCCATCGTCATCCAGGTCGGCCGGACCGGCGCGCTGACGCCGGTGGCCGATCTCGAGCCGGTCAATGTCGGCGGCGTCGTGGTCGCTCGCGCCACGCTGCATAATGCCGATGAGATCGAGCGCCTTGATGTGCGGGTCGGCGACATGGTGACGATCCAGCGCGCCGGCGACGTCATTCCGCAGGTGCTGGGCTTCGTGCCCGAGGAACGGCCGAAGAAGACGCAGAAGTTCGAATTTCCCGAGCGCTGCCCCTGTCCGCTCAAGACTAAAGTTCTGAGTAGTGAGGGCGGCGTGGTGCGGCGCTGCACCGGGGGCCTTGAATGCCCGTTCCAGCAGGTGGAGAGGCTGCGTCACTTCGTGTCGCGCAATGCCTTCGATATCGAGGGTCTTGGCGGCGCCCATATTGAGAATTTCTTCAACGATGGTTTGTTGAAGGTCTCGGGCGACATCTTCCGCCTGCCTGGCCGCATCGACGAGATCAAGAAGCGCGAGGGCTGGGGCGATCTCTCGGTACGCAACCTCATCGCCGCCATCGAGGCGCGCAAGATTATCTCGCTCGACCGTTTCGTCTATGCCATTGGCATTCCCCTGATCGGCGAGGCCACGGCCAAGCTGCTGGCGCAGGAATACGGCGACGCCGATGCCTGGCTGGCCGAGATGCTAGAGGCCACTAGGGAGCGCAAAGCAAAGCCCGATCCGGTGAAGAAGGAAAAGGCAGCAGCCGAAGTGGGCGAGAGCTACGGCCGGCTCTGCAACATCGAGCAGATCGGCGTCACCACTGCCGACGCCATGTGCGAGTTCTTCACCGAGGGGCACACGGTTGATATCATCAGAGACCTGCGCAAGCAGTTGACGGTCGAAGGTGTGACCCGCCGCGTCATCGCCGACGACGCGCCGCTCAAGGACAAGATCGTGGTCTTCACCGGTGAACTCACCTCGATGACCCGCGACGCCGCCAAGGCGCGGGCCGAGGAGTTGGGCGCCAAGGTCACCGACTCCGTCTCCAAGAAGACCAGTCTCGTGGTGGTTGGCGAGAATGCCGGCTCCAAGGCCAAGAAGGCCGCCGAGCTCGGCGTGCAGACGCTCACCGAACAGGAATGGGTGAAGCTCTCTGCATAATCTCTGCGACCCGCTCTATGACTTCCTCGGAACCCGGCGGAATGCTAGAGCGGCAGTGCTCAATGGAAGTCTTTTGCTGGAGTTGATTGAATGGATTTAGCCCGTTTTCCGCGTCGTCGTTATACGCCGTTCGCCACGCCGATCGAGCTGATGCCGAACTTCAGCAAGGCGCTGGCCGCGACTTGCCCGGGGGGCGTGGGGCCGGAGGTCTGGATCAAGCGCGACGACATGCTGGGTCTCTTCCCCGGTGGCAACAAGACCCGCAAGCTCGAGTTCCTCGCCGCCGACGCGCTGGCGCACGGCGCCGACACGCTGATCACCTGCGGTGCGCCGCAGTCCAACCATTGCCGCATCACGCTCGCGGCCGCGGTCAAGGAAGGGCTGAAGTGCCGCTTCGTGATCGAGGAGCGCGTGCCCAAGAGCTACAGCAAGGAAGCCGGCGGCAACAACTTCATGTTCGAATTGATGGGCGTCGAGAAGATCACGGTGGTGCCGGGCGGCTCCGACATGGGCGCCGCTATGTCGAAGATGGCTCAGGAAGTCGCCTCCGAGGGCCGCAAGGGCTACATCATCCCGGGCGGCGGTTCGAATGCCATTGGCGGCCTCGGCTACGTCGCCTGCGTGCAGGAAATGCAGCAGCAGTGGTTCGAGATGGGCGTTGCTTTCGACGCCGTCGTTGTGGGCTCGGGCAGCTCGGGCACGCATGGCGGCATGGCCACGGGCTTCTGGGGCAACAACATCAAGATCCCGCTGATCGGCATCGGCGTCAGCCGCGACCCGGCCGACCAGGAGCCGCTGGTCCGCAAGGAAGCGCAGGCGATCGCCGACCTGCTTGGCCTCGGCAAGGTTCCGCCCGAAGCGGTGAAGAGCTACGGCGGCTTCTGGCAGCCGAAATACTCCGTGCCCAACGCCAAGATGGTGGAAGCCGTCCAGATGCTGGCGCGCACCGAAGGCGTCCTGCTCGACCCGGTCTATACCGGCAAGATCATGGCCGGCCTCATGGGCCTCGCGCGGCAGGGCTTCTTCAAGCCCAACGCCAAGGTGCTGTTCATGCACACCGGCGGCCTGCCGTCGCTCGATGTCTATCAGGATGTCGTGCTGGGTCGCACCGAGCTCAAGGACTAACGGGCTTATGACCCCTCCGTCGCCATCGTACGGCGACGGAGGGGTCAGAGTGCTCAGATTGGACGCGTGGCGTCCTTCAGCCAGGCGCGCGTGGCGTCGTCGACCTGCGGCGCCACCGTCTCGCGCACACGGACGTGGTAGGCATTGAGCCAGGCCTTCTCCGGCTCCGTCAGCAAACCGAGATCGATGCAGGCGATATCGATGGGCGCCAGCGTCAGCGTCTCGAATTCGAAGTAACGCCGGTCGGCGCCTTCGATCCTGGCTTCCTTCACCGCGACCAGATTCTCGATGCGGATGCCGTAGGCGCCGGTCTTGTAGTAGCCAGGCTCGTTGCTGACGACCATGCCGGGCTGCAGCGCCACGGTGCTGGCCATCTTGGAAATGCGGTGCGGGCCTTCATGCACCGAGAGATAAGCGCCGACGCCGTGGCCGGTGCCGTGGTCGTAATCGAGGCCGACCTGCCACAGTGAATAGCGGGCGAGCGCGTCGAGCTGCGAGCCGGTCGTGCCGGCCGGGAAGCGCGCGGTCGCCAGTGCGATATGGCCCTTGAGCACGCGGGTGAAGCGGTCGCGCATCTCCGGCGTCGGCGTGCCGACGGCGACGGTGCGGGTGATGTCGGTGGTGCCGTCGCGATACTGGCCACCCGAATCGACGAGATAGAGATTGCCGGTTTCCAGCGTGCGTTCGCTGCCCTCGGTGGCGCGGTAGTGCACGATGGCGCCGTTGGGACCGGCGCCGGAGATGGTGTCGAAGCTGAGGTCGCGCAGAGTGCCGTTTTGCTGGCGTAGCGCCTGCAGGCGGTCGGAAACCTGGATCTCGGTGAGCTTGCCCGAGGGCGACTCGCGGGCCAGCCAGCCGAGGAAGCGGCTGACGACGGCGCCGTCGCGCCGATGGGCAGTGCGGATGCCTTCCAACTCGACATCGTTCTTGCAGGCCTTAGGCAGCGAGACCGGGTCGGCGTCCTTGACGATGTTGGCGCCGGCCTCCTGCAGGCGCGTCGCCGCCCAATAGGGCGCGGTCGAGCTTTCGACCAGCACGCGCTTGTTCATCTTGCCCAGGGTCGTGAGGGCGGCGCCCAATTCGTCGGGCGGCGCCAGCGTCACGGCATTGCCCAGCCAGGTCACTGTGCGGTCGGGCAGCTTGCGGCGGTCCATGTAGAGATCGACATGGCCGTCGCTGTGCAGCAGTGCGAAGCCCAGTGCGAAGGGTGTGCGGGGCACATCGCCGCCGCGCACGTTCAGCAGCCAGGCAATGGAGTCGGGTGCTGTCAGCAGCGCCACGTCGGCACCGCGCGCGGCGACGATGGCGCCGATGCGGGCGCGGCGCGCCTCGCTGGTCTCGCCGGCGAATTCAACCGGATGCGGCTGCACCGGTGCGAGCGGCGGCGCCGGGCGGTCGTGCCACATGGCGTCCACGGGATTTGAGTCGAGCGGCACGAAAGAGCCGCCGGCGCGCTGGGCGGCGCGGGCGAAGCGGTCCTGCCCGTCGACCGTCTGCAGCCAGGGATCGAAACCCAGCTTGGCGCCCTTGGGCAGGTTCTCGGCGATCCAGCTTTCCGGCGATTGCTCGGGGATCTGCTGCGGCACGAAGGCCTCTGTATCGACCTGGCCGCGCACAGCCAGGGTGTAGCGGCCGTCGATGAAGATGGCGGCGCGGTCGGCCAGCACGATGGCGAGGCCGGCCGAGCCGGTGAAGCCGGTCAGCCAGGCCAGCCGTTGCGACTGGCGGGCGACGTATTCGCCTTGGTGCTCGTCCGCCCGCGGCACGACAAAACCGTCGAGGCCGCGGCGGGTCAGTTCGGCGCGCAAATCGGCTAGGCGCGAGGCCGGGGCGGGCGAGATTTCGAGCCCGTCGTCGGCGGCTGCCAGTTCGCTACGCCATCTGGTGAGCGCTTTGGTCAAAGCCTCATCAGCTTGCGGGTCGACCAGTTCCACCCACTCTGGGCCGGCCAGCCCTTCCGGGGCCGCAGCCACCCCGCGCATAAGGGAATCGAGGGCCTGCGGCTCGGTTGGGCGGCCGCGTCGGCGCAAAAGCTGGATAATGTCGTCGGGGGCTGAACTCATGGGCTGGGCCGACCCTACGCGGGCCTCGGGTGACAGGCAATCGGCGCAATTATGGGTCTATTGCGACTGCGAAATGACAAATTATTGCACGTCATGCGCTGAGCGCATGGCAGAAAGCGAAACTCCGGTATTATAGTGGTATCTCAAGGCCCTATATTTGCTTTGTGCAGTTGCAACATTGAGCGTGCGCTGCACAATAAAAGGAGTTTGCCATGATGACCCAGCCCATTCGTTACTTTCTCGACCTGACCAGCGAAACTGCACAGGCTCAGCAGCTCAAGGCGCCGAAGCCGGTTCTTTCGGGCGACGAGATCCGGATGCTCGAGCTGCGCGCCCGACACGTGCGCGCCGAGATGGTGGGCAACCTGATCAGCGACGCGATCGTCTGGGTCAGCCAGAAGGTCGGTGTCTTGACTGCCCGGATCAAAGCCGACCTCCGGCTGCGTCACGCCGAGGCCCAGCTCTTCCGCATGAGCGACCGTGAACTCTCCGATCTCGGCCTCTGCCGCGCCGACATCGAATTCGCCGTCCGCGAGGCTGCCGAGGTCGAAGGCCTGGCGCCCCAGATCGACGTCGCGACCGGCACGCCGATGCCGGCCAACCAGAATTTGCGCCGCGGCGTGGCGTAAACACTCGAGTAGTAGCGTAAGCGTAAAGCGTACAAGGGGCCGGCTTGCCGGCCCCTTTTTCGTGCCCTTATGACGGAGCTGCCCGAATTGCGGGAAATGGACCTCCGACTTTCCGCAATTTGGGCAGTAGTCGCGGCTAGGACTTCCGTAGCAGCAGCGTCCGCCACCAGGCGCCGCCGGTTTCGAGGTCGACGCGGCGTTCGACGGCAAAACCGCGCGGGCGGTATTCTTCCAGGATGAAGCCGGCCTGCTCGACCAGAAGGCCGCTCAGCAGGATGCGTCCGCTGGGGCGCGTTGCCTTGGCGAAGGATTGAGCCAGAACCACCAGCGGACCGGCCAGGATATTGGCCACAATCAGGTCGAAGGGCGCGGCCGCTGCGATCTCGTCATTCTCCAACCCGGCGGCGGTGACGAAGTGGCAGAGATCGCCGGTTCCGTTCAGGACGGCGTTCTCACGGGCCACGTCGACAGCTTCGGCATCGTTGTCGCCGCCGCGAATCTTTCGCTTCCACAGCTTGGCCATGGCGATGGCCAGGATGCCACTGCCGCAGCCGACGTCGATGCTGTTGCCGGTCTCGGCGGGATCGAGCGTCGCCAGCAGTTCGAGGCAGCCGCGTGTCGTGGCATGCGTGCCGGTGCCGAAGGCGAGGCCGGCATCGATGCGCAGGGCAAGGGTGTCGGCAGGCTGGCCTTCCAGCACGTGCGAGGGATGCACCCAGAAAGGGCCAACGGTGAAGGGCCGGAAGGAGCGCTGGTTCTCGGCCACCCAGTCAATGTCGGGCAGGTCTTCCCACAGCCATTGGGGGGCAGCGATGCCCAAGGCCTGCGCGCCATCGGCAATGGCGGCATCGACCTGCGCGGGATCGCCCTCGCCGAAGACGTCGATACGCCAGGGACCGTCGCGCGAGACCTCGCAACTGGCGACGATGAAGCCGTCCTCGGTCAGGCGCTCCTCAAGCAGGGTTTCCCACGGCGCGCGCTCGGCAGCGGGAACGGTGAAGGAGGCTTTGCGAACGGTCGTCATGCCGGCAGGTAAAGCATGCGTTGCGGGGGTAGCGCCACTCCCACTGAATCGCCGACGGATCGCAGCTCACCGCCCGAGTGGAAGGGCACGTCGACGAGGATCTCGGTGTCGCCGATGCGCACGCCGTAGCGCACCGTGGCGCCGAGAAATTCGCGATGAGTGACGGGACCACTCAAGGTGGCGCCCTCGGAAGAGGACAGCGTAGCGTCCTGCGGTCGGAAAACGAGTCGCTTGCCTGCCGGCACGGCCACGCCGGCGCTGTCGCCGAGAATGTTTGCCGAGCCGAGGAAGCCGGCGACGAAGAGATTGGCCGGGCGCTCGTAGAGCTCCATCGGCGTGCCGACCTGCTGGATGACGCCGGCATTCATCACGGCGATGCGGTCGCAGATCGTGTTGGCCTCTTCCTGATCGTGCGTGACGAAGATCGTCGTCAGGCCGAGACGCTGTTGCAGCGCGCGCAGGTCGCGGCGCACGGAGATACGCAGCTTGGCGTCCAGATTGCTGAGCGGCTCGTCGAGCAGCAGCACCTTGGGTTCGATGGCGATGGTGCGGGCGAGGGCCACGCGTTGCTGCTGGCCGCCGGAAAGCTGCGCCGGGCGGCGGCCGGCCAGTTCGGAGAGGCCGACCAGGGCCAGCGCTTCCTTTACGCGCCGGTCGATCTCGGCGCGTGCCAGGCGGCGTTCCTCCAGGCCGAAAGCGACGTTGCGGTAGACGGTCATATGCGGCCACAGCGCGTAGCTCTGGAAGACCAGGCCGACATCGCGCTTCCACGGTGGCAGCGGCGCGATGTCGACGCCGTCGAGCTTCACCTGGCCGGTATCGGCCTGGGCGAAGCCGGCGATCAGGCGCAACAACGTCGTCTTGCCGCAGCCCGAGGGGCCGAGGAAGGCGAAGAGTTCGCCCGGCTGGATGGCGAGGTCGATGCCTTTCAGTACGTGCGTGGCGCCGTAGCTGAGGTTGACGCCGGTGATGTCGATGGCGACGGCTTTGGCGCGCGATGGGAGGGCCATGGTCTGTCCCGTTACAGTTCGAGGCCGCGCGCCCGCTGCGAGCGGTCGGCGGCAAGCTGCGAGAGCCACATGCAGATGGCGACGATGATGACGGCGATGACGCCCAGCGCCGCACCGGCGCCGCGTCCGGCCGGTGTCTGCATCAGCACGTAGAGGCCATAGGCGAGCGGCGCGTCGGAATTGTTCTGCACCAGCATCAATACGGCGGAGAGCTCGACAGCGGCGGTGGCGAAACTGGTGATGAAGCCGGCCAACAGGCCCCCGGTCATCAGCGGAATGACCACGCGGCGTACCGTGCGCGCCTTGGTGGCGCCCATGTTCTCGGCGGCTTCCTCCAGCGACACTGAAATTTGCTGGAGGGCCGCATAGGCGGCGCGCAGGGCATAGGGCAGGCGGCGGATGGCGATGGCCAGCACGATGACGATCCAAAGCGCTGCCAGCGGCGTGCCGTCGGGCAGCTTCACGCCATAGAAGGCGCGCAGGTAGCCGATACCCAGCACCACGCCGGGGACCGCCAGCGCCGCCGAGGCCGCCCAGTCGAGACCCTGCCGGCCCGGTACCTTGGTCCGCAGCACGAGATAGGCAATGGCGCCGCCGATCGCGACATCGATCAGCGCGGCGAGGCCGGAATAGAGCAGGGTATTCTTGATGTAGATCGAGCTGTCGCCCAGCACGCGCGTGTAATGCGCCAGCGTGTAGCCGTCGGGCAGGGGATCGAAGGACCATACGGTGGCGAAGGACAGCAGCAGCAGGCCGACATGCGGCGCCAGCACCAGCATGAGGATGAGAATGACGACGGCATAGGCCAGCACCGCCTCGCGCGGCCCGAGCTTGCGCCGGGCGAGACCGCCACCGCCGCGCTGGGTCGTGGCGTAATCCTTGCCCTTCAGAACCTGCGCCGAGGCCCACATGGTGAAGACGGCGACACCGATCAGCACGACGGAGATGACGTAGCCCATGGGGTCGTTGAGGCCGACGGATGTGATGCGCAGAAAGGCCTGCGGCGCAAGCATGTCCTTCACGTTCAGCAGCAGCGGCGTGGCGAGATCGTCGAACACC
>JBBRFD010000022.1:0-40243 GCA_038224985.1 Reyranellales bacterium
ATCCACGCCGAACCGCTCCTTGATCTGCTCCTGATCGCCAATGCCATGAAGAGGCTCCCTCGCGATACCATCGCTCCAGGGAATCACATCCTCATCTCAATGCCGATTCACATCCGAGTCATTAGTTCTGACGGTTGGTATTAGAGGTGCTTCTTCCTGGAGGCGATCTTCTTCACGGCAGTCTTGGTCTTGCTGACCGCCTTCTTCACAGCCTTCTTGGCGGTCGTCTTCTTCTTCGCGACCGTCTTCTTGGCGCTCGTCATCGCGCCCATGACGCTGTCCTTCAGTTCCTTAACCGCGTCGGTGACTTTGCCGACGATCGTTTTCGATTTCTTAGCCATCTGATGTATGCCTCCAGGCGATGTCGCAGGGTAAACGCACATTACGCAGAAAGGTTGCGATCATACGAGCTTTATGAGGCCCTGCTCGGCGCCGCGCGCGCGAACCTCGCCGATGACGACTCCGCTGATGGTGCCGACGACCTCGGGGGGGACGGCGGCGAGCAGGCCACCAGCCGTTTGCGGATCGAACAACAACGGCAAGTTGGGATGACCGGCGGCCCAGTCCATGCCGTCGATGACATGGCGTGCGCGCAGGTTCGAGGGCTGCAGTGAGCTGGCAAAGCCCCGGGCGAAGAGGTCGACGGCGCCCTTGAGGACAGGCAACGCATCGAGCGAGAGATCGACCGAGACCTCGTTGCCAGTGCCGGTGGCGCGAATCATCTCGGCGAGATGGCCGGCGAGGCCGAAGCCCGTGACATCGGTGCAGGCATGGGCGCCGACTTGGACCAGCCGTTCGGCGGCGCTGGTCGATGGCCAGCGCATCGACTCAAGCGCGGCGGAAGTCCAGATGCCGTGCGCGGCGCCGCGCATGGCGGCGGCAAAGATCACGCCAGTGCCCAGCGCCTTGGTCAGCACCAGCTTGTCGCCCGGGCGCAAGCCGCCCTTGCGCAGGGCGCGGCGCGGATCGACCAGGCCGTTCACCGAGAAGCCCAGCGCGATTTCCGGCCCTTCGCCGGAGTGTCCGCCGATCAGGGCGCAGCCCGCCTCGTCGAGCACGCGGCGCGCGCCGGCGAGCAGCTGAAAGAGGTCTTCCTCCATCAGGCGCTCAGCGGCGGCCGGCACGATGGCCAGCGCCAAGGCGCTATGAGGGCGGGCACCCATCGCCCAGACATCGCCCAAGGCGTGAACGGCGGCGATCTCGCCGAAGAGATGCGGATCGTCGATGAAGGTGCGGAAGAAGTCGATGGATTGCACCAAAGCCTGACCCGCCGGCACTTCGATCATGGCGGCATCGTCGGGGGCGTCAAGACCGAGGGTAACGCCGGCGCCGGGCGAGGGGCCGAGCCGCTCCAGCACGCGCGCCAGCACCGAGGCACCTACCTTGGCGCCGCAGCCGCCGCACCGCATGCCCATCTCGGCCAGCAGGTGGCGGGCTTCGGCATCGGCCAGCGCCGGATCGGGCGGTGCGGTCGATGCCACCATCTTCTGCGCCGGGAACCCGCGATACATGCGCATCCACTTGCGGTCGATGTGGTCCTTCCAGCGCCATACCCAGGGCCCTTCGACGGCCCACTTGCCACGCGTCGCCAGGGCGCGTCCGTCGCCGGTGCCGACGATCGAGAGGTAGCTGTCCTGCGGCGTGAATGGCTTCAGCGCCTGGCCAAGCAGGGCCCGGCGCAGATTTTCAGCCAGCGGCGGCCCCTGGCGCACGGCGAAGACGCCGGCCTTGGGGCGGGGATGGGCGATCGAGCTGGCGCAATCGCCGACGGCGAAGATATGCGCGTCGCCGACCGAACGCAGCGTGGCATCGATGGCGATGAAGCCGCGCTCGTCGAGCGCCAGCCCGGCATCGGCGAACCACGCGGCCGCGCTCGCTTCGGTAACAACGAAGGTTGCGTCGGTTTCGATGCGCTGCATGGTCTCGAGCAGGACCGAGCCTGGCTCGATGATGGCCACGGCCTTTTTTTCGATCAGCGCAATGCGGCGGACGGCCAGGATCGTCCGCATCTTCTTGCGCGCCGCCGGGGCCTGTCCCGTCAGGATTTCGCCGCGCGTCACCAGCGTCACGGCGATGCCGGCCTTGGTCGCGGTGCGGCGCAGGCGATGATCGATGGCCAGCGCCAGTTCGACGCCGCCGGCGCCGCCGCCGATCACGGTGATGCGCAGCGGACCTTCCCAATCGTGCACGCTGTGCAGGAACTCGATCCAGCGGTTGCCCAGCTCGGCGATCGGCTTCACCGGTATCGCATGCTCGGCGGCGCCCGGGATCCCGGCGAGGCTGGGCGAAGAACCGACATCGAGCGACAGCAGGTCGTAGGACAGCGGCGCGCGGTCGCGCAGCAGAATCTGCTTGCTGGCGCGGTCGATGCCGATCGCCTCGGCCTGGATCATCCGCGCGCCCGAATGTCCGGTCAGGCGGGCGAGATCGATGTGGCATTCGTCGAAGTCGTACTGGCCGGCGACGAAGCCCGGGATCATGCCGGAATAGGGCGTCTCGATATCGCGGCCGACCAGCGTCAGCCGCACGCCGGGCATCGGCCGCATGGCGAAGCTTCTGATGACATGGACATGGGAATGCCCACCACCGACCAGCACGAGGTCCTTGAGAAAAGGTGTAGCCTGCATGCCTTGCATATATCTCATCTGCCTGTGGGGTGTAGCGGGTGCTGAAAGCACCTTTGAGAAAGGCGTAAAAGCAATTGCTTGGAGGGTTTCTCTTAAGTCATTCCAGAACCGGTCGTGCCTTCGTTCACCCGTTTGATGCCGCAGCGGCCCCGAGATCGCGACGATCCGCGTGGTGGCGCTAATCCTTGAGCACGATCCAGGTGCAGGTGCCGAGTGCGCAGAGCTTACCGGCCTCGGTATAGAGCGCGGTGCCTGAGTAGAGTTTTCGGCCCTCGACGCCGATGCGCCAGCCGACGACGGCGCAGCGCTCGCCGACCTTGGGTCGATCCATCACTTTCACCGTCATGCGGCCGGTCAGCGCCGGTCGCCAGTCGTCGGGATCCTGTGCCGCCCAGGCTCCGGGACAATCGAGCGCGCCCCAGACGAATTCCGGGCGGATGCGGCCGCTTGCGTCGGCATGGACGGCATGCGGCAAGTAGCAAGAGAGCGAAGTGCCCGGCTGCGGTCCCGCCGTGCCTAAAACGCGCAGGCCATCGCCTATGGCGCGGCTGCGGCCACAGACAAGACAATCGCTGAAATCGCTGCCCGGTTGGCTGCCGCCTTCCTCGCCGCGCCGCAGCACGTCGTCCCAGTCGTTGGGGGCGGGTGGGGGCGTCAGGTGATCGATCGTTCCGGCGCGCGCCTCGCAGATCAGCGTGTCGCCAGCGAGCAGACGCAGCACGCCGTCGCCATCGGGCGCCAGATGCATCTCGGTTTCGAGGGGTATCGGCGCGCGCAAGGTGATCTCGACCGCACCGTCGCCCCCGAACTGTTGGGTGAAACGGTTGGCGAGCATGCCGGCGACATAACCGCCGTTACCCGAAAGACGGGGGCCGTTGAAGCCCGCCGGAATGATGAGTGTCTTTTCCACGCCGGCGACCGTGCCGCGCGCATGAGAGGAATGCAAGCCACGCGCCTTGTCTCTGTCGCCCGTCGCCGCCAATGGTAGTCGAGATGGGATCGTTTATGCCGTGGGCGCTGGTGGCGCTGTGTGCTGCGCTCGCGGTTGCGAGCCGCTCGATCAGCGATTCCTTCGTCGTCTTCGTGCCGGCGCTCGAAAGCACCTTTGGCGGCAGCCGCAGCTCCATCACCGCCGTCTATGGCTTTGCCCTGCTGATGGGTGGCGTCGGCGCGCCGTTGACCGGCTGGATCGTCGACCGCTTCGGCCTGCGCTCACTCACGCTGGTCGGGTTGGCAGCCGCCGTCGCTGCCACCCTCAGCGCTTCCTTCGCGAGCGAGATCTGGCATCTCTATCTTGGCCTCGGCATCGTCATGGGGTTTGCGGGAGCTGCCTTGAGCGGCGTTCTGACCGCCTCGCTGCTCGGCCGCTGGTTCCCGCCCCGACGGCTGGGCATCGGCCTTGCCGTCGCCTGGTCGGCCGCGGGCTTCGGTGGCATCCTCGTGCTGCCCGTGGCGCAATACCTGATCGCTTCGGTCGGCTGGCGCAGCGCCTACCAGGCCTTTGCCGTTGCAAGCGCGCTGCTGCTGCCCGCGCTGCTGTTCATGCCATGGCGGCGTATCGAAGCGGGCGCGCCCGGCGTGTTGCACGCGCGTGGCGTTGCCGGCGGTGGCCCGACCGTGGGACAGGCGGTGCGTGACTGGCCGTTCTGGGCGCTGTCGATCACGTTTTGCACGACCTCGCTCGGCGTCTTCGCCATCGCACCGCAGGCCATGGTCTATCTGCTGGAGCGCGGCTTCGATGGCGCCTATGCCGCACGCGCACTGGCGATTGCCGCCTTCCTGACGCCGCTCGGGATGGTGGGCTTCTCCTGGTTGGCCGATCGTGGTGGCCGCAAGCTCGCCGCCATCCTCGCCTATGGCAGCACCATCGCCGGCATTGCCGCGCTCTATCTGGTGCGTGGGCCGGCCGACGATCATTGGCTCTGGCTCTTTGTGCTGCTGTTCGGCGGCAGCGTCGGCTCGCGTGGGCCAATGATCTCGACGCTGGCGACCCTGCGCTATCGCGGGGCGCATTTCGGCAAAATCTACGGGTTGATCACGGTGGCCATGGGCCTGGGTGGATCGCTTGGCGCCTATATCGGCGGCCTGCTGCACGACCTCACCGGCGGCTACGACGCCGTCATGCTCTTCGCCATCTGCTCGCTGCTTGTGGCGACGCTGGCGCTGGGCGGCGAAGCCGGGGCGCGCGAGAGGCTAAGCCGGCATTAGAGAATTGCCGAATGCACCAGGTTCGCCACCCGTTCGAGGCGGCGGCTGTGCCAGGGATCGGGCACGCGGTTGTTGGTGATATAGGCGAAGGACACGCCCGAATCGGGATCGGCCCAGCAGTAGGAGGTGCCGACGCCGCCATGGCCGAAGGCGCGCGGGCTGGCGAAGCCGCCGAGGCCGCGCACATTCTCCGTGGTGCCGCGCAGATGGGGGCCGAGGCCACGGTGCATCGGCATGCCCATGAATTCGTCGATGCGGTCGCCGGTATGGTTGCGGATGGCGTATTGCAGTGTGCGCGGCGAGACGATGCGGCGGCCGGCCAATTCGCCGCCGCCCAGCATCATCTGGTAAAGCGCTGCCATCGCCCGCGCCGTGCCATAACCGGCACCGCCGGGCGCGCCGCCCTTGCGCCACTCCGTCGAATTGGCATCGGCGTCGATCTTCATGCCGGCCTCGGTCGGCTGATGCATATCGGCGGCGCGGGCGAATTCCGCCTCCGGCAGGCCGACAAACATCTCATGACCGAGACCGAGCGGTTCGATCACCAGCTCGCGGATGACGTCGCGGAAATCCTTGCCGGTCACCGCCTCGATCAGCACGCCCAGCGTCCAGTGAGCGGTCAGGCCGTGATAGTGGACCCGCGACCCCGGCGACCATTCCAGCGGAAAGTCGCAGACCGCCTCGCGCAGCTTCTTGTGATCGGCCCAGGCGTCCTTGCCGACCACGGCATTGGGGAAACCTGCCTGATGGGTGATGGTCTGCAACACCGTGATGTTGCCCTTGGCGTTCTTCCTGAACTCCGGGACATGGTCGGAAATCTTGTCGGAGAAAGAGAAGGCGCCGCGTTCGGCCAGTACCCAGAGCGCCGCCGCGGTGATCACCTTGGTATTGGAATAGAGCAGCCAGAGCGTGTCGTTGGCGGCGGCGCGCGGTGCCGGGCCGGTCGTGGCGTTGCCGAAGCTCTCGAACAGGCCGAGCTTGCCGTGCCGGGCGAGCGCGATCTGGCAGCCGGGATAGTGGCCGTCCTTGATATGGCCGCGGATCAGCTCGCGCAGGCGGTCGATCTGGTCGAGGCGGATACCGAGAGAGGCGAGGTCGGCGGCAGGCAGGGGATAAGCTGTCGCGGCGCCCGTTTTGATGCTGGTGTCCATGGCCCATTCCCCCTTGCTGCTGTTTCAACGATCTTACCGCCGGATTAAGCATTTTATCGACATATTGTGTTTCGCCAAAACCTTGGCCACAATGCCGGCCATGTTGGACAGACGGGATTTCCCTAGTACTCCCACCCAACGGCGCCCCACCCAAGGGTGGAGGACCTAGCCGTGACGCCCGGTCTTGAGTCTTGCCATGCGCTCGTACTCAACGCCGATTTCCGGCCGCTCTCGTATTTTCCGCTGTCGATCTGGTCGTGGCAGGACACGGTAAAAGCCGTGTTCCTCGATCGTGTCAGCGTCATCTCCGAATACGACCGCAAGATCCACAGCCCGTCCTTCGAGATGAACCTGCCCAGCGTGATTGCGCTGAAGGAATACGTGCCGGCGGCGCGCCGGCCGGCCTTCACGCGGTTCAATGTGTTCTTGCGCGACCATTTCGATTGCCAGTATTGCGGCTACAGCTTCGCCACCAACGAACTCACCTTCGACCATGTCGTGCCGAAGTCGCGTGGCGGGCGCACGAGCTGGGGCAACGTGGTTACCGCCTGCAGTCCCTGCAACCTGATGAAGGGCAACCGGCTGCTGCGCGAGAGTGGCATGTCGATCCAGCGCGCGCCGATGGAGCCCACGACCTCGGAGCTGCAGATAAACGGCCGGGCCTTCCCGCCGGGTTACCTGCACGAGAGCTGGCGCGACTATCTTTATTGGGACAGCGAACTCGATCAGACCTGAGCGTTTCGCTCAGATGCGCGTCGACAGCCAGATGGCGAGCTTCGAGCCCGCCTTGATGGCCGCCGTCAGTGGGCGATAGGCGGGCGCGTCCTCGGCCCCCGAGGCCAGAGCCGTGTCCTTGTGCTCGATCTCCTCGGCGCGAAATTTCTCGATGATGGCACGCAGCGGCGCCTCGTCGTCGCCCAGTTGCGCGGCCTGCTGGGCGTAGTGCTCGTCGATCGTTTCCTCGACAGCGACGGTACAGGCCATGGCGGCCTTCTCGCCCATCAGCGCGGTCGCCGCACCCAGCGCGAAGCCCGCGATGCCCCAGATCGGCGAGAGCAGGGTGGGGCGCACGCGGCGCTCGGCGATCAGGCGGTCGAAGGTGCGGCTATGCTCGCGTTCGGCCTTGGCCATATGCGCGATCTTGCGGCCGGCCGTGCCATTGGCGCGGCCGGTCCATTTCAGCGCCGCGAGCTGGCCTTCATAGATGCGCACCGCGCCGAATTCGCCGGCCTGGTCGACGCGCAGGATGCGTTCGACCAGCTGGCGGCCATCGGGATCGCCGGGATTGCGGATCTCGGCGGTGCGCCAGGTCTTGTTGGGGCCGTTGTTCATTTGCCGACCCGCAGGTGATTGGCGACGCCGAGCGACAGCAGCGCCGCGAAGCCGGCCGAAATCAGCGCGTTCCAGCCGGCCATCGAGATGCCCCACATCGCCCAGGCGGTCTCGTCGCAGCGGACTATCTTCTTGCCGAACAGGTACTTCTTCAGTTCCTCGACGCTGAGGCCGGTCGGGATGTTCCCGGTGCAGGTCTGCGGGCCCAGCCACCACTTGTATTCGACGCCGGCGTGATAAACGCCGATTGCCGAGGTGGTGAGCAGTCCGGCGATGGAAATAAAGACGAACAGCAGGGCAAGGCGCTGGTCGCGGTAGCAGGCGAGTGCGGCGAGGCCCGCCACCACGGTCACGATATGCGGATAGCGCTGCAGATGGCAGAGGTCGCAGGGTGGCAGGCCCATCGCGTACTGAAAATAGAGGGCACCCAGCAGCAGGGCGCCGCTGGCCACGAAGGCGAAGAAACCCAGGCGGCTCGGCAGCGGGATGGCGTTGGCGTTCATCGGCCTCGTCTCAGAACAGATATCGGAAAGCCACGAACCCACCCACAAGGGCGATCAGGAAAAGCCAGGTCACGAGCGACAGGTGCTTTTCGAGGAACCCACGGATCGGCTCGCCGAATTCCCACAGCAACGCTGCCACGGCGAAGAAGCGCACGCCACGCGTCACGATCGAAGCCCACACGAATGTGAACAGGTCGAAGTGGGCGGCACCCGAGGCGATGGTGACCAGCTTGTAGGGAATGGGCGTCAGCCCTTTGATCAGGATGATCCAGACGCCGTACTGGTCGAAGCCGGCGCGGAACGTGGCCAGCCCGTCCTGCAAGCCATATGTCTTCACCAGCCATGCACCCAGCGTCTCGAAGGCATAATAGCCGATGGCGTAGCCGAGCATTCCGCCCGCAACGGAGCAGACGGTGCAGACGGCGGCGATGAGGAAAGCCTTGCGTCGGTTGGCCAGCACCATCGGCACCAGCATGACGTCGGGGGGAATCGGAAAGATCGAGCTTTCCAGGAAGGAGATGACGCCCATCGCAGGAATGGCGCGCGGGTGGCCGGCAAGGGCGATGACCCAGTCGTAGAGGCGACGCAGCATGCAACGGGTCCTAGCAGGCGGGACGCCGCCTTGGCAAAGCGGCAAAGGCCGTGCGACTTTTGCCCGATGCGAATGCTAACGGGTAAGTGCTTCTGCGGCGCCGTGCAATACGAGGTGGCCGATGCCTTCCTCTATGCCGGCAACTGCCACTGTTCGAACTGCCGGCGAACGACGGGCTCCGCCTTTAAGCCCTTCGCCGGCATCGAGCGCGCCAAGCTGCGTCTTACCCGGGGCGCCGATGGCCTCATGATCCATGGCGAGGAAACCGCGAACGATACCCACTGTAAGACCTGTGGTTCGTTGCTCTACTCGGTCGTTGTGGACGGCGAGCGCGTCCATGTCGCCATGGGCAGTCTGATCGACTCGCCGTCAATTCGGCTGGCTTTTCATATTTTCGTTGAATCCAAGGCGCCATGGTTCGCGATCACCGACGATCTGTCTCAATACGAGGGGCATGTTCCGGCCGGCAAATAGGACGGGTTACTCGGCCGCCTGCTTCAATTGCGTCGGTACCGTCTCGCCGGCGAAGAGGGCGGCGCGCGCGGCCTCGTACTCGGCCTTGAGGCGGGCCACGATCTCGGCGGCGGGCGGGGCGTCGAAGATCTGGCCGACGCCTTGTCCGGCGCCCCAGATGTCGCGCCAGGCCTTGGCCTTGGAATTGCCGCCCGAGCCGAAGTTCATCTTGCTCTTGTCGGCTTCCGGTAGCGCCTCGGGATCGAGGCCGGCGGCGGAAACGCTGCGCTTGAGGTAATTGCCGTGCACGCCGGTGAAGAGGTTGGTGTAGACGATCTCCTCGCCGCTCGAATCGATGATGCACTGCTTGTTCTCGGGCGTGGCATTGCCTTCCTTGCTCGCGGTGAAGCGCGTGCCGAGATAGGCGAGGTCGGCGCCCATGGCTTGCGCCGCCAGCACCGAGGCGCCGTTGGAGATCGAGCCCGAGAGCAGGATCGTGCCGGCGTAGAACTGGCGCACTTCCGGCACCAGCGCGAAGGGCGACAGCGCGCCGGCATGTCCGCCGGCGCCGTTGCACACCAGGATCAGGCCGTCGACACCCGACTGCAGGGCGCGCTTTGCGTGCTTCACATTGGTGACGTCGTGAAATACCAGTCCGCCATAGCGATGCGCCGACGGCACGACCTCGTCGGGCGCGCGCAGCGACGTGATCTGGATCGGCACCTTGTACTTCTCGCACATCTCGACGTCGTGCTGCAGGCGGTCGTTGGAACCGTGCACGATCTGGTTGACCGCGAAGGGCGCCACTTTCTTCTCCGGGTGCTTGGCCTTGTACTCTGCCAGCTCACCCGTGATGCGCTTCAGCCATTCCTCGAGGATTTCCTTCGGTCGCGCGTTAAGCGCCGGGAAGGCGCCGACGATGCCGGCCTTGCACTGCTCGATCACCAGGTCGGGATTGGAGACGATAAACAGCGGCGCGCCGACCACCGGGATGGAGAGGTTGTCGCGCAGCAGAGCCGGAAGGGCCATCGTTTCGCTCCTGGTAAGGCTAGTCGTCTACTTCATTAACTCGTAAGCGCCGCCCTTTTCCAGCGCGCGCTTGTAGGCGGGCCGGGCATGGATTCGCTCGACGAAGGCCGAGAGCTTGGGCAGTTGCTTGAAGATCGGTGCGCGCGCAGCGGCGGCCTCGAGCGGGAAGCTCATCTGGATGTCGGCGCCGGAGAATTCCGGGCCGGCAAACCATTCGCGTTTCGCCAACTCGCTCTCGAGGAACATGAAGTGGTTGCCGATCTGCGGATCGAGCAGGGACTTGTTGGCGCCGGCGGCGATGGCCTTGGCCACCGGCTTCATGAACCACGGCACGCGCGTCGACAGGCGGCCGAAGATCAGCTTCATCAGCAGGATCGGCATCAGCGAGCCTTCGGCATAATGCAGGAAGTAGGTGTAGCGCAGGCGATCTTCCGTGCCGGCGGCCGGGGCCAGCCGCCCCGCGCCATAGGTGTCGTTCAGGTATTCGATGATCGCGCCCGATTCCGCGATGGTCCTGTCGCCGTCGGTGATGACCGGCGACTTGCCCAGCGGATGCACGGCGCGCAGCGCGGCCGGCGCCTGCATCGACGGCTCGCGCTGGTAGCGCTTGACCTCATAATCGACGCCCAACTCCTCCAGCATCCAGAGAATGCGCTGCGAACGGGAATTGTTGAGATGATGGACGGTGATCATGGGGTGCCTGCCTTTTCAGGTTAGAGCGTACCGGGCCGCCAGTTGCCATGGAAGCCCGCCGGTACGCGGCTCGAGAGATGTACGAGCGCGATCGGGCCCTGGACCAGATCGGTCGCCTCGAAGACCGCGAGGTCGCTGCGGCCCTCGTCGGGGCGATAGATCGTGCTCAGGATCCAGCCGTCGCCTTCTGCCGCCGTGTCAGAGCGGGGCACGAAGACCGGCTCGCCGAAGCGGTCGTCATCGCCCGCCGCGTAGGTCACGTTCTTGCCGTCGACCAGATCGTAATGGGTGATGCCTTCCTGTCGGCGGACACCCGCCTCGGTGATATTGCCCGAGACGATCCAGCCGTGGCGGTAGTCCGACATGGCGAAGCGTTCGTCGAAGCGCGGGAATTCACCGGCCCGGTCGTCGAGCTGCACTTCCTTGAAAGTGTTGCTCTGGTCCGTGAGGTCGAAAACCCAGCGATGGAGGCGGGCCGCCGCTGGTTCCTTTGAGGACGGTGAGCCGTCCGGCAGCGGGAAGAGCGGCGCCGTCTCGTACTTCATGACATCGACCACGATGCGGCCGTCCGGCGTCTCGAAGTGGTTCATCGGATGGAAGACATAAGACGGCGGCGCCGAGACCCATTTCACATCGGCGACCGTGCCGTTGCGCGGGATGAAGGCGATATGCGTGCCCTTGTCCGGCTCCCAGGCGAAGGGCGGCTTGCCCGACATGGCGCGCTGCATCGATCCGGTGAGCGGGAAGACCGGCACGACGATCCAGTTCCGGGTCACGGCGAAGTCGTGAACCATCGAGGCGAAGGGAATGTCGAGCATTTCGTCGCGTGTGACGGTACCGTCCCTGTCGACGGTGCGGATCGAGACGTTGGGCGTGAAGTAGCCCTTGGCGGCATAGCCGAAAGCGATCATCTCGCCAGTTTGCGGATCGAACTTGGGATGCGCCGTGAACGGGCCCTTGATGGCGCCGCCATAGGTCTCGTAGCCGCCACCGACCGGCATCAGTGTCTTCGGATCGATGCGGAAGGGCATATGCGCCTCCTCGATCGCCAGCAGGCGGCCGGCATGCCAGACGACGTTGGTATTGGCCGTCGTCGACTGCAGCGCGAAGAGGCGCGGATCGGTGGTCTGAGGCATGCCGAAAGTGCCGGCCATGCCTTCGCCGTCGGCATGCTCCATCTCCCACTTGGGCGTGCGCACCCAGCGGTTCCGGTAGGAGGCGCGACCGTTCTCGATGTGGAAGGCGTGGATCATGCCGTCGCCCTGGAACCAGTGATGCAGGCCGCGCGTGGCGAATTGCGGATTGGGGCCGTTGCGGTAGAGCGTGCCGCAAAGCTCCTTCGGCAGCTCGCCGGTGATGTGCAGGTGGGCCGCATCGGCCTCGGTATTCACCGGGGCGTAGTAGCCCCGCAGGAAGGGATTGTCGGTCGGGAATGCCTTGGCCATGGTGTCGCTCCGTTACGGGTAACGCCGTGTATCTATCGGACCGTATCAATACACAGCGTTCCCCGCAAGAGGGATTTCAGTCGGCCGTCTGGGAAATTTTGCCCGGCTGGAGCTCGGCTCGGCGGAAATGGAGATAGCCGGCGAAGCCCACCGCCAGCAGCATCAGGCCGAGATAGAATTCGGTATGGGTCGGACCGAGCCAGTCGAACATCGGCGTGGCGGCGAGGTTGAAGGCCAGCATGGCGCCCGCCATGACCACCAGCCTGAGGCGAAAGACGCGGGCGATCTCGACGCCGCGAAAAACCGTCTGCATGCGGGTGATCATCGGGATGAAATAGAACGGTCCCCCGAAGCCGGAGACCAATCCCGCCAGCATCATGGCGGGCAGCTTCCAGGGATTGTCGAAACCCCAGGCGGCGAGCGCGAGCAGGACGAAGCCCGAGCCCATGGCGACATAGCCCATGAACATGGTCGAGAGCGGCCGGCGGAAGCGCACGCTGCCGGCCACGAGGTTGCCGGCGACATCGCCCAATCCAGTGGCGCCGACGATCAGGGCGAGGGCGGCCAGGCCCTGGAAGCCTAACAGCGTGGGATCGTGCTCGCGCACCATCAGGGCGATGCAGAGCTGCAGCGCCACGCTCCACGGTCCGTTGGCGATGGCGTTGATCAGCAGCAGCGCGCCGGTCGTGGGCTCGCGCCGCATCAGGTGGGCGCCATCGGCCAGGGCGTCCCAGATGCCATGGACACCGCCGCGGCCCGGAAGCGGCGGATTGGCGGGATCGATCAACCGGTCGCGGACCGCCCAGACGGCGAGGGCCGAGAGCACGAACCCCAGTGCCGTGACGGACAGAAAGTGGATCACCGGCAGGACGGTGTTGAGCGCGGCCGCCAGCATCGGCCCGATCAGCCGGGCGAGCCGCCAGGTGGCGTCGAACAGGCCATTGATCGCCTGCATCATGCTGCGGTCGGGCACCAGTACCGGCACCGCCGACTGCAGGGCGGGAGTGAACACCATGCGCAGCCCGGCGAGCCCCATCACCGACAGCACGAGCAGCGGGATCGAGACGCCCCAGACATAGGAGCCGAAGACCGGCAGAAGGGCCAGGACAGCGCTCGCGCACTTGGCGCCGAACATCGCCTTGTCGGGCCGCCAGCGGTCGAAGGCCGAGGCGCCCAGCAGGCCGATCACCAGCATGGCGCCATATTGCGCGGCATTGACGTAGCCCGCGGCGTTGCCGATCTCGTCGGCGGCGATCCACACCACGGCGACGCGAAACAGGTCCTCACCGATCGTCGAGGCGGCAAGCCCCGACCAGACGATGGCGACCGCGGGATCCTTGAGAGGGCGAAAGACCGGGATCATGGCAGGCTCAACGCGCCCAGACTCCGCCGTCCTTGTTCCTGTGGCCCAGCGACAGATAGGTGGCGTCGACCAACGCCTGGCCGCGTTCGTTGAGCAGCAGACCGGGGCCCATCTTGTTCATGGTGTAGCCGAAGCTGAAGCCGGCCGCGGGATCGGCGAAACCGAGCGAGCCGCCGGCGCCGACATGGCCGAAGGCGGCGCTGCCCAGAATGACGCTGTCGCAATCCTCGCCCCACATCTTGGCGGCGAGGCTGCGCTTGCGGTTGTCCATCGACTTCATGAAGCCCAGCGCAAAGCGCGTGGGAATGCGTAGCGTCGCGTCGTCGTGCGTGGCCATCGAGACCTCGCCCATGCGTGCGAGAGTCCTGGCATCGACCAGATCGCCACCGCCCTGGCTCAGCGGCGCATACATGCCGGCCAGGCCGCGCGCATTGGTGATGCCATTGGCGGCGCCGATCTCGGCGGCATGACCGTCGCGCGTGTTGGCACCGCCCAAACGCCAGGCGCCGTTGTTGAAATAGAAGAGGGCGGCGATCGTACTTTTGTCGCCGAGATCTGCCATGAAGGGCGTCTTGGGCTCGTTCGCCTTGTAGGCATGGGCGATCACCGGGGCGACGCGCGGCTCGAGGGCTTCCGGCAGGCCGATCCAGAAATCGAGTCCCAGGGGTCGCGCGATCTCGTCGCGGAAGAAGGCGCCGAGGCTCTTGCCGGAGACGCGGCGCACCATCTCGCCGACAGTCCAGCCGAAAGTGAAGCCGTGATAGCCGTTGCGCGTGCCGGGCTGCCAGAACGGCACCTCTGCGGCGAGGCGCTCCGTCATGTAGCTCCAGTCGTAGGGACCGTCGCTCTTCACCTTGTCGCGCACGGCCGGCACGGCAGCCGAATGATCGAGCATCATGCGCGTGGTCACGCGGTCTTTGCCGTGCTGGCCGAACTCGGGCCAGATCTCGGTCACCGGTGCGTCGAGATCGAGCTGGCCGCGGCTTGCCAGCACATGGGCGCAGAGCGCGGTGGCGCCCTTGGTGCAGGAGAAGACGATGCTGACGGCGTCGCGGGTCCACGGCGCCTTCGTCCTGGGATCGGCCACGCCACCCCACAGGTCGACGACGGTGTCGCCGCCGACGCTGAGGCAGACCGAGGCGCCGATCTCGCCGTGCTCGTCGAAGTTCTTCTGGAAGGCCTCGGCGACGCGCTCGAAGCCGGGCTTGCAGATGCCGCCCGAATCCGTGGCGGTCATTGCGGCATCCGCAGACCGAAGACATTGAGCAGGAAGCGCGCGGCCAGCGACAGCGCGCCCTGGTCGATGCCATGGCCGACACCCTTGGCGATATGCGTCTGCACGTCGATGCCCAGCGCCTTCAAGACCTGCTCGGCCTGCTCGGTCAGGATATGCGGCAGCATCTCGTCGGCATCGCCATGCGTCAGCAGCACCGGCGGCCGGGTCTTGATCTCGGTCTGCAGCGCCTCGGCGCCGGTCAGCATGCCGGAGAAGCCGACGATGCCGGCGAGCTGTTTTGCCCGGCGCAAGCCGACATGCAGCGACATCATCGTGCCCTGCGAGAAGCCAACCAGCGCGGTCTTCGATTCGTCGAGGCCGTACTTCGCCATGGTCTCGTCGAGGAAGCTATCGACGAAGGGGGCAGCGGCGCGCGTGCCGGCCAGCGCGAGTTTGGGCTCGAGCCGCGAGATGCCGAACCACTGGTAGCCCGTGGGATTGCCCTCGCAGGGATGGGGCGCGTTGGGGGCATGGAAGACGACGTCGGGCATCAACGGCGCCAGCACGGGGGCAAGGCCGATCAGGTCGTCGCCATCCGCGCCGTAACCATGCAGCAGCACCACGAGATGGCCGGGCTTGCCGCCGTTGCTGGGACCGTGTGACGGGCCGTCGATCTTGATCATTTCTTCCCCGTTTTCGTTGCCGGCTTGAGAACCGGCTTCACATCTTCCTTGAGCGGTTTCGGGCCCCAGTCGGGCATCGAACGGCGATAGTGCCAGAGCAGGAGCGCGGCGGCGCTGCGCCACGGGCGCCACAGCTCTGCAATCTTGAGCAGGCGCTCGGACGTGGGCCGGGTGCGCAGCTTCTTGAGATGCTGCGCCGCAACGACGAGGCCGAGGTCGAGGCCGGGCATGATGTCGGGCCGGCCATGGGCGAACATCAGGTAGATCTCGGCCGTCCACGGGCCGATGCCCTTGGCCTGCGTCAGCATCTTCACGGCGGCGGCATCGTCGAGCGCATGCAGATTGTCGAAATCGATGCGGCCCTCGACGATGTCGGTGGCGAGGCTGCGGCCGTATTTGACCTTGGAGCCCGACAGGCCGACGGCGCGCAGTTGCTCGTCGGTCTGCTGCAGGAAGACGGCCGGCTCCATCGGCTGCACGGCGGCTTCGAGGCGCAGCCAGATGGCGCGCGCGGCATGGACCGAGACCTGCTGGCCCACGATCGAGCGCATCAGCCCGCCGAAGCCGGTCGGCATCTCGCGCCGCACGGGGTGGCCGACATCCTTCAGGATACGAGCGAAATCGGGATCGACCTCGGCGAGATGACGCATCGCTTTCTTGAGGTTGGCGTCGTCGAGAAGGGGGCTGGCCATCGTCTTGGCATAGCACGGTGAGCGAGGCCGCTGTAACGTCGGAAGATGCCCTCTCATGCACAAGGCATCGTGACGCGCTTTGCCCCCAGCCCGACCGGCGAGCTGCATCTCGGTCATGCCTATTCGGCCGGGATCGCCTGGAAGCGGGCGCGCGACGCCAAGGGGGCCGTGGGTGGTCGCTTCTTGCTGCGCATCGAGGATATCGACCTCCGCCGCTGCAAGCGCGAGTTCGAGGCCTCGATCCTGACCGATCTCCGGTGGCTGGGTTTCGATTGGGATGGCGATGTGCGCCGCCAGTCCGAGCATTTTGCGGATTACAGTCAGGTGTTGGACGAGCTGACGGAGCGCGGGCTGGTCTATCCCTGCTTCTGCACGCGGGCCGAGATCACCCGCGAGATTGGCTGCTCGGCCAGCGCGCCACAGGGACCGGCCCTTCTGGGTCCCGATGGTCCGCTCTATCCCGGCACCTGCCGCCATCGCAGCGCCGCCGAGCGCCGCGAGCTGATCGCTGCAGGCCGCGAATTCTGCCTGCGGCTCGATTGCGCCAAGGCGGCGGTGGAGGCGGGGCCCTATGACTTCACCGACGAAACGCTGGGGCGCATCGAGGGCCAGCCGCTGCTCTTCGGCGACGTGGTGATCGCCCGCAAGGACACGCCGACCAGTTACCACCTGGCCGTCACCGTCGACGATCATCTGCAGGGCGTGACGCTGGTGACGCGCGGCGAGGACCTGCTGCCCTCGACCCATGTCCATCGCCTGCTGCAATGCCTGCTCGGCTACGCTGCACCGCAATACGCGCATCATCCGCTGCTGACCGACGAGACCGGCCGCCGCTTCGCCAAGCGAGACCGGGCGCTGACTCTCAGGGCGTTGCGGGAAAGCGGCGTGACGGCCCAGCAAACCCGGCTTAGATTCCCGCCATGAACCGGCAAGAAGAACTGGCCCTCGGCAGGCGGCTGCTCTGTCACATCGATGGCCGCACGACCGACCTCGCGCCGGCGATGTTTCACAACCGCGTCGATGCCTATTCCGATCCGGCACGTGCGGCGGAAGAACGTCGCTCGCTGTTCCGCAAGCTGCCGCTCTTCATGGGGCTGAGCTCGCGCCTGGCCAAACCGGGTGACTATGTGACCGAGGATGTCGCCGGCCTGCCGATGCTGCTCGCCCGCGATGCCGGCGGCACGGTGCGCGCCTTCGCCAATATCTGCCGCCATCGTGCGGCACCCGTGGCGCAAGGCTGTGGCCACGCGCGCGCCTTCACCTGCCCCTATCACGGCTGGACCTACGATCTCACCGGCAAGCTGCTGGGCACCACCGACAAGGTGGGCTTCGCCGGCCTCGATCTCGCGAGCCATGGACTGGTGCCGCTGCCGGTGGCGGAGAAGCACGGCATGATCTTCGCGCGCGCCAACCCGCTGCAGCCGGGCGAGAGTGGAGAAATCGACATCGATGCCTGCTTGGGCTCGATGGCCGGGGACATGAAGGCCATCGGCCTGGAAAACTACCCGCTGTTCTCGACGGATCGCGTGGCGCCGCGCATCAACTGGAAGTTCGCCATCGATACCTTTCTCGAGGGCTATCACATCCCGCATCTGCACCGCAAAACCATCGCGCCTTATTTCATCGGCAATTGCGGGCTGTTCGACGGCGCCGGACCGCATGGCCGCATGTGCGTGGCGCGGACCTCGATCGACACCGCGCGCGCCCAGCCCGAGGGCGAGCGCGTCTTCCGCCCGCATGTCATCGTCGTCTACCAGCTCTTCCCCAACACCATCCTGATCTGGCAGGTCGACCACGTGGAGGTCTGGCGCGCCTTTCCCGGCCGCGACGATGCCGGCACCTGCGACGTCGAGCTGTCGCTCTACGTTCCCGAGATGCCGACGACCGACAAGGCGCGGGCCTATTGGGAGAAGAACCGCAGCATCGCCATCCGCACGGTGATGGAGGAAGATTTTCCTCTCGGCGAGCGCATGCAGATCGGCTTCGAGTCGGGCGTGACCCGAGACGTCATCTACGGCCGCAACGAACCCTCGCTGGTGCATTTCCATGCCTCGATCCGCGACGCGCTGGGCGCTTAGCCTCCGCTGATGGGGGTGGGGTAGAAAGACCTGCCCGAATTGCGGAAAGTCTTTTGCGCAATTCGGGCAGCTCGTTTCGGGGGCATCCTGACGATTTCACTTGCAATCCAAAGTCACAAATACCTCTTAATAGGTGGGCCCTTTAACCGGAGGCCCCATGAGCGCCAAGCCCGACATCTGGATGCCGATCTTCCTCGGCGACTATCTCTCCCACACCATGCATCTCAGCCCCGCCGAGCACGGCGGTTATTTCATGCTGATGATGGCGGCCTGGAAGGCCAACGGTGCGCTCGACGATGACGACCGCAAGCTTGCCACCATCGCCCGCATGACGCGTCCCGAATGGAGCGAGGCGCGGCCCGTGCTGGTGGAGTTCTTCGAGGTTGCCGACGGCAAGTGGACGCACCGGCGCATCGTCGAGGAATTGCGGCGCGCCATCGGCTTCATCGAGAAGCAGGCGCGTAACGGCCGCAAAGGGGGCCGCCCCCGGAAAGCCAAAGAAAACCCAGAGATAAACCCTTCACCATCACCATTACCTTCACCTTCATCTGCACCATCACCTTCACTGTGTGGTGAAATCGGCGACTCGATGGTCACACACTGGGTGAATGGGTCGGCGCAGAGGCTCGGCAAGGACGAGGAGGCGGCGCGGAAGGCGGCCTAGTGGCGAGCGGCATACCCCCCGGCGGGACCTGCCCGAATTGCGGAAATCATTTGCGCAATTCGGGCAGCTCGTTTGAGGGGTGTCGTACTCTCAGTGTCCTTCGAGCTGCCGGTTGATCCAGACCTGTGGCGTGTTGGATTCGAGAAACGCACGTGCAGCCTTGAGCGTGGCGGCGTCGTCGAGATCGCCGGCCACGAGGAATACGACGAGGTCGCATTTGTGGGAAACCGCGATGGCTTCGGCGGTTCGCCGGGCGCCGTACCAGGTGGTGCGCCGGTAGAAGCGGGCACGGCCGAAGAGGTCGGTGACCCGCATACGCCGTCCCGGCTCTGCCGGCGTGAAGGCTGAATCGAGCAGGTCGATGTCGGAGGCGCGATGCAGCGCCTCGTCGGAGATCACGCCGGTCTCGCAATCGCTGCGGAGGCCGCGCTTCACGCGGACAAGGACCTCGGTGCCGTGGCGCGACCAGGCGCGGCCGTCGGGCCAGGCGTCGCTAGGCAGCGGCCAGGCCATCGGCGTCCAGCCGGCGCCGTCGGTGAAACCCAGTTCGACCTGCTCGTTTGCGATCCGGGCGAACCAGGCAACGATCGCGACGAGCACCGCCGCCAGCCCAAACTCGATGAGCGTGCGGCGCTTCAGCATCGGGCGTTGAATCTGGGGGCGCTAGATCTGATACGCCATCGGCGGCGCCGGGATCGGCCGGCGCTTCTCGTAGGCTGCCGCCGCGCGCAGCACGAGGGCGTCGCGGGTATGGGCGCCGACGATCTGCAATCCGATCGGCAGGCCCTCGCGGTCGAGGCCGCAGGGAATGGTGGCGGCGGGCTGGCGCGTCAGGTTGAAGGTGAGCGTGAAGGGCGTCCAGCCGATGTCGACGCCGTCGCCACCCCAGGCGGCGTTCTCGAAGACATTGAACGCCGTCATCGGCATAGTCGGCGTCAGCAGCAGGTCATACTTGTCCATGAACTCGTTCATGATGATGCCGAGATGCTGGCGGGCGTGGATCGCCTTGATCACCGTCTCCTGGCCGAGATTGGCGCCATGCTCGGCGGCCTTGAGTAGGCCAGGATCGAACAGGGCGCGCTTCTCCTCGCTGTAACTCTTGATAAGGATGGCGGTGTTGGACTGCCAGTGCGCGTTCAGGATCTGGCGCGGGTCCATGCCCTTGAGATCGGGCGAGGCCTCGGTGACCTTGGCACCGAGGCTGCGGAAGACCTTCACCGCCTGTTCGACGGCCACGGCCACGTCGCGGTCGATCTTCTCCTTCTCGACGAAGCCGAGATTGGGCGAATAGGCGATGCGCAACCCCTTCACGCCCTTGTCGAAGCCCTTGAGGTAATCCTCGATATCGTCGGGCCTGTTGTAGATGTCGCGGTGATCGGGCCGGGCGATGATGTTCATCATCATCGCCGCATCGCGCACGGTGCGCGTCATCGGCCCGGCATGGGAAAGCGTTCCCTGCGCCGAGGGCGGGTAGATCGGCACACGGCCTTGCGTCGGCTTCAGGCCAAAGAGGCCGGTGAAGGAGCAAGGGATGCGCACCGAGCCCGCGCCGTCGGTGCCGATGGCGAGGTTGCCCATGCCGACCGCTTCCGCCGCCACGCCGCCGCCCGAGGAACCGCCGCTGGTGCGGCCGATCTTCCACGGATTGTGCGTGGCGCCGAAGAGCTGCGAGTCGGTGACGCCCTTCCAGCCGTGATCCGGCGAGGTCGTCTTGCCCAGCAGCACGGTGCCGGCCTCGCGCAGCCGCTGCGCCACCGGCGCGTCGATCGGCCAGGGACCTTCGGCATTGGTCGCCATGCTGCCCATGCGCGTCGGCAGGCCCTTGGTCTGCACCATGTCCTTGATGGTGAGGGGCACGCCGTCGAGGTCGGAGAGGCGCTTGCCGCCCTTGGCCCAGCGCTTCTCCGAGGCCCGCGCCGTCTTCAATGCGCCATCGGGATCGATGTGCTGGAAGGCATTGAGCTTGGGATTGAAGGCCTCGATGCGCTTCAGCGCTTCCTTGGTCGCCTCGACCGGCGAGGCCTTGCGCGCTTTGTAGAGTTTGACGAGCTGGTAGGCAGGCATCATCGCGAGATCGGACGTCATGACCTGGTCTCCGGGAGTGTCGGGAAGGTGAGGGGAAGAGTTTCGGCAATTCGGGCAGCTGCCCGCAGCACCAGCGCATCCTTGTAGTGGCCGGCGACGATGTGCAGGCCGACCGGCAGGCCTTCGCTGCTGAGGCCGCAGGGTACGCTGGCCGCGGGATGGCGCGAGAGGTTGAACGGCGAGGTATAGGGTGACCATTGCATGTTGGGCTTGCCCTCCGGCCCCTCGGGAAAGTTAGTGCCGGCCGCGAAGGGCAGCACCGCCACCGTGGGCGTGAGCAGCAGGTCGTAGGTGTCGAAGAACAGGTTCCAGGCGATGGCGCCCTCGCGTCGCGTCACCTGGGCACCGACCACGTCCTGCAGCGTGAAGGTCGCGCCGGCCTTGGCTTGGGCCAGCAGGTTGGGGTCGAACTCGCCATGGCGCGCCGCCGGATAGAGCGTGAGCAGGCGCTGCATGGCCGAGAGCCAGTGGATGGCGAAGGCGCGGCCGGCCTCGGGATAGGAGAAGGGCGGCTTGGCCTCCTCGACCTCGCAGCCCAGCGCGGTGAATTTCTTCGCAGCCTTGGTCACCAGCGAGGCGACTTCGAGATCGAGCGGGTGATCGCCGAAGCGCAGGATAAAGCCGACGCGCAGCTTCTTCAGCTTGCCGCCGAGTTTCTTGGCATAGTCGGTGCCGTCGGCGGGCAGCGAATAGGCATCGCGCGCGTCAGGCTGGCCGATGACCTTCATCATCAGCGCGCAGTCGAGGGCGGTGCGCGCCATCGCTCCCTGGTTGGCGAGATCGCCCGTCATCGAGGGCGGCCAGGCCGCGACGCGGCCGAAGGTGGCCTTGAGGCCGACGAGACCGTTGAAGCTCGACGGGATGCGCACCGAACCGCCGCCATCGGTGCCGAGCGCAATGGGCCCCAGCCCCGCCGCCACGGCAGCCCCGGCGCCGCCCGACGATCCACCCGGCGTGCGCGCGAGGTTCCAGGGGTTGCGCGTGATGCCGTTCAGCGGCGAGTCGGTGACGCCCTTGTGGCCGAATTCCGAGCTGGTGCTCTGGGCAAAGACGATGGCGCCGGCCTCGCGCAGCCGTGCCACGGCGGGCGCGTCCGTTTCGGCCGGTGTCTTGTCGGTGAGCTTGCTGCCCAGCGTATGGGCCCAGCCCTTCACGCGGACCAGTTCCTTGATCGAGACCGGAATGCCGTCGAGCGCCGACCGCGGCTCCTTTGTCTTCCAGCGCTTCTCCGAGGCCCGTGCCGCCGCCAGCGACTCCTTGCCGTCGATGCGGCTCAGCGCATTGATCCTGGGATTGACCGTCTCGGCACGCTTCAGCACCGCCTTCATCACCTCGACCGGCGAGGCCTTTCCCCTGGCGAAGAGCTTCGACAGCACCGCCGCGCTCATCTGCGTGAGATCGCTCATGCCTTGGCTCCCCGATACTGCCGCGCCAGTTGCTCGGCCTGGTACGCCGCCGTCATGGCTTCTTCCGTGCGTCCGAGCTTGCCGTAGACGGCAGCGAGGCCACGCTTGGTCTCGGGCACGGTCGGGCGGTAGCGGTCGCCGGCCTGCAGCAGCGCCAGCGCGCGGTCGTTCCAGCCGGCCTTCATCAGCGCGTCGAGATGCAGCGACTCGAACAGTGCGCGCTGGGCGTGGCTGCCGCCGATGCTCTGCAGATGGGGCAATGCCTGTCCCAGCAATCGCGCCGCCTCGGCGAAGTCGCCCTTGGCATGGGCGGCGAGGCCATGTGCCGCCGGCACCGCCGCCTCGGCCCAGGCCGTGCGCTCGAAAGGCTTGGCGCTGGCCGCTCGATCCTCGAGGCTGGCCAACATCTCGGTCACCGCGCTGCTCTCGCCGGCGCGCGCCAGGCCATAGAGATAGTGCAGGTCGAGGAAGGGCGAGTAGTGCTCGTGCAGGCGCGGCTTGAGATAAGTCGCAACATCGACCCAGCGGTTGCCGACATCGACGCCGCGCAATTCGAGGCGCGCCAGAAGCGACACGGCATTGACCTGGTCCTGGCAGAATTCCTTCCACACGCCCCAGATGCGCGTGTCGTAGAGGTCGAGCGCCTCGTCGGCGCGGTCGAGATCGATCAGGAAGAGGCCAAGATGCCACCAGTTATGCGTCTGCATGAAGGAGTTGCAGGTGGCCCAGGTGTCCGACATCGAGCGCATCCAGGCGACGCCCTCCAGCATCTTGCCCCGGGTCTCCAGGCAATGCGCCACGGCGTGATGCGCCCAGGGATCGTCGCGGTTCATCTCGACCGCCTTGCGCCCGCTCGCCTCGGCCTCGGCGATGCGATGGCACTGCTCCAGCCCGAAGGCGCGCATGCCATGGACGAAATGGTTGTCGGCATTGGCCGGCAGGATGCGCTCGGCGATGGCCACCAGCGCCTCGTTGTCGCCAGTGTTGAAGGCATGCAGCTGGCCGATCTTGGCCGACATCAGGTCGCGCGGCCATTGGCTGGCCATCGCGGTGTGCAGGTTCAGCGCCTTGTCGATGTCGCGATCGGCCCAGGCCGTGACCGCCGCGATCCACGCCCTTTCACGATCGTTGGCCCCGCCGGCCAGCGCCGTCGCCTTTGCGAGATAGCGCTTGCCCAGCGCCTCGCCCTCGGGCGAATCCATCGACAGCGTCAGGCAGGCCGCCATCAGCTGCAGCATCGGCGTGCGCTCGTCCCTGTCGGCCACCGCGATGAACTCGCCCAGCCGGTTGCCGTAGCGCAGCCATTCCGCATTCAGGAAATCGAGCGCCGCGATGGTGTCGGCGGTGGCGCTGCTCGTCTCCAGACCTTGCCCGTCTTTCATTGCGCAAGCTTCGCACGGCGTGGCAGGCTGGGCAAAACACCAAGACGGGATTTCGGGAGGAATCGATGAAACGCCGCCATCTGCTGGGCTCGGCCGCCGCTCTGTCCGTGCTCGCTGCCTCGACACGTCCCTTGTGGGCGCAGAGCTTCCCCGACAAGCCGCTGCGCTTCGTCGTGCCCTATGCGCCGGGCGGCTCGACCGATACCTGCGCGCGCATCGCCGCCGAGAAGCTGACACAGCTGTTCGGCCAGCAACTCGTCGTCGACAACAAGCCGGGCGGCGGCACCATCATCGGTACCGAGATCGTCGCCCGCTCGAAGCCCGACGGTTACACCCTCCTGCTGGCGCCGGGTGCGCTGATGGTCAATGCCGCCTTCGGCGTCAAGACGCCCTACGATGTCGACAAGGACCTCGCGCCGGTCGTCAGCTTCGTCGACCTGCCGCTGCTGCTCGCCGCCAGCAACGACGCGCCCTACAAGAGCGTGGCCGAGATGATCGCCTGGTCGAAGGGCAATCCCGGCAAGACGATCTCCTATGCTTCGGCCGGCGTCGGCAGCATCCCGCATCTGTGGGGCGAGTACATCAAGGCGCGCACCGGCCTGCCGATGGAGCATGTCGGCTACAAGGGCAGCGCCGAGGCCCTGCGCGACGTCATGGCGGGCCACGTGCCGCTCTTCTCCGACGTGCTGATGCCGACGGCGGCACCGGTCAAGGCCGGCCGCGTGCGTGGTCTCGCCGTGGCCATGAGGGAACGCACGCCCATGCTGCCCGATGTGCCGACGGTGGCCGAAGCGGGCCTCGCCGGCCTCGAAGGCGCCGTGCCCTTCGGCATCTCGGTTGCCGCCGGCACGCCGGCGCCGCTGATCGCGCGCTTGAACGCCGCCTTCAACGAAGCCATGGCCGATCCGGCGACGCGCCAGAAGCTGATGGAGCTGGGCTTCATCCCGATCGGCGGCACGCCCGAGAGTTACGCCGCCGTCATCGCCGCCGAGACCGCGAAGTGGCGCAAGGTCATCAAGGATTCGAACATCCCGCCACCGGCATAACTCCAGGAGCTAGCTCTTCGGCGAGCCGCCGATGAAGCAATAGATCGTGCCGGTCTTGTTGGCGCAGATATGCGAGCTGCCGTCGGGCGAGAGGGTTTGCAGCACGAGCTTGGGCGGAACCGCCACCCAGCGGCCGTTCAGTAGCGCGTGCCACTTGCCGTCATCGCCCTGATAGGCCCGCGTCGGCCGGCAGTCGCCGTCGGCGCCGTCTTTCGTGCCGTTGCAGCACGAGCCACCGGTGTCGGGACGCGTCAGCTTTTCGTACCAGTCGTGGCCTTCGGCATGGCCCGGACCGCGATGACCATCCTGGGCGAGCGCGGGCGCGCCGGTCAGTGCGAGCAGGAAGATGAAAACTGCGACGCGCATGCGGGAAGTCTCCCGCGCGCAGTCTATCGCGCTGGCGCGGGCGTCGGAAGTCCGCGCAACCCCTCGACGATGGGGAAGAAATCGGGATCGTCGGCGGCGATCATGCCGTGACGGACGAAGAAGTCGATCAGCGCCAGATTGCAGTTGTACTTGAACTCCGTCGTGTCGCGCACGGTTTCGAAGACGCGCCGCACCGGCCAGAGTTCGAAGGAATGGACTTCGCCGTCATTGGCCCGGGGCGTGAAGTCTGCCGGCAGTTCAAGGTCGAAGCAGCTCATGATGTCGGGCTTCAGCGTCGCACGCTCCTGGTGCCAGTAGGAGGCGAAGCCGACGGCCCTGGCCTGTCGCGCCAGTTCCGGTGGGATGGAGGCTTCCTCGCCGCATTCCTTGATCAGGTTGTCGAGCAGGCCGATGCTGGCGGGCTGGCCGCCCGCCACGGTGTTGTCGAGCTGGCCGGGATAGGTCGGTTTGTCGTGGGCACGGCGCGGTACCCAGATGTGCAGGCCATCGGCCTTGCGCACATAGCCGGTCATATGCGGCCCCCAGGCGCGCACGCCGAACCACGGCACCGCCGCGCGTTCCATCTCCAGAAGCGTCGGCGCGCTGAAGCTGGCCGCGACCTTGTAGGCCTCCTCGCGCCATAGCCTGCCGAAGAGCCCACGCTGGCGCAGGTCGAGCAGGAAGGCCCGCATCGCCGCCGTGCGTTTCGGCGCCGTATCGAGGGACGCCTCGAGATGCCAGCCGCCGTCGCGATGGCTGAACAACTCGGGCCGCACGGCGATCATCGGCAGGAAGTCGCGATGCAGGAAGCCGGCGCGCGTGCTGCCGACGAACCAGGGTTCGAACTGCGTCAGATCCGCGTTGTTGCAGGCGGCGATGTGGTCGAGGAAGGACATGCGGGCGGGAGATAGCATAGACTGGGCGCATGACCGAAGACGAGTTGCAGAAGCTTCTGGAAACCACCCTGCTGGCGCGCGACCGCTTCGATGTCTTCGTCGAGGAATTCGACGGACAGGACCTGCGGCTGCGCTTTTCACCCCCAGCGGGCGAGGGCTGGACCAGTGCCGCGCTGCTGTCGGTCGCCGACACCGCCTTGCGCGCCGCCGCCGGTGTCGATCGCACGCTGTCCAATCTCAACGTGACCGTATTGCGCGAGGCGCAGGGTGCCGATGTGATCTCGCTCTCGCGCGTCATCCGCCGCGACGGCGATGTCGTCCATGCCGAAGCCTGGCTGTTCAGCCATGCGCCCATCGAGCCGATGCTGCATGCCACGGCGACGCTAAAGAAGGGCTAAGCCACCTCTTTCCACGCCGCATCCACCACGCCCACGACATCGCGCATGATCTGCGTCAGGTCGAAGTCCTTGGGCGTATAGACGCGCGCCACGCCGGCCTTGATCAGGGCCTCGGCATCGGCCGGCGGGATGATGCCGCCGACAACGACGGGGATCTCGCCGATCCCGGCCTTGCGCAGACCGGCCATCACATCGGCGACCAGCGAGACATGGCCGCCCGACAGAATCGAGAGGCCGACGACATGCACGCTCTCTTCCAGGGCGGTATTGACGATGCGCTCGGGCGTGAGGCGGATGCCCTCGTAGACCACTTCCATGCCGCAATCGCGTGCGCGCACGGCGATCTGCTCGGCGCCGTTGGAGTGGCCGTCGAGGCCGGGCTTGCCAACGAGGATCTTGATTCGGCGACCGAGGCGTCGCGAAACAGTGTCGACCTCGCGTCGCGCGGCTTCGAGGCGGCCTTCGGTGAGGCCGGCGGCGCGGGCGACACCGGTCGGCGCGCGGTATTCGCCGAAAATCCGGCGCAGCGTGTCGGTCCATTCGCCGGTCGTGACGCCGGCCTGGGCGCAAGCGATGGAGGAGGGCATGACGTTGCGGTCTTCCTTGGCGGCCGAAGCCAGTTCAGCCAGGGCCTTCTTCACGGCCGCGCTATCGCGCGCCCTGCGCCACGCCTTCAGCTTCTCGATCTGGTCGCGCTCGACATGGGCGTCGACGGTGAGAATGGATCCGTCGCTGCCGGAGAGCGGCGAGGGCTCGGCTTCGGTGAAGGCATTGACGCCGACCACGGTCTGCTCGCCCGATTCGATGCCGGAAAGCCGCTTGAGGTTCGATTCGACCAGCCGCTGTTTCATATAGGCCGACTCGATGGCGGCCACGGCGCCGCCCAGTTCCTCGATGCGCGCCATCTCGGCCAGCGCTTCGGCCTTCAGGCTCTCGACGCGGCCGGCGATCACGGTGCTGCCATCGAAGATATCGCCGTATTCCAGCAGGTCGGTCTCATAGGCCACGATCTGCTGCAGCCGCAGCGACCATTGCTGGTCCCAGGGTCGCGGCAGACCAAGCGCCTCGTTCCAGGCCGGCAGCTGCACCGAGCGGGCGCGTGCGTTCTTGGAGAGCACGACGGCCAGCATCTCGAGCAGGATGCGATAGACATTGTTCTCCGGCTGCTGTTCGGTGAGGCCGAGCGAATTCACCTGCACGCCGTAGCGGAACAGCCGCTGCTTGGCGTCGCTGACGCCGTAGCGGTCGCGCGTTATGCCGTCCCACAGCTCGGCGAAGGCGCGCATCTTGCAGATCTCGGTGACGAAGCGGATGCCGGCATTGACGAAGAAGGAGATGCGGCCGACGACCTGCGGGAAATCCGCCTCCGGCACCTGGCCGCGTGCACGCACCGCGTCGAGCACGGCGATGGCATTGGCCAGCGAGAAGGCCAGCTCCTGCATCGGCGTCGCGCCGGCTTCCTGCAGGTGATAGCTGCAGACGTTCATCGGGTTCCACTTCGGCACGTCGCGATAGGTAAAGCCGATGGTGTCCGCCGTCAGCCGCAGCGACGGCTCGGGCGGGAAGATATAGGTACCGCGCGAGAGGTATTCCTTGATGATATCGTTCTGCGTCGTGCCCTGCAGCTTCGATCGCTCGACACCTTGAGCTTCCGCCGTGGCGATATAGAGCGACAACAACCACGCCGCCGGCGCGTTGATCGTCATCGAGGTGTTCATTTTGTCGAGCGGGATGCCGTCGAACAGCGCGCGCATGTCGCCGATATGGCCGATCGGCACACCGACCTTGCCGACCTCGCCGCGCGCCAGCGGATGGTCGCTGTCGTAGCCAGTCTGCGTCGGCAGATCGAAGGCGACCGAGAGGCCGGTCTGCCCGCGTCCGAGGTTGGTTCGATAGAGCTCGTTCGACTTCTCTGCCGTCGAGTGGCCGGCATAGGTGCGAATGAGCCAAGGTTTGTCGCGCTGTGGTTTGGTCATGGTAGACTACCGCTACACCAATTTATGCTGCGATGCAGCATGGAAAGTTTTACCGGTGCCAGGCGCAAGAATATTTCATGAGTGACGCCACCGTCGCGCTCGGCGCACCATCCCAACTCGTCCCGAGTCGGCCGGTTTATGACGGCAGGCTCTCGGAACTCTACGCCGTCTATTTTCGCCATCTGGTTCTGATGATCGTGACCCTGGGCTGGTCGCGCTTCTGGGGCCGCACCCGCCTGCGGCGCTATCTCTGGGCACATCTCTCCGTGCTGGGTGACCGCTTCGAATACCGCGGGCGCGGCTTCGAGTTGTTCCTGGGCTTCGTCATGGTGCTGGTCGTGCTCGGCCTCTGGGGCGGCGCGCTCTGGGCGGTCTGGAAGTATGCCTATGACGAGACGCTGCCGCAGGGCATGAGCCTGTTCGACCTCTATTACCTGTCGATCGCCTTCATCGGCGTGCCGCTGGCCTATGTCGGTCAGTACGCCGGCCTGCGCTATCGCCTGTCGCGCACGCGCTGGCGGGGCATCCGCTGCGGCCTCAAGGGCTCGGCCTGGCGCTACGGTGGGCTCGCCACGCTGCTCAACCTCGCCAATGCGGTGACCGTCCAACTCCTGCAGCCCGTCGTCTCCGTGGCGCTGGCGCGACCGCGCCTCTCCAACATCACCGTCGGCACGCAGCGCTTCGAATTCGCCGGCGGCGCCAGCGACATCTACGGCCGCTATGTCGGCTACTACTTCCTCAATATCGTGGCTTGGACAGCGGCGGCCGGTATCGGCGTCGGCGTCTTCTATCAGCTCTTCGCGGAGTCCCTGGGGTCGTTCGAAGACCTCATCAATACCTTTTCGACACTAAGCCTGCGCACTGTCCTTCTGGCGGCGGCCGCGGCCTTCGGCCTCTATCTGCTGTTCAGCCTGCTGGTGCTGCCGCTGCGTTGCTGGTGGCAGGCCTATCTGCTGCGCTACCTCATCTCGCGCACGCGATCGGGCCCTGTCCTCTTCGCCAGCTCGATCACGACGCGGCACATGTGGGGCTTCCTCGTCCTCAACTACCTCATCGTCATTCTGACGCTGGGGCTGGGCTGGCCCTGGGTCATGCATCGCACCCTGAAGCTGATCGCGGCCGAACTCTGGATCTACGGCGCGCCCGATGGCGCCGGCATCGGCCAATCGACCGAGAAGGGCGCGCGCTATGGCGAGGGCCTGCTCGACATGTTCGACGTGACGGGATTCTGACCATGGCCTCCCGTGCGAAATTCTACGACGGCGAGAGCGCCCAGGTGCACGAGGTGAGCGTGCGCCTCTCGAGCAGCGAGCTGATCGTCTATCGGCCCACCGATCTCGTGGTGCTGGCGCGCTGGCCGGCCGCCGAGCTGCGCATCCTGGGCGATGTCGAGCACGAGGGCCTGCCCTTCATATCGCGCAAGGGCAACCATGCGCGCCTCGTCGTCGAGGATCCGGCGCTGCGCCAGCAAATGGCCTCGCTGATCCCGATGCTGGCGCCGCTGGTGACGCCGCGGCCCTCGGCGCCCGGCCGAGTGGCCCTGTTCGGCTCGCTGCTGGTGCTGGCGATCGCCTTCTTCTGGGCTGGCGTCGATGCCGGCAGCGAAAGACTGGCACCGTTGATCCCGCACAGCCTGCAGGCCAAGCTGGGCGAAAGCGTGCTGGCCGAACTGACCGACGACAAGACGCTATGCCGGGGCGAGAAGGGCCTCGATGCCATCAACGGGCTGGCCAATCGACTGGCGACGGCGGCCGGTTACGGCCACGAGGTTTCGGTGACCATCGTCGAGGGCGGCCCGGTCAATGCCTTCACGCTGCCCGGCGGCTTCCTCGTCTTCTACTCCGACCTGATCGACCAGGCGGGCGACGGCTCGCAGGTGGCGGGCGTACTGGCCCATGAGCTTGGCCACGTCGTGCATTATCACTCGGTCAAGGGGATCGCCCGCCAGTACGGCCTCGATCTGCTGGTCAAGGCGGTGACCGGCGGCTACTCCGACCTGCTCAACACGCTGACCTCGGGCGGCGGCATGCTGCTGGCGCTGCGCAATGGCCGCACCGCCGAGCGCGAGGCCGATGCCACCGGTGTCGAGTTGCTGGAGAAACTCGGGATGCGCGCCGATGGCATCTCGGCCTTCTTCGAACGCATGATGGCGGACGACAAAGGCGGCAAGGGTGCGAAGAAAGACAAGGCGGACAAGGCGGACAAGGCCGGCAAGGACGGCAAGGACGGCAAGGACGGCAAGGACGGCAAGGACGGTAAGGACGACAAGTCCGATGCCGCCGAGCGCGCCGGCATCTGGTCGAGCCACCCGCCGACCCGCGAACGCATCGCCGCCACCAAGCGCCCGCCGACCGGTACCCCGCCGTTCACCGCCGAGGAGTGGAAGGCGCTGAAGGCGGTCTGCGAGTGAGCCTGATCGTTCTCGCCACCTCGGCCGAAGAACCTGCCATCACCCCGTCGGACCGTCTCTATGCCGATGCGCTGGAGCGGCGCGGGCATGTCGTGGTCGGCGCGGCGTGGAACGGGTCACGCGCGGCTTTCGACGGCGCCGATGCCGTCATTCTGCGTTCGACCTGGGGTTACTACCGCGCGCTGGCTGCTTTTCATGAATGGGCCGAGACGGTGGCGGCGACCTCGCGGCTGTTCAACTCCATCGAGCTGTTGCGCTGGAACCTGCGCAAGAACTATGTCGGCGAGCTGGCCGATGCCGGCATCGCCGTGCCGCAGTCGCATTTCATCGAATGCTCGGCGCCGGCGCTGGCCGATATCTTCCAGCGCACCGGCTGGCCGCGTGCCGTGATCAAGCCGATCTCCGGCGCCAGCGGCTATGCCGTCGAGCTTGTCGAGCATGGCGACCTGGCGGGCGCCATCGCCCGGCTGGTGCCGCTCGCCTCCGACCGCGGGTTGATGGTGCAGGAGTTCCTGCCCGAGATCGCCGAGGGCGAGGTCTCGCTGGTCTATTTCGACGGCGTCTTCAGCCATGCCATCCGCAAGCGGCCCAAGGCGGGCGAGTTCCGCGTCAATTCCCGCTTCGGCGCTACCCGGGAGAGGGAAGTGCCGAACGTGGGGGTGCGGGAGAAAGGCGCCGAGACACTGCGCGTCTTGCCGGAAATGCCGCTCTATGCCCGGGTCGACGGCGTGGTCCGCGATGGTCAGCTGATCGTGATCGAGGTCGAAGTGCTCGAGCCCGCCCTGTTCATGGAGTTCGACCCACCCTCGGCGGAACGCTTCGCCGAAGCGACGGTAAAGCGGCTGGGGTGAAGCAGCTCGGCTCTTGACCCTGCCGGCCGGCGAAGGCTGTATTGCCCCTGGGTGCAGGACGAGGAGCGGGATGCGCGGCGTATTTTCCGGTTTGGCGATGTGGCTGATGGCCGTGCTCGGCCTGGCGATCTCTGCTGTCGCAGCGCCGGCATCGGCGCAGATCAACCCGCGCTCCTTCGTGATCCAGGTCGCCGACCAGTGGCGGACCGGCAAGTCGCAGCCCGTGCTCTACGGCGACAGCGTGCGCCGCGTGGTCGCCGAGCAGACCAACAATTCCGGCATCTATCCTTCGCTGGCGCGGCTCGGCCCGGTAAGGAACGTCACGCTCGAAAGCGCCCAGCCGCTGGCGCGCGGCACGACCTGGATGCTGGTGGCCACGCATGAGCACGGCGTGTCGAACTGGCAGGTCGGTTATTCCGAACGCACCAGTCGCGTCGAGTATGTCGAGTTCACCATCGGCCGGCGCAGCACATCAGGCGCCTCGAACACGACCACCTCGGGTGCCGTGACGGGACCTGTTATCCTAGGACCGACGTCATCCTCGGCGCCGTCGTCGAGCTCTTCTCAGCCGCCCGTGACCGTCCCGCCGCCGCGCCCCACCGGGGGCAGTGAAGCGTCGACGGCCTGCCAGAAATTTCCCAACCTCTGCTGACGGAACCGGTCATGGCCCTGCGTCGCGACGTCCTGTTCGGCGGTCTCCTCACGCTTTCCTTCGGCGTCGACGCAAGCTGCACCTGCCATGCCCAGGGCAGGCAGGCGCCCAATACGCTGGGCTGCACGCTGGCCGACTCCGATATCGAGCGCATCTATCCGAATGGCGCACCGACCGGACAATACTTCAGCGGCAAGGAGGAGATCGTCTCCAGTTCGGGCGACCGCGATTTCGACCGTGCGCTGGCCAACTCGCTGGCGCGCTGCGCCGATCTGCTGAACGTGCTGCCGGGCTTCGCCTTCTACGACGACCGTGAAGGACTGAATGCCTATGCCACCACGAGGGTGCGCATGAAGCGCGCCGACGGCACGGTGCTGATGGGCCAGCGCCTGCTCGCGCGCCTGATGCGGCAACCCGAAGCGCCCGATGCCTGCGTCGCCGCCGTCTGCGCCCATGAGTTCGGCCATATCCTGCAATACAAGATGGGCCTCTCCGAGCGGCTGAAGGCCGGCCAGCCGACGGTCAAGCGCTCGGAGCTCAATGCCGATTTCTTCGCCGGCTATTTCGCCGGCATGCGCAAACGCGAGCGCGCCAGCTTCCCCGCCGAGGTTTTTGCCAAGACGCAGTTCACTTTCGGCGACAACATGGTGAACCGGCCCGGCCATCACGGCACGCCCGCCGAACGCGCCGCCGCCGTGGTCAAGGGATTCGAAACCTCGTACCACGACAAGCTCGGGCTCGGCGACGCCGTCGACACCAGCCTACGCTACGTCGCGCGGCTCTGACTCACTTCGACGTGTGAGCCAGCCAGGCGATCATCGCGTCGAGATCTTCGTCGTGCAGTGCAGTCTCGTCGAACTTCGGCATCTTCGACTCGGGCCGCAGCGATTTCGGATTGCGCACGAACTTCCTGAAGGTGGCAGCGTCCATGGACTTGAGCACGCTCTTCGGCTGGGCGAGATCGGGACCTGACGCGGCGCCGGCACCGCCGATGCCCTTGACCTTGTGGCAGGTGATGCAGAGTGCCACGAACCGGTCGAGGCCGTTGCGCACCGGATCGGCGTGCGGCACCGCGGCGGCGACATCGAGGCCGGGCCAGCGCTTCAGCGGGTTGTCGACGACGGTGAGTGAGGCGAGCTGGTCGCTCCAATATTCGCGGCTGACCTGTCCCGCGGCCTTGCTCTTCCAGACGATGTAGAAAGGCCCGGTGCGATCCTTGTCGCTGTCTTTGGGCGGTGCCGGCCAGGGTTTGGCGGGATCCTCGATGGCGAGGAAGGCTTCGACATCGATCGCCTGCGGCGGCCGCAGCAGGCGGACGGGAATCGACACGGCGTAGTTGTCGCTCGATATCGCCTTCAGATAGTCGTCGTCGCCCAACCGCATGTTGCGCAGGAAGTCGGCCATCGGCACGGCGAGGTAATTCATCGGCTTGCCGTAGAGACGATCCTCGACGGTGACCGGATGCAGGCCGGGATAGTGCAGCAATTCCCGGTGCGTATAGGTCTTGGTCGCCGAGTGATCGGTGACCCTGAGCGTTGCCACCTGCGCTGATGCGCCTGAAGCAATGCCCGCGACGGCGAACGTCAGAAGAAGAGCTGCGGCCTTCCTCATCACCCGGTGATCCTTTGTCCTCCGACCCGGAAGTCTTTCAGGATTTCCGGCCTGAACGCCAGCCCATGGCCCGGCCGTTCCGGCGGCGACATGGTGCCCTCCTTCGAGGGCAGGATCGGTTCGATCCAGAGGTCGTCGTTCCAGTCCATGTATTCGAGGTAGCTGGCATTGGGAATCGAGGCCAGCACATGCACCATCGTCTCGTGGAAGAGATGCGGCGCCAGGCGAATGCCCCAGGGCTCGGCGGCGGCGGCGATCTTGCGCAACTCGGTGAAGCCGCCGCGCATCGGGTCGGGCTGCAAAATCGGCACGGGATGCGGCGCCTCGAAGAACGGGCGCAGGTCTTGGCGGGTGAAATGGCTCTCGCCGCCGACGATGCGGGTTTTAAGCGCCGCGGCGATGCGGCGGTAGCCGGCGAAGTCCTCGGCCATGACAGGTTCTTCCAGCCAGTAGGGATCGAACTCGTCGATGCGATGGCCGGCCTGGATGGCGGTGTCGGCGTCCCAGCCCATGTTGACGTCGATCATGATCTCGATGCCCGGACCCATGGCGTCGCGCATGGCGCGGACGTTCTGCACGTCCTCGCGCCAGGGCCGGATATGGGCGACCTGCATCTTGATGGCCTTGAGGCCCATCGCCGTGAATTCCTGGGCGCGGGCGATCATGCCGTCCTTGCCGAGGCCGCGGAAACAGCCCGAGCCATAGGCCGGGATCTCGGTACGGGCGGCGCCCCACAGGCGAAACAGCGGCAGGCTGGCGCGCTTGCCGACGATGTCCCACAGCGCCATGTCGACGGCGCTTTGGGCGAAGACGGTGACGCCCATGCGGCCCAGCCAGAAGTTGCTCTTATATAAGGTCTGCCAGATGCCCTCGATCTCGGTGGCATCGCGGCCGATCAGGTGCGGCGCCACCAGCTCCTTCATGCAGGCATCGATGGTGTGAATGCCGCCGCGCAGCGGCATCAGGTAGCTCATGCCGATCAACCCGCCCTGGGTCTCGATTTCGAGCACATAGATGTCGCGCAGTGGTGCTGCGAGGATGCCGGCGGCCGGTGGGGAGCCTTTCCACGGCACGCGTAAAAGGCTCGTGCGCAGTTCGGTGATCGTGGTGGCGGTAGTCATGGCGCCTCTCCCGGGATTTCATTTACGTGCAGGCCGCAGTGTTCGCATTTCGACGCGTCGCCCCAATAAGTAAGGCGGCCGCGCACCCATTGGCGCAAGAAGATATCGCCGCAGCGCGGGCAGCGGAACTGGTTGAGCCATGCAGCGGCGCAGATCATGCCGACGATGCCAAAGCAGAGCAGGGCTTCAGGGGGCATAGGCCAGTGGCCCGGGGGCGAGAGGGCGACGAACAGCCCCCCGACCATCAGGGCGATCATGATGCCGTAATACAGGAAGAAGCGCGTCCGCCGTGCCTTCCAGGCCGTCCTGTATCGCTCTGTTTCGGCCATCCCCGCCGCCTATCTTTATCGCTCGCCGACACTATGATGCGCGCCCTATGACCCAGTCCAACCGCATTTATCTGTTCGACACCACCCTGCGGGACGGTGCCCAGACCCAGGGCGTCGACTTCACCGTGGCCGACAAGGCCGCGATCGCCCGCGAACTCGACCTGCTGGGCATCGACTACATCGAGGGCGGCTGGCCGGGCGCCAATCCGACCGACGACCGCTTGTTCGCCGACCCGCCGGAATTCAAGAACGCCAAGTTTACCGCCTTCGGCATGACCCGCCGCGCCGGCCGCAGCGCCGCCAACGACCCCGGTCTCGCCGCCATCCTGCAGACCAAGGCGCGCAACGTCTGCATGGTCGGCAAGACCTGGGATTTCCATGTCGATGTGGCGCTGGAAGTCGACCGCGGCGAATACCTCGAGATGATCGGCGATTCGCTGGCCTATGCCAAGACGCGCATGGAAGAGGTGATGTTCGATGCCGAGCATTTCTTCGACGGCTACAAGGCCAATCCCGATTACGCCATGGCCTGCCTCAAGGCCGCCGAGAAAGCCGGCTCGCGCTGGCTGGTGCTTTGCGACACCAATGGCGGCACGCTGCCGCACGAGATCGAGCGCATCGTCGGCGAGGTCTGCAAGACGATCCCGGGCGAGCGACTGGGCATCCATACCCATAACGACACCGAGAACGCCGTGGCCAATACGCTGGCCGCCGTTCGTGCCGGCGCGCGCCAGGTGCAGGGCACGATCAACGGATTGGGCGAGCGTTGCGGCAACGCCAATTTGATCGCGCTCATTCCCAACCTCGTGCTGAAGATGGGCTACGACACGGGCCTGGTGCCCGACGCGCTGTCGCGGCTCACGCATCTGTCGCGCCTGCTCGACGACCGCCTCAACATCGTGCCCAACCGCAGCGCCGCCTATGTCGGCACGCGCGCTTTCGCCCACAAGGGCGGCTTGCATGTCTCGGCGGTCGAGAAGGACCCCAAGACCTACGAGCACATCGATCCCGAGGTGGTGGGCAACCAGCGCCTCATCGTCGTCAGCGACCAGGCCGGCCGTTCCAACATGATGGCGCGTTTTCGCCTGATCGGACTGGAGGTCGATCCCAAGGACCCGCGCGTCGCGCGCCTGCTGGAGATCGTCAAGGAACGCGAGGCCGAGGGCTATGCCTATGACGGCGCCGACGCCTCCTTCGAGCTGCTAGCACGCCATGAGCTGCATAGCGTGCCGGACTACTTCACGCTGCAGAGCTTCCGCGTGCTGGCCGAGCGCCGCGTCAACGCCAAGGGGCAGTCGATCGCCATGTCCGAGGCGACGGTGAAGCTCGACGTGGCGGGCGCGCGGGCGATGGAAGTGGGCGAGGGCAACGGCCCCGTTAATGCGCTCGATGCTGCGCTGCGAAAGGCGCTGGTCCCGGTCTATCCTGAGCTCGAGGACATGCGGCTGGTCGACTTCAAGGTGCGTATCCTCGACTCGGCGGGCGGCACCGCCGCCACCACCCGCGTCATGATCGAGAGTGCAGATGCGAAGGGCCGGCGCTGGACCACGCTCGGCGTCTCGCCGAACATCGTCGATGCCTCCTACAACGCCTTGTATGACGCGCTGACCTACAAGTTGTTCCGGGACGGCGCCAAGGTGCCCGTTTCCCCTTAATCAGCGGCCACCTAGCAGCTATGCCCGCTCTCCCGTTGACGATTTAGCCTCTCAGGCAGACCATATATAGCGTGCGAGACGGAGAACATCTGGAGCCCAACGAGCCGCTGGTCGCGGTGACACCCCGCCCGGTCAAGAAGGCGATTGGCGGTCGCATCGTTGCGCGCGCCATCATGTGGTCGCTGCCCGCGATCGCCATCGTCGTGGCCACCGGCTTGTGGCTGATGGCCGGCCGCTACGTCGCCACCGACAATGCCTATGTGAAGGGCGAGCGCGCCTTCATTGCCACCGAGTTGAGCGGTCTGATCACCGAGGTCGCCATCCAGGAGAACCAGCGCGTGTCGCGCGGCCAGCTCCTGTTCCGCCTCGATGAGACGCCTTACCGCCTGGCACTCGACAAGATCGAGGCCGAACTCGAGACCCAGCGCGCCGAGATCCGCGGGCTTCGCGCGCAGTGGCGCACCAAGCGCGAGGAGATCAAGTCGGCGCTCAGCCAGCAGACCTATGCCCAGGCCGATTTCGATCGCCAGAGCGACCTGCAGCAGCGCCGCTTCGCCTCGACGCAGCGCCTCGACGAGGCGCGCCGCGATCTCGACGTCGCCCGCCAGCGCATCGCCGTGGCGGAAGAGGACCTGACGCGCATCGAGGCACAGCTTGCCGGCGATCCCAAGATCAAGGTCGACGATCATCCGCGCGTGAAGCAGATCGCCGCGTCGCGCGAGGAAGCGCTGATCAACCTCCGCCGCACCAGCATCGAGGCGCCGCTCGACGGCATCGTCTCCAAGAAGCCGGTGGCCGGCAGCTACGCCACCACCGGTACGGCGATCATGGCGGTGGTGGCCGATACCGACCTCTGGATCGAGGCCAACTTCAAGGAAACCGAACTCACGCGCGTGCGGCCGGGCCAGCTGGTCACCATCCGCGTCGATACCTATCCCGACGTCGAATGGCGCGGCACGGTCAAGAGCATCGCCCAGGCGACGGGCGCAGAGTTCGCCGTGCTGCCGCCGCAGAATGCCAGCGGCAACTGGGTCAAGGTCGTGCAGCGCATCCCGGTGCGCATCGAGGTCCTGCGCCAGGACGGCGATCCGCCGCTGCGCATGGGCATGAGCACCACCATCGACATAGACACCGGCCATACCCGCTCGATGAACGACATCTGGGCCGGCCTTGGCAAAACGCTGGGGCTTTCCAGCGCCTCGGCCACCGCGCGCGACGACCTCAAGCCGCGCGAAGCCAGCAAGCCATGACGACCGATCCGGCGGTGCTCCGCCGGCGGCGCCTGATCACCGGCGTAGTCATGATGGCCACCATCATGCACGCGCTCGACGGCACCATCGCCAACGTGGCGCTGCCCTCGATCCAGGGTTCGCTCTCGGCGACGCAGGAGCAGGTCTCCTGGGTCATCACCTCTTATATCGTGTCCTCCGCCATCATGACGCCGCTGGCCGGCTTCTGTGCCATGCGCTTCGGCCTGCGCCGCGTCATGGTGACCTGCGTCGTCGGCTTCACCATCGTCTCGATGCTCTGCGGCGCGGCGCAAACTCTGGAACAGCTCGTTCTCTTCCGCGCCCTGCAGGGCGGCTTTGGCGCAGCACTCGTGCCGATCTCACAGGCATTGATGATGGAGACCTATCCGCGCGAGGAGCAGGGCAAGGCCATGGCGATCTGGGGCGTCGGCACGATGCTGGGCCCGATCACCGGCCCGTCGCTGGGCGGCTGGCTGACCGACGAGTATTCATGGCGCTGGGTCTTCTACGTCAACCTGCCGGTGGGTATCGTCTGCGCCGCCGGCCTGCTGGTGTTGGTGCGCGGCGGCGCCAACGACCGCGCCCGGCCCTTCGATCTCATGGGTTTCGCCCTGATCGCCATTGCCATCGGTACCTTCCAGCTCATGCTCGACCGCGGCCAGCAGCTCGACTGGTACGACTCGCTTGAGATCATCATCGAGACCGCGGTGGCCGGCATCGCCACGCTGATGTTCGTCATTCACATGATGACCGACAGCCATCCCTTCCTGCCGCGCGACCTGTTCAAGGACCGCAACCTGATGGTCGGTTTGATCTTCACCGCGCTTGCCGGCCTGGTGCTGATCGTCTCGGCGACGCTGATGCCGCCCTTCCTGCAGCAGCTCAAGGGCTATCCCGTGTTCACGGCGGGGCTGGTGATGGCGCCGCGCGGCGCCGGCATGATGGTGGCGATGATGCTGGTCTCGCGCCTGATCGGCCGTGTCGACTCGCGCCTGCTGATCGGCGCCGGGTTGACGCTCTGCGCCCTGTCGCTGTGGGACACCACTCAGTTCAATCTCGACATCAGCGAGGAGCGCGTCGTGTGGAACGGCGTGGCGCTGGGCTTCGGCCTCGGTCTCGTCTTCCCGCCGCTGACGACGCTCACCTTCGCCACCATCCCACTGCGCCTGCGCACCGAGGCGGCGGCGATCAACGCGCTGCTGCGCAATCTCGGCGCCAGCATCGGCATCGCCGTGCTGGTCTCGCTGCTGTCGCGCAGCACGCAGGCCAACCGCTCCGAAATGGTCGAAACGCTGAACCCGTGGAGCAGTGGCTGGCCCTTCGGCAACACCATGCCGGGGGCGGCCTCGCAAGCGCTGGCGGTCTGGGATCTCGAGATCAACCGCCAGGCCGCCATGATCGGCTACCTCAACGACTTCCGCGCCATGACGCTGTGCACGATCGTCGTGATCCCGTTGCTGATCTTCATGCGCAAGCAAGCCCTTATGCCGGCGCGCTAGGCGCGATATAGGGCGGCATGGGAAGAGCATCGAAAGGCCAGCCGGTGCAGGCCGCCATCCCCACCATTATCATGGTGCGTCCGCAGCTCGGCGAGAATATCGGCATGGCGGCGCGCGCCATGCTGAACTGCGGGCTGTCGCGCCTGCGCCTCGTGGCGCCGCGCGACGGCTGGCCCAACGAGCGGGCGCAGCGCGCCGCCTCGGGCGCCGACATCGTGCTGGACGAGGCCGAGGTTTTCGAAACGGTGGCCGAGGCGGTGGCCGATCTGCAGCGTGTCGTTGCCACCACGGCGCGCAACCGCGAGCTCTCGCAGCGCATCGTCACGGCCCGGCGCGCTGCCGAGGAAGTGCGTGGCTGGGTCGGGCAAGGCGATGCCGTGGGCATTCTGTTCGGACCGGAGCGGACGGGCCTGGAGAACGACGATCTCGTCCACGCCGACACCGCGCTGTCGATCCCGCTCAATCCGCAATTCTCCTCGCTCAATGTGGCGCAGGCCGTCCTGCTGGTGTCCTACGAATGGGCGGCGGCGGGCGAGACCGGGCCGGAGGAGCGCATGGCCGACCATGCGACGCGGCCGGCG